>NZ_QYUK01000011.1:4027142-4330000 GCF_003590945.1 Oleomonas cavernae | reverse complement strand
CGGCGCAGTTCAGGGTCCAGCGGGCCCCGGCCCGCGCCGCCAGGATCGCCACCACCAGCAGGACCACGGCCCAGGCGATGATGAAGGCCATTTCGGGCACGGCATAGGGTTGGGCCCCGCCCAGATCGATTTCATCACCCCACAGCGAGCCGACCCAGAAGCCGAAGTTGGCCACGATCATGGCCGTTGCCGCGCCGACCCGGGCAAGCACCGCCGCCGACGCCGCGACGAGCCGGGAGAGGCCCAGCAAAGCCCCGCCCAGGACCAGCATGACCACGATGGCCAGGCTCGAATCGGGGATCATCACGCCGTAGGTGGCCGCGCCCAGATAGCCGGCCTGCGCCCCCACGGCCCCCGACACCGCCAGGATCGCCAGGGCGGCCAGCAGGTTGCTGCCCGCCAATACCGCCGTGATGCCGTAGACCAGCGCCACCGCCAGGAAGGCCGGGGCGCCGAACGCGCCCTCGGTCAGCGCACCGCCGGCCGCGATCAGGGCGCCGACGATGATGCAGATCTGGGCCAGCAGGCCCCAGTCGTCGGCGGCGGTGCGGTCGACGATCAGGCCCACCGCCGCCACGACCAGGCCGATGGCGATTGCCGTGGCGGCGGCCGGCACCAGGGCCAGCACCCCCGCCGCCACCGCCAGGACCCCGAAGCCGACCAGCAGGTTGAAGGCCAGCATGCCGGTCGAGCGCCGGCCCAGGGTGGCCAGGCGTTCGGCTTCCTCCGGCGTCAGCTTGCCCTCGACGACCAGCACGTCGAGGTCGAGGGTAACCTTCATGACCCGAGCCAGGACACCAGCCGGTCGGCCACCGCCGGCGACGACAACAGGTCCCAGTGGCTGGTCTCGAACAGGGTCAAGCTATGCTCGGGCGCGAAATCCAGGCGCCAGGCCGGGTCGGGATGACGGCCCAGGGCACTGTCCAGCGGCACCAGGCCGTCGCCGATCAGGCGGTCCTTGGCGTCCCCGGCAGCCTGTCCCAGGCTGGCCGCGACGGCGAAGTGGCGGATCCCGGAAGCCAGCGGCAGCGGGTGCCGGCGCCGGCCGGCGGCACGGGCGAAACGGTCGCCCTGGGCCCAGTCCTCGTCGGCGATATTGCCGTGACGCAGGTCGGTGACCCCGGCCGAGCGCAAGCGGCCCAACCGGGCGATGGGGGCGAGATAGGGGCTGATCTCGGCGGTCGTCTGCAGCCAGTGGCCGCCGCGCTCGAGCGGGGCGCCGTGATGGGGCGTGCCCAGGTAGACGATCTCGCCCACGCGGTCGAGCCAGGACAGCCCCGCCTGCCGGGCATGGGCGCAGGCGGCGCGGGTGACCAGGCCGCCCATGCTGTGGCCCAGCAGGGTGATGCGCTCGACCGGCACCGGCCAGGCCGCCACCAGCCTGTCCAGCAGCAGCGCGAAATCGCGGCCGTTCAGCGAGATGTGACGCCCGGTGTTGTAGTGCAGCTTGACCGGGACAACCTTGAAGGTTCCAGCCAGGCGGTCGCCGTGATCGTGATCCTTGCGGTGCCATTGCAGGTCGTTCATGCACAGGCCGTGGACCTGGACCAGCAGGTGGCCCCCGACCCTGCCCAGGCGCGCCCGCAGGGCCTGGGGCTCGAGGTCGAGCGCCTGCCCGCCGCGGCGGAAGGTCATGGGAATGGCCAGCGGGTTGACAGTCTCGTCCAGATGATCGCCGATCACGCCGTTGAGGGCGGCCAGCCAGGCTTCGCGCCGGCGGTCCGCGACCGGGCCGGGCAGGGCCGGCCGGCCCTGGCCCAGCAGGGCAAAGCCGCGGTCGACCCCGGCGCCGAGCCCGCCGTTGATCGTCTGGATGGTGCGGTAGACCAGGCCGGTGATGCCCCGGGTCCGCCCGTCGGTACCGGCCCCCAAGGGCAGGGCCCGGCCGGCGATATTGGCGTGCATGGCCTCGACGATGCCGGTCACCCGGTCGACGCCGGTGAAGGCCAGACGCGCGGCACCGTGAAGATCACGCCGCCAGTCGACAACAAGAGCCATGATCGATTGCCACCCCCTGGCCTTACCCCGCGCCGCTGCCGCGGGCCCATCAGCCGGTGGCGATGTAGCGCTTCAGCTCGTCGGCCTCGAGCAGGGCTTCGTCGATGCGCTGTTTGACCACGTCGCCGATCGAGATCATGCCGACCAGCTTGCCGTCCTCGATCACCGGCAGGTGACGGATGCGGCGGTCGGTCATGCGGCCCATGACTTCGGTGACGCTGTCCTGCAGCCGGCACGAGACGACCTTGCCGGTCATCAGTTCCTTCACCGGCTTGGTCAGGGCGGCAGCACCGGCCTGGGCGATGCCGCGCACCACGTCGCGTTCCGACAGCACGCCGATCACCCCGCCCTCGCGGTCCTTGACCACCACCGCGCCGATCTTGCGGGCGCTGAGCAGACTGGCCGTGGCCTCGATCGAATCCTCGGGGCCGACGGTGACGACATCGCTCCCCTTTATCTTCAGGATCAGTTCGACGGTCATGGGTGCCCTCCCGCTTATTGCTTCCTCATCAAGCATGATGGGACGCCGCCACCGCCGCGCGCAAGCGTCGCTTGGGGCGGCGGTGCCATTTTTTGGCCCTAGTGCCGACCCGAGGCCAGCAGGCGCTTGGTCAGGCGCCGGATCACCACGCGCGGCATCAGCCGGTTGGAGAAGGCGCCGACCTTGTTGGCAAAGCCGGCGATGGCGATCATCTGCCCGCGCTTCATGGCATCGTAGCCGATGGTGGCGACGCTGGCCGAGGTCATCACCGGGACATAGCCCTTCTGGAACAGGGCATTGTCGGCGACGTTGGCGACCTCCATGAAATTGGTCCGGGTCGGCCCGGGGCACAGCGCCGTCACGCTGACGCCGGTGCCGCGCAATTCCTCGCCCACCCCTTCCGACAGGCTGAGCACGTAGGCCTTGGTGGCGCAATAGACCGCCATGCTGGGCCCCGGCTGGAAGGCCGCGGTCGAGGCGACATTGAGGATGCGGCCGCGGCCGCGCGCCACCATGCCGGGCAGGAAGGCGTGCATCAGGTCGGTCAGCGCCGTGATGTTCACCTGGATCATGCCCAGGGTCTTGTCGCGCGGCGCCTGGTGGAAGTCGTTGCCGTCGCCGAAGCCGGCATTGTTGACCAGCACGTCGACCGTCAGGCCACGGGCCGCGATCTCGTCGAACAGGCGGCGGGGGCCGCGGGATCGCCCAGGTCGGCCAGGATCACGGTCGCGGTCACGCCGTGCTTGCCGGCCAGTTCCTGGGCCAGGGCCTGGAGCGCCGGCTCGCTGCGGGCGACCAGGATGAGGTCGTGGCCGTCGGCGGCCAGTTCGCGGGCAAGATCGCTGCCGATGCCGCTCGAGGCACCGGTGACGAGGGCCAGCGGCCGGGTGGTGGTCATGAGGGCTCTCCTTGAGGATTGTTCGAGGGGTCAGGCGGTGCCAAGCGATACGACAGGGGCGGATACGGCGGGGGCGGCCACGGCATGCCATTGCGCGGCCCCGGTTTCTTCGAGCAGGCGATCGTCGAGCGGCTGGTTCATCATCACGGTGTGGCGGACGAGCCCGCCCAGGGCGCCCCAGACCAGGGCCGCCAGCGCCTCGCCGTGCAGCGGCACCATCACGCCCTTGGCTTGCGCATCGGCGATCCAGCCGTGGATCGGCGCCATCATCTGCTCCGACAGGCGCAGGCTCTGCCGGTCGAGGAAGCGCGGTTCGTGGTGGAATTCCAGGAAGTGGAAGGCGGCCGGCCACTCGCGGGCAAAGGTGCCGCCGGCCTTCCACAGCCCCATGAAGCGGGCCCGGCATTGGTCGGCCGGGGTGCCGGGCGCGGGCGGGGCGGTGAATACCGGGGCGATCGCCAGGGCCAGGCTGCGCTTGGCCGCCTGCCAGGCGGCATTGCCCAGGGCTTCCTTGGTGTCGAAATAGCGGTAGATGGTGCCGGTGCCGACCTTGGCGGCCGCGGCGATTTCCGGCACCGAGGTGGCATCGAAGCCGCGCTGGGCAAACAGGGCCAGGGCCGCCTCGATGATCCCGGCCGCCCGGCCGCCGGCAGCGAGCGGAGCCCCCGCCCCCTGCAGCGCGACCAGCGCCGCCGCCCTGGCCATCCCGTCTCCGCCGTCAACCGTCACGATCCCGATCTCCTGGAGGCGAGCCCCCGTCATATCCGTGTCACGCCACGCCGTCAAAGTTCGGAATGAACGTTCATTCCGCGCACGATACCCGATTTCGCGATTTGCGCAAGCGCCGTAATTTTAGAGTAGGCGGTTTCGAAGGGCGCTGCGATCAGGCGCCAGCAACCGGAATGAACGTTCATTCCGATTGCTGCGGCGGCCGGCGGGATCCTGGGGGCGGGATAATGCGGCACGGCAGCAAAGACGACTCGCGTCGCTTCGCGGCGCCCTGCTAGACTGCCGCCATAGACCCAGACCGCGCACCGCCAGGTTCGATGCTTGCGTCTCCCGCAGCGAACCTAAACGGGGCCGATTGGTCAAACTGGACCGACCGGAGTAACGACGTTCGAGGTAGGACCACCCCCGTGAGCGAGCTGTTTCTGGATATCGAAGGCACACCCATTCCGGTTGAATTGCGCAAGTCCGACCGGGCCCGCCGGCTGTTGCTGCGGGTCGATCAGCGGCGCGAGGTGGTGGTGCTCACCCTGCCCAGCCGGGTTTCGCAGCGCGAAGGCCTGTCCTTTGCCATCGGCAATTCGAGTTGGATTGCCGAGCGCCTGGCCAGCATGCCGCCCAAGATCCATTTCCGCCGCGGCGCCAAGGTGCCGGTGCTGGGCGAAACCCACCGCCTGGTCCATGTCCCGCCGGGCACCGCCACCCGCCGCGGCGCCGCCTGGATCGAGGGCAGCGAGATCCACGTTACCGGCGACCTGGAGCATTTTTCGCGCCGGGTACACGATTTCCTGCGCGCCCGGGCGCGGGCCGAGATCAAGCGCCGGGCCGAGCGTTATGCCGCGCAGACCGAGAAGGAAATCCGTGGCCTGACCCTGCGCGACCCTTCCACCCGCTGGGGCAGTTGTTCGCCCCGGGGCGAGCTTTCCTTCTCCTGGCGCCTGATCCTGGCGCCGGCCTATGTCCTCGACTATGTCGTCGCCCATGAGGTGGCCCACCTCACGGTGTTCAGCCACGCCCCGCGCTTCTGGGCCCTGGTCGACCAACTGGTCGACGATGCCGACGAGGCCCGCGCCTGGCTGCGCGCCAACGGCGCCGCCCTGCACCGCTACGGCTGAGCCACCGCGCTCAGCGCTGCGCCTCGGTCGCCATCTTCAGCGCGAGGCCAGCCAGCACCGTACCCATGAGCCAGCGCTGCACCACCAGCCACAGCGGCCGGCCGGCCAGGAAACCGGCGACCGAGCCGGCGGTGAGCGCGATCAAGGTGTTGACCGAGACGCTGATGGCGACCTGCACCGCGCCCAGCGCCAGCGTCTGGCCGAAGATACTGCCCCGGTCGGGGTCGATGAACTGGGGCAGCAGCGACAGGTACAGCATGGCGATCTTGGGGTTCAGCAGGTTGGTCACCAGCCCCATGACGAACAGCTTGCGCGGGCTGTCCTGGGGCAAGGCCCGCACCTGGAAGGGCGAGCGCCCGCCCGGCTTCACCGTCTGCCACGCCAGGTAGAGGAGGTAGCAGGCCCCGGCCAGGCGCAGCGCGTCATGGGCGTAAGGCACGGCAAAGACCAGGGCGGTGATGCCCAGCCCCGCGCACAGGATGTAGAAGACGAAGCCCAGCGCCACCCCGCCCAGCGAGATCAGGCCCGCCACCCGCCCCTGGCAGATCGAGCGCGAGACGAGATAGACCATATTGGGCCCGGGCGTCAGCACCATGCCCAGCGCCACCAGGGAAAAGGTCAGCAGGCTCGTGGTATCGGGCATCGTTTACCGGTCTCCTGATCCGTGGGACATGAAGTCGTTGGCCTGCGCGAAGGGCAGGGCCTGGTCGGCGAAGCCGAAGGTGCCGTGCTCGCTGATCTCCTGCGCCGCGCGCACGAAACCGCCCAGGGCGGCGCGGGCGAGCGCACTGCCCAGGCTGATCCGGCGCACCCCGGCGGCGGCCAGGTCGGCCACGGAATAGGTCATGCCTTTCAGGCCCATGACCACGTTCACCGGCTTGCCGACCGCGGCACAGACAGTGCGAATGGCCTCGATCCCCGGCAGGCCGGGGGCAAAGAGGGCATCGGCACCGGCCGCCTCGAACGCCTGAAGACGGCGGATCGTGTCGTCGAGGTCGGGCCGGCCGTGCAGGAAATTCTCGGCCCGGGCGACGAAGGTGAAGGGAAAAGGCAGCGCCCGCGCCGCCTCGACGGCAGCGGCGACCCGCTCGACCGCACGGGTGAAATCATAGATCGGCCGGTCGGCGTTGCCCGTCGCATCCTCGATCGAGCCGCCGACCAGGCCGGCCCCGGCAGCCAGGCGGATGGTTTGCGCCGCCGCCTCGGGCGCATCGCCAAAGCCATTCTCCAGATCGGCGGCGACAGGCAGATCGGTCGCCTCGGCGATCAGTTTCGCGTTGGCCAGGGTCTCGTCCCGGCTGATCGCGCCTTCGCCGTCGCGGCGGCCCAGCGCGAAGGCCAGGCCGGCACTGGTCGTCGCCAGCGCCTCGAAACCCAGTGCCGAGAGAATCCGGGCCGAGCCCGCATCCCAGGGATTGGGAATCACGAAGGCCCCCGGCCTGGCATGCAGGGCCTGGAACTTCACGGCTTTTTCGAGCTGGGTCACGGCCCTCTCCCCTCGTCGCGTATCGCTATACGACAGGAAGACCGGCGGCTTCACCACCCGGTGCGCGTGCATGGCGGTGGTGAGTAATTGACGGCCCTGGAAAATGCCTGGCTCGATAGCGGCCAGAACGATCGACCCTTGGTGTGCGATGACGACGACCAGCCCGCCCCCCGACCCGACGCCCTGGCAGCGCATGCGCTACCAGGCCGGCCAGCGCCCGGGCCATTACGAGAGCTGGTTCCTGCGCGCCAACCATCCGACCACCAGGCAGGCATTCTGGATCCGCTACACGATCTTTTCGCCGCACGGCCGGCCCGAGCAGGCCATCGGCGAATTGTGGGCGATCCGCTTCGACGAGCACGCCGGCATCCGGGCCGGCAAGAGCGAGATCCCCCTGGCCGCCTGCCGGTTCGGCGACGGCGGCCTGGACGTGCGCATCGGCGCGGCCGCGCTGACACCCGGCCGATTAGAGGGCGAAGTGCAGGCGCCCCACCGCTTGCGCTGGGACCTGCGCTACGAGGGCGGCGGCGCGCCCGTGCTGTTCCTGCCCGAGGGCTACTATGCCGCGCGCCTGCCCAAGGCCAAGGCGGTGACGCCACGCCCCTTCGTGCGCTTCAGCGGCAGCCTGGAGGTCGACGGCGTGTCCTGGCCGATCGAGGATTGGGTAGGCAGCGAGAATCACAATTGGGGGTCCAAGCACACCGACACCTATGCCTGGGGCCAGGTGGTGGGCTTCGACGACCAGCCCGACGCCTTCCTCGAGGTGATCACCGCCCGGCTGAAGCTGGGCCCGATCTGGACCCCGCCCCTGACCATCCTGGTGCTGCGGGTGGGCCGCGAGGAATACCGCCTGAACACCATCGCCCAAGCCCTGCGTGCCCGTGGCCGCTGGGGTTACTTCCATTGGGATTTCAGCAGCCGCGCACCGGGCGTGGCCATGCACGGCCGCTTCGAGGCGACACCCGGGGACTTCGTCGGCCTGACCTACTACAACCCGCCCGGCGGCAGCCACACCTGCCTGAATTCCAAGATCGCTGCCTGTGACCTTACCCTCGAACGCACCGGGCAACCGCCCTTGTTACTGCGCACCACCCACCGCGCGGCCTTCGAGATCCTGACCGACGACAAGGATCACGGCGTGCCGATGGCGACTTGACGTGCCCGTTGAAGGGCGACCGCTCTTACACCCCTAACCGTCATCCCGGCGAAGGCCGGGATCCACTGGAATGGCGGGCTCGGGCAGCATCGCAACACTGGTCTTGTGTCCCAGCCCCTGCACGACAGTGGATCCCGGCCTACGCCGGGATGACGAAAGAGGTTACTGTTCTGCGCCCCGGTAGTCGCCTCGATGTTACCGGTTGCGGTCCACCGGATAGTCCGGGATCGGCGCCGCGCGCGGGCGCGTGGGTGCCGCGGGCGGGGCGGCGCCGTCCTCGACGGCCAGGCCGGGATCGGCCGGCACGCTTTCGCCGCCGCCCAGGAAATCGACCAGGCGGTCGAGCAGGTCCTGGTCTTCCTGCATGTCGGGCAGCGGCGTCGCCGGGGCGCCTTGCAGCGCCTCGGTCATGAAGGCCTTCCAGATCCGCGCCGGCAGGCCGCCGCCGGTGACCTTCTTCATCGGGCTGCCGTCGTCGTTGCCGATCCAGACCCCCGCCACCAGGTTGCCGGTGAAGCCGACGAACCAGGCGTTGCGGTAGTCCTGGCTGGTGCCGGTCTTGCCGCCCGCGGGCCGGCCCAGTTGCGCCGCCTTGCCGGTGCCGCCGTTGATCACCGCTGTCAGCAGGCGGTTCATCCGGCCGACGACCTGTTCGTTGACGATGCGCGCCGCCGCCCCGGCATCGCGCCGGTAGAGCACGGTGCCGTCGGCGGTGCGGATCTCGCGGATACCGTGGGCGAAGACCGCGCGGCCGCCGTTGGCCATGACGCCGTAGGCGGCGGTCAGTTCCAGCGGCGTCACCTCGGCACTGCCCAGCGCGATCGAGGCATTGGCCGGGATCTCGGAGGTAACCCCCAGGCGCTTGGCCATCTCCACCACCTTCCGGGCGCCCACCCGGCCCAGCAGGCGCACGGCGATGGTGTTGACCGAACGGGCGAAGGCCGAGGTCAGGGTCATCTCCCCGGCATAGCCCGGTTCCAGGTTGGACGGGCGATAGCCGGCGATTTCCACCGGCGCGTCGACCATGGTGGTATCGGGGGTGAGGCCGGCCTCGAAGGCGGCGAGATAGACGAACAGCTTGAAGGCGGAGCCGGGCTGGCGCAGCGCCCTCGTCGCCCGGTTGAAGGGTGAGGCGGCATAGTCGCGCCCGCCGATCATGGCGCGCACGGCCCCGTCCGGCGCCATGGCGACCAGGGCGCCCTGCTCGACCTCCAGCTTCAGCCCGTCGCTGTCGAGCACGGTGTCGAGCGCCGTCTCGGCCGCGCGCTGGAGCTTCAGGTCCAGGGTGGTCGAGACGATCAGGTCGCCCGCCTCGGGCCCGGCATAGTCCGCCACCTGATCGACCACCCAGTCGACGAAGTAACGGGCATCATTACTGGCGGGGCGGGCGGCGAGGCGCGCCGGCAGCGCCTTGGCCGCCGCCGCCTGGTCGGCGGTGATGAAATCGGCATCGACCATGGCCTGGAGGACCACGCCGGCGCGGTCGCTCGCCGCCTTGTAGTCGGCCAGGGGCGAATAGCGCGACGGCGCCTTCATCAGGCCGGCCAGCATCGCCGCCTCGGCCAGCGTCATCTGCCGGGCCGAATGGCCGAAATAGCGCCGTGCCGCGCCGTCCATGCCATAGGCGCCCGCCCCCAGATAGACCCGGTTGAGGTAGAGGGCCAGGATCTGGTCCTTGCTGAGCCGGCTTTCGAGCTGGAGGGTCAGGATCGCTTCCTGCACCTTGCGCCGGACCGAGCGCTCGGGTGACAGGAACACGGTCTTGGCGGTCTGCTGGCTGATGGTGGAGCCGCCCTGGGTTACCCGCCCGTCCATGATGTTGTGGAACATCGCGCGCAAAATCCCCAGGGGATCGAAGCCGCCGTGATCGAAGAAGCGGCGATCCTCGATCGCCAGCACCGCCTTGACCAGCACGTCGGGATAGTCGTTCAGGGCCAGGGCCTCGCCGTAGAGATCGCCCACGGTCGCGAAGGTGGTGCCGTCGGCCGCGACCAGGCGCACGGCCGGGCGCCGGTCGATCTGGTTCAGCCGGTCCATCGAGGGCAGGTCCCAGGCGAAGAAGGCGACCATCGCGGCGATGGCGATCCCCGTCCACAGGCCCGCCACCGCCAGCCAGTAGAGCGGGCGCCGGCCCCGCAGCCAGCCGCCGCCCCCATTGCCGCCCCTGTCGCCGCCGGCTTTGGGCGGCGTCGCCCGGCGGTCCAGCCGGTCGATCCGCTGGCCGCGTTTTACCGTGGCGACCGGGCGTCCCCGCCGCGCGCCTGTGCCTTTTGTCTGCTTCGTGCCTGCCATGGCCCCACCTTAGGGGTGCGTGCTGAGTCGGGCTAGAGATGCCACATCACACCGAAGGGAAACGGCGCCCACCAGCCCACCGCCACGCCGATCCGCCGCAATTGCGCCGCCGTCCATTCATTGCAGGTCTCGAACAGGGAATAGGTCCCCACCCCTTCGTAGAAGGCGTCGTAATAGTGGTAGCCGGCGCCCGGGATCGGCCGTACCGCGCCGGCCGTATCGCGCTGGAACGCGGCCCGCAGGTTGGCGGTCAATTGAGCATACTGCGCCGGCGTCAGGCGCAGCGGGCGGACATTGGGGCCGGGCACGGGCGTGCCGCCCCACAAGGTCACATGCATCAGGCTGCCGCTGGAGGCGAAGAGCGCCGCGAAGGCCACGTCCGGCTCGACATCGGCCAGGGTCGGCGTCTGCAGGTAGAAGCCGCGGTCGCCCCAGCCAAAGCCGGCGTGGCTGGCCGCCACCGGGTTCGCCCCGTTGAAATGTTCTGGCCGCAGTTCCAGCGCCCAGTCGACTTCTTGCGCCTGCATGGGCACGACGATGTCGGTGTGGAAGCCGTTGGAGACGACGAAGACCTGGACGCCATCGGCCGGCGCCCCGCCGGGCGCCCCTTGGAGGGACAAGGCGCCGAGCAGGGCGCCGGCACCGTAAAGCAGCGCGACGGCGACCGGCAGGCCGATGACCAGCGCGGCAAGCCGCCCGATGATGCGAAAGATCCACCCCATGGGCTGACCCTGGCCCGCCCAGCCGGCGAAATTATGGCGTCAACCCAGCAATCCTGCGGCGATATTGACCATCAGCGCCAGCAGCACGGTGTTGAAGAAGAACGAGACCACACCGTGGGCCAGCACCGCCCGGCGCAGGCGCTTGCTGCGCACGACCACGTCCGAGACCTGGGCGGTCAAGCCGACGACGAAGGAGAAATAGAGGAAGTCGCCATAGTCGGGCGCGTCGTCGCCGGGAAAGTCCAGCGGCGGGGCATTGTCGGGCGCCGCGTAATAGTCGTGGGCATAGTGGACGGCGAACAGGGTATGGAACATGGCGAAGGTCGACAGCATGGTCCAGCCCGCCAGCGCCAGGTCCAGCCCGCCGCCGCCCGACAGGTCCCTTTGCGCCAGGCGCAGGAAATCGACCAGCGCCGCCATCGAGGCGACGATGCCGAAGAACATCAGGCCCAGGATCACCCACTGGCCGACATCATGCGCCCGCGCCCGGGCGCGGATCGCCGCCTCGTCGGCCCGAAACATCATCGACCAGGTGCCAGCCAGGTAGACCAGCATACCCAGGTCCCAGGCGATGACCGGGCGCATCCCCTCGGCCAGGTCGTGCGGCAGCACCAGGAACGCCAGCGCCACCACCAGCCCCGCCAGCGAAAAGCGCGGCCGCCCCAGGGTCAGCCGGCCGATGTGTCGTGCAATCCGTCGCATTTTGGCACCTACTACCTCTCAGCGTCATCCCGGCGCAGGCCGGGATCCATTCCGATGCAACGCGGACCGCCCGACCAGGAAAACCGGCCGCATCTCGCCTGTCCCGGCCATGGATTCCGGCCTTCGCCGGAATGACGTCAGGAAGGGGTGTTCCCACCCGCCAGATGCAGGCAGCCGTTCAGCAGCATCTTGGTGTGCAGCATGACCACGTCATCGGTCGACAGGCGGCCGTCGGGCCGGTACCAGGTGCAGGCCCCGGTCAGCATGGCCAGGATGGCATAGGCGGCGACCTGGGTGTCGAGCAGGTCGAACATCCCGGCCGCCACGCCCTCGTCCAGGATCGCGATAAGCCTGGCCTCGTAGCGCCGGCGCAGGGCGACAATCACCTTGTAGTTCTCAGGGCTCAGGCCGCGCAGCTCGAAATTGGCGACGAAGACCTCGCGCTTCTTTTCCATGTGATAGGTCAGGTGGTGCAGCACGAAGCGCTCCAAACGCCGCGTCGGGCTCTCCCCCGCCACCTGCGCCAGGGCCGCGTCGGTCTGTTCCAGCAGGGCGGTCAGATGCTCGTGGATCAGTTCGAACAGCAGGTGCTGCTTGGTCTTGATGTGGTTGTAGAGCGAAGCGGTCTGCAGCCCGACCTCGGCCGCCAGTTGCCGCAGGCTCATGGCCTCGAAGCCGTGTTCGGTGATCAGGCGCAGGCCGGCCTTGCGGATCGCCAACGAGGTGGTCGGCCCGTGCGAGCCGACGGTGCGGGTCATGCGGTTTTCTCGCGGACAAGGCCCAGCTCGGCCTCCATGGCCTGGCGCATCAGATACTTCTGCATCTTGCCGGTCACGGTCATGGGAAAGTCGTCGACGAAGCGGACATAGCGCGGGATCTTCTGGTGCGCAATCTGGCCGTGGCAGAAACCGCGCACGTCTTCCGCCGTCATGGCCTCGCCCTCGCGCAGCTTGATCCAGGCGCACAGTTCCTCGCCGTATTTCTGATCGGCGACGCCGAAGACCTGCACGTCGGCGATCTTGGGATGGCGGTAGAGATATTCCTCGACCTCGCGCGGGTAGACATTCTCGCCGCCGCGGATGATCAGGTCCTTGATCCGGCCGACGATGTTGCAGAAGCCTTCCTCGTCGATGGTGGCGAGATCGCCCGTGTGCATCCAGCCCGCCGCATCCACCGCCTCGGCGGTCTTGTCGGCCTGGTTCCAATAGCCGCGCATGACCGAATAGCCGCGCGTGCACAATTCGCCCGAGGTGCCGCAGGGCACCACACGCCCCTCCGCATCCACCACCTTCACCTCCAGGTGCGGGTGGATGCGGCCGACGGTGGACACGCGGCGTTCCAGGGGATCGTCGACCGCGCTCTGGAAGCTGACCGGGCTGGTCTCGGTCATGCCGTAGCAGATCGTGACTTCGCGAACGTTCATCTGCGCCACCACGCGCTTCATCAGCTCGATCGGGCAGGGCGAGCCGGCCATGATGCCGGTGCGCAGGGACGAGAGGTCGAAGTCGCCAAAGCGCGGATGATCGAGCTGCGCGATGAACATGGTGGGCACGCCGTACAGCGCCGTGCAGTGTTCCGCCGCCACCGCCTCGAGGGTCATCAAGGGATCGAAGCCTTCGCCGGGATAGACCATGGATGCTCCAGAGGTTACACAGGCCAGGTTGCCCATGACCATGCCGAAGCAATGATAGAGGGGCACGGGAATGCACACCCGGTCCTGCGCGGTGAGGGCGCAGCCGCGGCCGACGAAATAGCCGTTGTTGAGGATGTTGTGGTGGGTCAGCGTGACGCCCTTGGGCGAGCCGGTGGTGCCGCTAGTGAACTGGATATTGACCGGATCGTCGAATTGCAGCGTCGCGCCAACACGGGGCAAGGCGGCGTGATGATCGGGACCGGCCAGGCCGGCGACGCCGGCGAAGGGAAAGGTGCCGGGCGCCGCCGGGCCGCCGATCTGGATCACGCTGCGCAGGGAGGGCAGCTTCACCGCTTGCAGGTGGCCGGGCTGCGACGCTGCCAGTTCCGGCGCCAGGGCATTCACCATCCCCAAATAGTCGCTGGTCTTGAAGCTGGTCGCGCTCACCAGGGCGACACAACCCACCAGGTTCAGGGCGTATTCGAGTTCCGACAGGCGGTAGGCGGGATTGATGGTGACCAGGATCAGCCCGGCCTTGGCCGCCGCGAACTGGGTCAGTGTCCATTCCCAGCGATTGAGCGACCAGATGCCGATGCGGTCGCCCGGCCTCAACCCTAAGGCCAGCAGGCCGGCGGCGAAACCATCGGCCTGGGCCTTGAGCTGCCCCCAAGTCCAGCGGACATCCTGGCCGCGGTCGATCAGCGCCGGGCGATCCGGCCAGGCCTCGGCCGCCCGGTCCAGGGCCTGGCCGATGGTGATGCCCAGCAGGGGGGCACTGGAGGGGCCGCTGACATAGCTCATGGCGATGGTGTTCATTGTTGCCTCCCTGTCCGCGCGCTCTGTCAGGCGTCGCGCTTGGCCAGAACCTGGGCCACCTTGGATGCCGGCGGCCGTCCCAGAACCTTCAAAATAGCTCGCCCCGCCGCCGCCACGCGGCCCAGGTCGACGCCGGTCTCGATCCCCAACCCGTTGAGCATGTAGACCACATCCTCGGTCGCGACATTGCCCGACGCGCCCTTGGCATAGGGGCAGCCGCCCAGGCCCGCGACCGCGCTGTCGACGGTGCCGATGCCCAGGTCCAGGCAGGCCAGGATATTGGCCAGGGCCTGGCCGTAGGTGTCGTGGAAATGCACGGCCAGGCGCTCGACCGGCACCAGTTCCGTCACCGCCCGCACCATGACCCGCGCCCGGCCCGGCGTGCCCACCCCGATGGTATCGCCCAGGGAAATCTCGTAGCAGCCCAGATCGCTCAAGGCCTTGGCCACCCGCGCCACCGCCGCCGGCGCAATCGCCCCTTCATAGGGACAGCCCAGCACGCAGGAGACATAGCCGCGCACCTTGACGCCCGCGGCCAGGGCCGCGGCGCAGACGGGCGCGAAGCGTTCCAGGCTCTCGGCGATGGAACAATTGATGTTCTTGTTGGAAAAACTCTCCGAGGCCGCGCCGAACACGGCGATTTCGGTGGCGCCGGCGGCGATCGCCGCCTCCAGCCCCTTCATGTTGGGCACCAGCACCGGGTAGCTGACCCCCGGCTTGCGGCGCAGCCGCGCCAGCACCTGGTCGGTATCGGCCATCTGGGGCACCCATTTGGGCGAGACGAAGCTGCCGGATTCGACCACGGGCAAGCCCGCTTCCGCCAGGGCCTCGATCAGGGCCACCTTGTCGGCCAGCGGCACCACGCCGGCCTCGTTCTGCAAGCCGTCGCGCGGGCCGACCTCGACGATGCGGACGTGGGCGAGCATGGTCATGGCGCGCCCTCGTCGACGAAGGTGATCAACTCGGCCCCTTCCTGCACCTGGTCGCCCTGGGCATAGTGGACCGCCTCGATGGTGCCGTCCTTGGGGGCGACGATGGTGTGTTCCATCTTCATCGCCTCCAGCACCAGCAGGGGCGCGCCGCGTGTCACCTCGGCCCCGGCCGCGACCAGGACCTGGATCACCTGGCCCGGCATGGGCGCGGTCAGGTGGCCGGCCCCCGCGGCGGCCGCATCGGGCGGGGCCAGCGGATCGACCAGCAGCAGGTGGTGGCTGACGCCGTCGTGCAGCACGGTGATATCGTCGCCGTGCCGCACGACGCAGACCTGGCGCTTCACGCCGTCGAACAGCACGGTCAGGCGGCCGGCCGCCTCGCCGATCACCCGGGCCTGGACCGAGACCTCGGGCAAGTCCAGGACATAGCTGCCGTCGGCTTTGGGGCGGGCGCGGACCTGGATGGTTTCATTGCCGGCCAGGAATTCCAGGCCCTGGTAGCCGTCGCCATTGGCCCGCCAGGCCCCCAGGGTGTTCCAGGGCGAATAGGGATCGAGCGAGCCCCGCGCCCGTGCCGCCGCCACCCGGGCCTGATCGGTCAAGGCCCGCAGGGCGGCCGTCGCCAGCGCCCGCCGGGGCACCGGCCCGGCGGGCGGGCGCAGGGCCTCGTCATGACGGCCGATGAAGCCGGTGTCCAGGTCGGCAGCGCGGAACGCCTGGTGATCGACGATGCTCTTGAGGAAGGCGATGTTGGTCTGCACCCCCACCACCTCGTAATCCGCCAGCGCGGCCGACAGGCGCCGCGCCGCGGCATCACGGTCGGTGTCCCAGACGATCAGCTTGGCGATCATCGGGTCGTAGTGGATGCCGATGGCATCGCCCGCGCGCACGCCGGTGTCGACGCGGACATGGGCGCTCTCGGCCGGCGCATGCAGATGGTGCAAGGTGCCGATCGAGGGCAGGAAGGCCCGGGCCGGGTCCTCGGCATAGACCCGCGCCTCGATGGCATGGCCGCTGATCGAGAGTTGCTCCTGGGTCCGGGGCAGCGTGCCCCCCGCGGCCACCAGCAACTGCCACTCGACCAGGTCCAGGCCGGTGATCATCTCGGTTACCGGGTGTTCGACCTGCAGGCGGGTGTTCATCTCCATGAAATAGAACTGGTCGCCCTCGGCGATGAACTCGACCGTGCCGGCGCCGACATAGCCGACCGCCTTGGCGGCGGCGCAGGCCGCCTCGCCCATCACCTTGCGGCGCGCAGGGCTCAGGCCCGGCGCCGGCGCCTCTTCCAGCACCTTCTGGTGGCGGCGCTGGATCGAACAGTCGCGCTCGAACAGCGAGACGGTGTTGCCGTGGCTGTCGGCGAAGACCTGGATTTCGATATGGCGCGGCCGGGTCAGGTACTTCTCGATCAGCACCTGGTCGTCGCCGAAGGACGACTTGGCCTCGCGCTTGGCCGAGGCGATGGCGGCATCGAGATCGCCCGCCTGCTCCACCACGCGCATGCCCTTGCCGCCGCCGCCGGCCGAGGCCTTGATCAGCACCGGGTAGCCGATGCGCTCAGCGGCCTCGCGCAGCACGGCGGGATCCTGGTCGGCACCATGATAGCCGGGCACCATCGGCACGCCGGACTTCTCCATCAGGGCCTTGGCCGCGGATTTGGAGCCCATGGCCCGGATCGCGCCGACCGGCGGCCCGATGAAGACGATGCCGGCCGCGGCACAGGCCTCGGCAAACGCCGCGTTCTCGCTCAGGAAACCATAGCCCGGGTGAATCGCCTGGGCGCCGGCGCGCCTGGCGACCTCGATGATGCGGGCGCCGACGAGATAGCTTTCGCGCGCCGGCGCCGGCCCGATCGGCCAGGCCTCGTCGGCCAGGTCGACGTGGGCGGCGCCGGCGTCGGCTTCCGAATAGACGGCGACCGTGGCAATGCCGAGACGCCGCGCGGTCTTGATGACCCGGCAGGCGATTTCGCCGCGGTTGGCGATCAGGATTTTCTCGAACATCGCGGTCACATCCTGAACAGGCCGAAGCGGGTCGCCTCGGCCGGGGCGTTCATCGCCGCCGAAAGCCCCAGGCCCAGCACCATGCGGGTATCGGCCGGATCGATCACGCCGTCGTCCCACAGGCGGGCGCTGGCGTAATAGGGATGGCCTTGGGTTTCGTACTGTTCGCGCAGGGGTGCCTTGAAGGTCTCTTCTTCCTGTTTGGACCAGCGCTGCCCCTGGGCTTCCATATTGTCGCGCTTAACCTGGGCCAGGACCGAGGCCGCCTGCTCGCCACCCATGACCGAGATGCGGGCATTGGGCCACATCCACAGGAAGCGCGGCGAATAGGCCCGGCCGCACATGCCGTAGTTGCCGGCGCCGAAGCTGCCGCCCACCACCACGGTGAATTTCGGCACCTTGGCGATGGCGACCGCGGTCACCATCTTGGCGCCGTCCTTGGCGATGCCGCCGGCCTCGTATTTCCGCCCGACCATGAAACCGGTGATGTTCTGCAGGAAGATCAAGGGGATGCCGCGCTGGCAGCACAATTCGATGAAATGGGCACCCTTCTGGGCGCTTTCGGAAAACAGGATGCCGTTGTTGGCGATGATGCCGACGGGATAGCCCCAGACATGGGCAAAGCCGGTGACCAGGGTCTGGCCGTACAGCGCCTTGAACTCGTCGAAGGCGCTGTCGTCGACGATGCGGGCGATGATCTCGCGCGCATCATAGGGTTTGCGTGCGTCCAGCGGCACGATGCCGTGCAGCTCCTCCGCCGGATAGCGCGGGGCGACCGGCGCGCGGATCTCGACGCCGGGGCGCTTCACCGTGTTGAAGCTGGCAACGATGCGCCGGGCGATGCCCAGGGCATGGGCGTCGTTCTCGGCATAGTGGTCGGTCACGCCCGAGGTGCGGCTGTGGACATCGGCACCGCCCAGTTCCTCGGCGCTCACCACCTCGCCGGTCGCGGCCTTCACCAGGGGCGGGCCGCCGAGGAAGATCGTGCCCTGGTTCTTCACGATGATCGATTCGTCCGACATGGCCGGCACATAGGCGCCGCCCGCGGTGCACGAGCCCATGACCACCGCGACCTGGGGGATCCCCTCGGCCGACATGTTGGCCTGGTTGAAAAAGATGCGGCCGAAATGATCGCGGTCGGGGAAGACCTCGTCCTGGTTGGGCAGGTTGGCGCCGCCCGAGTCGACCAGGTAGATGCAGGGCAGCCTGTTCTGTGCCGCGATCTCCTGGGCGCGCAGGTGCTTCTTCACCGTGACCGGATAATAGGTGCCGCCTTTCACCGTGGCGTCGTTGGTGACGATCACGCATTCGCGCCCCGCCACCCGGCCGATCCCGGTAATGATCCCCGCCGCCGGCACCTCGCCGCCATAGAGGCCGAAGCCCGCCAGTTGCGAGAATTCGAGGAACGGCGAGCCCGGATCGATCAGCGTGCGGATGCGGTCGCGCGGCAGCAGCTTGCCGCGCGCCAGGTGCTTGTCCCGCGCCGCCTTGCCGCCACCCAGGCGGATCGCGTCGACCTTCTCGCGCAGGTCGGCGACCAGGGCGCCCATGGCGGCCGCATTGGCCTTGAAGCTGTCGCCGCGCGGATCGGCCAGGCTTTCGAGAATGGTCATGCCATGCCCTTCATCAGCTCGCGCCCGATCAGCATGCGCCGCACCTCCGACGTGCCGGCGCCGATCTCGTAGAGCTTGGCGTCACGCAGCAGGCGGCCGGTGGGATAGTCGTTGATGTAACCATTGCCGCCCAGGCACTGGATCGCCTCGAGCGCCATCCAGGTCGCCTTCTCGGCGGCATAGAGGATGGCACCGGCGGCGTCCTGGCGGCTGACCCGGCCCTTGTCGCAGGCCTGGCCCACGGCATAGACATAGGCGCGCGAGGCATTGAGCGCCACATACATGTCGGCGATCTTGCCCTGCATGAGCTGGAAATCGCCGATCGGCTGGCCGAACTGGCGCCGCTCGCGCACGTAGGGCAGCACCACGTCCAGGCAGGCCTGCATGATGCCCAGCGGCCCGGCCGAGAGCACCGCGCGCTCGTAGTCGAGCCCGCTCATCAGCACGCGCACGCCGTCGTTCAGCCGGCCCAGGATGTTCTCCTGCGGCACTTCGCAATCCTGGAACACCAGTTCGCAGGTGTTGGAGCCGCGCATGCCCAGCTTGTCCAGCTTCTGCGCGGTCGAGAAGCCGGCAAAGCCCTTCTCGACCAGAAAGGCGGTGATGCCCCTGGGGCCGGCGGCGGGATCGGTCTTGGCATAGACCACCAGGGTCTGGGCATCGGGCCCGTTGGTGATCCACATCTTGTTGCCGTTCAGGACATAGCGGTCGCCCCGCTTCTCGGCCTTCAGTTTCATCGAGACCACGTCCGAGCCGGCGCCGGGCTCCGACATGGCCAGCGCGCCCACATCCTCGCCCGAAATCAGCTTAGGGAGATAGCGGCGCTTCTGTTCGGCCGTGCCGTTCAGCTTGATCTGGTTGACGCAGAGGTTGGAATGGGCACCGTAGGACAGGCCCACGGAAGCCGAGGCGCGGGAGATCTCCTCCATCGCCACCATATGCGCGAGGTAGCCCATGCCGGCGCCGCCATATTCCTCGTCGACGGTGATGCCCAGCACGCCGAGGTCGCCCATCTTGCGCCACAGGTCCATGGGGAACTGGTTTGTCCGGTCGATCTCGGCCGCGCGCGGCGCGATCTCGTGGTCGGCAAAGGAGCGGACGCTGTCGCGCAGCATCTCGATATCCTCGCCCAGGTCAAAGTCCAGGAGCGGCAGGCTGTTGCTCACGGTAATCCTCCCTTTTAATAACGATCATACGTTAGTTTCTTTTGAGCGCAAGAGACTTGAGGCCAGCGTACCAAGGCCCTGTTCCTGGGCGGCAACGCCAAACGGGTGTTCAGGCTGTAAGGCCCTGGAGACGCATGGTGCGTCCTTCGAGACGCCGTCTTCGACGGCTCCTCAGGATGAGGAGAGTCTTTTTGCCATAAAGATTCTCCTCATCCTGAGGAGGCCCGCAGGGCCGTCTCGAAGGACGCAGGCTGCCGGTGCAGCGCGTCAGAACCCTTGCCCGGTGAAGGTCTCGGGGGCGGGGCGGATGACCTGGGGGCCTGAGGCGGTGACTTCCAGGATGGCCAGGCCGTGCTGGGGCACGCCGTCGGCGCGGAAGCGGAACAGGCCGTCGACGCCGGCGAAGCCGTCGGGCGCGGTCAGGACCCGGGCCGCGTCGGCGAAGCCGCCGGCCTGGCGCGACAGGAGCACCGCCAGGGTCACGGCGTCATAGGCCTGGGCCGCGATGCGCGGCGGGCGGTGGCCGTAGGCGCCCTGGAAATGGCTGGCGAAGCGCTCGAACCGGTCGGGCGACGGGCCGGCGTACCAGCCGCCCAGGGTCAGGGGATCGCTGCCCAGGTTGGAGCCCGACCATTGGTCGGTCCCCAGCAGGCGCACGGCACGCGAATCAAAGCCCAGGCCGGCCAGCACCGAGGTCACCTGGGCAAGTGCTGCCCCGCCTTCGGGCACGAACAGGGCATCGACCTGGGGCCGGCCGTCCGGTCCGGGGGCCAGCAGCGCCTTCAGGCTTTCGGTCGGCTGCAGGCTGCCCGACTTGTAGCGCTCCACCCCGGCGACGGCGCCGCCGTGAGAGCCCACCGCCACCTCGAAGGCCGATCCGACCACCTCGCCGTAGGCGCCCAGCGGGATCAGCGCGCCGAAGCGCTTGAGCCCTGCATCGGCGGCATGGGAGACGACGGTCGAGACCTGCTCCTCGGGCATGAAGCCCATCAGGTAGACGCCGCCGCCGCCGGCGCTGCGGTCGGTCGAAAAGCCCAGCACGGTCAGGCCCCTGGCCCGCGCGGCCGGGGCTGCGGCCTTGACCGAGGTGGCGCCCAGCGGGCCGATCACGACATCGGCGCCGCCGACCAGGATATTCTGCACCGCACCCGTCGCCGTCGCCGCCGAGGTGCCGGCATCGGCCGGCAGCAATTCGATGTCGGGGGCGTTCAAGTCGAACAGGGCCAGTTCGGCGGCATCCTGCAAGGCCCGGCCCACCTCGGCCGCCTGGCCGCTCATCGGCACCACCAGGCCGACCTGGGTGCGCTGCGGCTCGACCGGGGTCGGCACCGTCACGGCTGACGGCGGCGGCTGATTGAGGGTAGGGTCGGGGGCACGGACCCCGCAGGCAGCCAGGCCAAGCACAAGGAGGACACCCAAGGATGAGCGGAACTGAGGCCGGCGGACCGCCGTCTGTGCCTTTGCCAGAGGATGCACCGGAACTCTCTCCTGCACTTGACCCTTGGGAGGGGCTCGAACCATCGGGCGGCCAAGGTAGCGGCGGCGGGCGCCCAAGTAAACCGGGGCCCGGCCTCCATCTCGTCGCCACGCCGATCGGCAACGCCCGGGACATCACGCTGCGCGCGCTCGACGTCCTGGCGGCCGCCGATCTCATTGTGTGTGAGGACACACGGGTGACCAGCCGGCTGATGCAGATCCATGGCCTGCACCGGCCGCTGATGCCATATCACGATCACAACGCGGCAAAAGTGCGGCCGGAAATCCTCGCCCGCCTGGCCCAGGGCGCGGTGATCGCGCTGGTCTCCGACGCCGGGACGCCGCTGGTCTCCGATCCCGGCTACCGGCTGGTGGTCGACGCGGTGGCGGCCGGCATCAAGGTGACCACCCTGCCCGGCGCCTCCTCGGTCCTGGCGGCCCTGACCCTGGCCGCCCTGCCCACCGACCGCTTCCTGTTCGCGGGCTTCCTGCCGCCCAAATCGGCCGCCCGGCGCGAGACCCTGGGCGAACTGGCCCCCGTCCGCGCCACCCTGGTGTTCCTCGAATCGGCCCAGCGCCTGGCCGATATGCTGGCCGACGCCGCGGCGGTGCTGGGCCCGCGCCCGGCGGCGGTCGCGCGCGAACTGACCAAGCTGTTCGAGGAGGTCCGGCGCGAGACGCTGGACAGCCTCGCCGCCCACTACGCCGCCGCCGGCCCGCCCAAGGGCGAGGTCGTCGTGGTCATCGGCCCACCGACCGAGGCCGCGGGCGCCAGCGAGGCGGAGATCGACGCCGCCCTCCAGGCGGAACTGGCCCATGCCGGGCCTTCCGCCGCCGCGGCCAAGGTCGCCGCGGCCTTCAACCTGCCCCGGCGCCAGGTCTATGCCCGGGCCATGGCGCTGAAGGCCGCCGCCCCGTGAGCCTCAAGGCCCGGCGCCAGGCCCAGCGCGCCGGCCGCCTGGCCGAGTTCTTCGCCGCCACCTCGCTGCGCCTGCGTGGCTGGCGCATCGTGGCCCGAGACTGGCGCTGCAAGCAGGGCGAGATCGACCTGGTTGCCCGGCGCGGCGGCGTCGTCGCCTTCATCGAGGTCAAGCGCCGGGACGGCTGGACGGCGGCGGCCGACGCGGTCAGCCTGCGCCAGCGGCAGCGAATCGGCCGCGCTGCCGCCTTTTTTCTGGCCCAGCATCCAGGCCTTGCCAGCCTTCAGCCGCGCTTCGACGCGATCCTGATAGTGCCCTGGCGGCCACCGTCCCATATAAGGGATGCGTGGCGAATCGATTGAGACGGCCCTCGACGGCCACGGAGCGACCATGAACGTAAAACCTGCCGCCGCCCTCCTGACCCTTGCCCTGGCCGCCCCCAGCCTGGGCGGCTGCGTCGCCGCCGCCGTCGGCGCCGTCGGCACGGCCGGCTATGTCGCGGCGCAGAACCGGGCGCCGGGCCAGGTGGCGGACGATGCCACGATCCGGATCGGCATCAACGACCGCTTCTTGAAGAAATCCGAGAGCCTGTTCTCCAACGTCAGCGTCGAGGTGGTGCGCGGCCGGGTCCTGCTGGTCGGCACGGTTTCCAGTTCGGCCGACAAGGCGACCGCTGAATCGCTGGCCCGCGAGGTCGAGGGCGTGAAGGAAGTCGACAACCAGATCCAGGTCGCCGACGACGGCGGCGTGGGCGGCTATGCCTCCGACAGTTGGATTACCACCAAGGTCAAGTCGAACATCGTCACCGACTTCTCGCTGAACGGCTTCTCGATCGGGGTCGAAACGGTCAACAGCATCGTCTATCTTTCCGGCGTGGTACGCAGCGAGGCGCAGCGCGACAAGGCGGTGGAGATCGCCCGCGGCATCTCGGGCGTGCAGAAAGTGGTCAGCGCGATCCAGGTCTCGCCCGAATGAGAATTCCCGCCCGATGAGTGTCGCCTGAATGCCGCAGCTCGAACCGGCCCCCCTGCTGCGCGGTGAAATCGAGGAGGCGCTCGACGCCGCCGGGCACCTCGACGACCGGGCGATCGACCTTGCCGGCATCGCCCTGCTGTTCGCCGCCCTCGACCGGCCGGGCGTCTCGCTGGTGCGCTACCGCCACCATCTCGACGACCTCGTGGCCGGCGTGCGCGATGCCCAGGCCGGCAGCGCGCTCGAGGCGGCGGCGGCCCTGCAGCGGGTCTTCGGTGAACGCTTCGGCTATGACGGCGACCGCCTGACCTATGACGACCCGCAGAACGCCAACCTGATGCGGGTGATCGACCGGCGCAAGGGCCTGCCGGTGGCCCTGGGCATCCTGTTCACCCATGCCGCGCGGGGGGCGGGCTTTGCCCTCGACGGCCTGGCCTTCCCCGGCCATTTCCTGGTGCGGCTGGAGACCAAGGGCGAGCGCGTGATCCTCGACCCGTTCAACGGCGGCCGGGTGATGGAGATCATGGAACTGCGCCGCCTGGTCAAGCAGATGATGGGCCCCGACCAGGAACTGACCCCGGCGCTGACCGACACGGTGGGCAATCGCGCCGTCCTGCTGCGTCTGCAGAACAATCTCAAGACCCGGGCCCAGGGCCAGGGCGACGTGGAACGGGTGGCATTCCTGGCCCGCTCGATGCTGCGCCTGGTCCCCGACGATGCCGCGCTGTGGCTGGAATACGGCCAGGCCGAAAAGCACCTGGGCCGCCTGGGTGCGGCCAAGGCAGCGCTCGAAGCCTGCCTCGAGCATTCGCTGGACGGCTACCAGACGATCGAGGCGCAGCGCCTGCTCCAGGCCCTGCGCCTCGCCCTCAACTGACGAAAGCGGCATCATGGGTCTTACCGTCGCCATCCAGATGGATCCGGTCGAAAGCTTCGACATCGCGGTCGACTCGACCTTCCGCCTCGGCCTGGAGGCGATCGCCCGGGGCCATCGCCTGTTCTATTACCTGCCCAAGGCGCTGAGCCTGAAGAACGGCCGCGTCGTCGCCTGGGCGCAGGCGCTGGACCTGCGGCGCGAGAAGGGCAACCACTTCAGCGCCGGCCCGGGCTTCGAGCTCGATCTGTCGACGGTCGATGTCGTCTTGATGCGCCAGGACCCGCCCTTCGACATGGCCTATATCACGGCCACCCACATCCTCGAGCACATCCACCCCAAGACCCTGGTGGTGAACGATCCCGTCGAGGTGCGCAACGCGCCCGAGAAGCTGCTGGTCACGCATTTTCCCCAACTGATGCCGCCCACCCTGATCACCTCGCGCAAGGCCGAGGTCGAGGCCTTCCGGGAGGAGCACCAGGACATCATCGTAAAGCCCCTGTTCGGCAACGGCGGCGCCGGGGTTTTCCACTTGAAGCCCGGCGACGAGAACCTGGGCAGCCTGATCGAGACCTTCACCCTGCTGTACCGCGAGCCGATCATCGTCCAGCGCTACCTGCCCGAGGTGCGCCTGGGCGACAAGCGCATCATCCTGGTCGACGGCAAGCCGGTGGGGGCGATCAACCGGGTGCCGGCCGAGGGCGAATCACGCTCGAACCTCCACGTCGGCGGCACCGCCGTGCGCAGCACGCTCACCCCGCGCGAGGTCGAGATCTGCGACACCATCGGTCCCGTCCTGTCGGCCAAGGGCCAGATCTTCGTCGGCATCGACGTGATCGGCGACTACCTGACCGAAATCAACGTGACCAGTCCCACCGGCATCCAGCAGATCGAGGCCTTCGACGGCACCAATGTCGCCGCCCTGATCTGGGACGCGATCGAGGCCCGGCGCTAGGCACCGCCCCCGGCCCGACGACGGCTAGCGCGAGCGCCGGAGTTTTGCGATCATGGCACTGCTTCGCGCCACAAAAGCCAAATCAAGGGAGGGCAGCGTGAGCGACCAGACCGAGAGCCACAAGGCGCTGATCCGCGCCCATTACGAAGCGACCATCAACCACTTCGATCCGGCCAAGATCGATGCCCAGGTGGCGCCGGATTTCGTCGATCACGGCTCGCCCGGCGAGGCCGTGCGCGGGCCGACGGGCGTGAAGAGCCAGATCGCCTCGCTCCACGCCGCCTTCCCCGATCTGCATGTGGTCGTGGTCGACATGATCGCCGAGGGCGACCGTGTCGCCGTGCGCAGCCGCTTCCGCGGCACGCACCGGGGGCCGTTCCGCGGCATCACCCCGACGGGGGCGCGGATCGACGTTACCGGCACCTTCTTCTGGGCGATCGAGCGCGGCCGCATCAAGGAGCGCTGGGGCCTGCTCGACACTCAATGCCTGCTGCGCCAGTTGGGCGTGCCCTGAATCGGGAGCATCAAGGTGACCCTCGACGGCGAGACCATGGGCCTGATGTTTCAGGTCCTCAACTGGGCGGTGCTGCCGTTCTGGCTGCTGCTGCTCGTCGCCCCCGGCTGGACGCCCGGGCCGCGCCTGATCAGCGGCCGGATCGTCCCCGCCCTGCTCGCCGCCTGCTACGTCTTCCTGCTGTTCGCCGGCGCCGGCGCCGCCTTTACTGAGCCGGTGCCCAATGCCGGCGACGGCCTGACCCTCGACGCCATCATGTTCATGTTCACCAAGCCGGTCGTGGCCTTGCTGGGCTGGGTCCACTACCTGGCCTTCGACCTGTTCGTCGGCGCCTGGGAGGCCCGCGATGCCAAGGAGCGCGGCGTGCCCTACTGGCTGCTCGCCCCCTGCCTGATCCTGACCTTCGCGGTCGGGCCCGCCGGCTTCCTCGCCTATGTCCTGCTCCGCAAGGCGGCGGGGCGGCGGTCGCTTGCTTAGGATGATTTTCCTTCCATCCTCACCACCCAAACTCGTCATGGCCGGGCGAAGTCCCGGCCATCCACGTCGGCAAGCTGCCTCTTGCGTCAACGGATGTGGCTCGTCCCGACGTGGATGACCGGGACAAGCCCGGTCATGACGGTTGGAGTATCGGTGGGGATGCAGCCTCACGGCGCGTTTCAAACACCCTGCCGCAAATCGGGTGGGCGACGTCTCCGATTAAACGCACGCCGATCCAGACGTGAAGTCTGTTGTAGTTACTTCCCGTTGAAAAGACGGAGCAGCTCTTCGTCGTCGGCGTCGAGGTCAAGCGGCGCCGCAAATTTGCCCTCGAGGAGACCGATGCGCTTGTTCAGGTTTTGGGATGTGGCCATCGCCGGCGGAAGCAGCCGCGCTGCCGGCTGGCCGTCGCGCGCAATAACAATCTCGCTCTCATCGCCAGCTTCAAGCGCAGCGATGAGCCTGGACAGGTTGGAGATCGCTTCTCGTATGTCGACGGTCGTCATGCCGAATTCCTTTAGACCGTGCGAAGAATGAGCCCCTACTCGTTCGCCAGGATCATGTTCTTGACCCGGGGGTAGATCTGGTTTTCCCACTTCTTGCCGTTGAAGACGCCGTAGTGGCCGACGCCGGGCTGGAGGTGGTGGGACTTCTTGTAGGGGCGGATCTTGCTGCACAGGTCCTGGGCGGCGACGGTCTGGCCGACGGAACAGATGTCGTCCCGCTCGCCCTCGACCGTGAACAGCGCGGTCTTGCGCACCGCGGTCGGGTCGACGGTCTGGTTGCGCCAGCGCATCTTGCCCAGCGGCAGTTCATATTCCTGGAACACCCGGTTGACGGTCTCCAGGTAGAATTCGGCGGTGAGGTCCAGGACGGCGAAATACTCGTCGTAGAACACCCGGGTGCTTTCCGCCTTGTCGTAATTGCCGGCGGCCAGGTTGTTGTAGAGCTCGCGGTGGGCCTTCACGTGGCGGTCGGTGTTCATGCTCATGAAGGCCGAGAGCTGGGTGAAGCCGGGGTAGACCTTGCGCCCGCCGCCCGGCAGGCGTTTGGGCACGGTCGAAATCAGGTTCTTCTCGAACCATTCGATCGGGTGGTCGGTCGCCAGCTTGTTCACCACCGTCGGGTTGATGCGGCAGTCGATCGGGCCGGCCATCAGGGTCATGGTGCGCGGCTGCATCGGGTTGTTGTTCATGGCCATGACGCAGACCGCGACCAGGGCATGGACGCAGGGCTGGCACACCGCCACCAGGTGGCCCGGCGTGCCGATCTTCTCCAGGAAGGTGACGACGTGCTCGACATATTCGTCGAAGCCGAAGCGCCCGGCCGAGACGGGGACATCGCGGGCATTGTGCCAGTCGGTGATGTAGACGTCGTGGTCCTGCAGCAGGGTCAGCACCGTGCCGCGCAGCAGGGTGGCGAAGTGGCCCGACAGCGGCGCCACCACCAGGACCGGCGGCTGGGCGACGCTGACATCCTTCTTGAAGTGCAGCAGGGTGCCGAAGGGGGTGGAGAACTCGCGCACCTCGCTCACCGGCACTTCGCGGTTGCCGACCGTCACCGACTTGATGTCGAAGGGCGGGCGATCATGGGTCAGCCTGGTGTGGCCGAAGACCTCGAAGGCCGCGGTGAAGGCGCGGTAGGGGTAGAAGGCCGAGAAGCCCGACATCATCGGATTGCGCAGCACCGTGGCGGTCCCGCGGGCCAGCGCGCGCAAGGGGTCCATTACATCGGCTTGCGCTTGGTAGATGTCATACATCATGCGATGTCACCGGCCCCAAGGACCTGTTCGGTCAAAAAAATGCCCAAACAGGTGTGTATCAACGTCGAATTCACCCGTGCATTTTTCGCTGCACTGCCACAATATCAGCGGGACGGATCACGAAGCGCAATAAGGAACTGTCGCAAGAAGGCTGATAGACAGCTTTTTGGTGCAGTGCAGGAAACCAAGGCTCGGGACAGGGAACCCATAACCTAAGGCAGGGCGGCAATGGCGAAGGCCACGTTAACCATCAGCAGCAAGAATTATTCGTCCTGGTCCCTGCGCGGCTGGTTGCTGTGCAAGCTCGCCGGCCTCGACTTCAAGGAGAAGGTGCTCTCGATCGACGACCCTTCGGCCCGCGCCGAATTGCTGCTGCTGTCGCCGTCGTTCAAGGTGCCGGCGCTCACCCATGGCGACATCACCGTGTGGGACACGCTGGCGATTGCCGAATATCTGAACGAGGTGGTGGCCGATGCCAGGCTGCTGCCCGAGGATCTGGCCGCCCGCACCCATTGCCGCGCCGTCTCGGGCGAAATGCACTCGGGCTTCGCCAACCTGCGCGCGGCCCTGCCCATGAACCTCAAGGCCTTCCACCCGAACTTCAAGGTCTGGGCCGGGGCCCAGGCCGATATCGACCATGTCGTCTCGATCTGGCGCACCTGTCTCGACAGCTACGGCGGCCCCTTCCTGTTCGGCAAGAGCCCGACCATGGCCGATGCCATGTTCGCCCCGGTCTGCACCCGCTTCCGCACCTATGACGTCAAGCTGGACCGCAAGTGCGACGCCTATTGCGACCGCATCATCAGCACCCCGCCGATGATCGAATGGATCGCCGCCGCCAAGGCCGAGCCCGAGGAGTTGGAAGAACTCGACGTCGAGTTCTGACCACAGCGCAGGATTGGGCTGGCCCGGCCGATGCGCGCTGCTTAAGGTGGGTCCCTCCACCTGGGATTACAGCGCCTGATGGTTGTCCGCATCCGTACCGTCGCCTTTGAAGGCATCGAGGTCGTGCCCGTCGATGTCGAGGTGGCGATGGCGTCGGGCCTGCCGGCCTTCAATGTCGTCGGCCTGCCCGACAAGGCGGTGGGCGAAAGCCGCGAGCGGGTGCGCGCGGCGCTGGGCGCCATCGGCTTGGGCCTTCCGCCTAAGCGCATCACCGTGAACCTGGCGCCGGCCGACCTGCCCAAGGAAGGCTCGCATTTCGACCTGCCGATCGCCCTGGGCCTGATGGCGGCCATGGGCGTGGTCCCGGCCGAGGAACTCGACGGCCATGTGGCGCTGGGCGAACTCTCGCTCGACGGGCGGCTGAACCCCATCTCGGGCGTGCTCAATGCCGCCGTCTCGGCCGCGGGCGAAGGCCGCGGCCTGATCTGTCCCGAGCGCTCGGGGGCGGAGGCGGCCTGGGTCGGCGGGCTCGACATCCTGGCGCCGGCCTCGCTCATCGCTCTGGTCAATCATTTCAAGGGCACCCAGATCCTGGGCATCCCCATCGCACGTGAACTGGCGGCGGTGGCGGGCGGCCCCGACCTGCGCGACGTGAAGGGCCAGGAAAGCGCCAAGCGGGCGCTGGAAATCGCCGCGGCCGGCGGCCATCATCTGCTGATGATCGGCCCGCCCGGGTCGGGCAAGTCGATGCTGGCGGCCCGCCTGCCCGGCCTGCTGCCGCCGCTGGAACCATCGGAAGCCCTGGAACTCAGCCTGATCCAGTCGGTCGCCGGGCAACTGGCGGAAGGCGCCATCGCCCGCACCCGGCCGTTCAGGAACCCCCATCATTCCGCCAGCCAGGCGGCCCTCATCGGCGGCGGCCAGAAGGCCCGGCCGGGCGAGGTCAGCCTCGCCCATCGCGGCGTCCTGTTCCTCGACGAACTGCCCGAGTTCCAGCGTGCCGCCCTCGATGCCCTGCGCCAGCCCATCGAGATCGGCCAGGCCGTGGTTGCCCGCGCCAACGCCCATGTAACCTATCCCGCGCGTTTCCAGCTCGTCGCGGCGATGAACCCCTGCCGCTGCGGCCACCTGTCGGATCCGGGCCTGGCCTGTTCGCGCGCGCCGCGCTGTGCCGCCGATTACCAGACCCGGCTGTCCGGCCCCTGCTCGACCGTTTCGACCTGACGGTGGAAGTGCCGCCGGTCGCCGCCGCCGACCTGGCCCTGCCGCCGCCGGCCGAAGGCAGCGGGGAAATCGCGGCCCGGGTCGCCGCGGCCCGGGACCGGCAGCGCACGCGCTTCGCCCGGCTGGACAAGGCGCTGGTGCGCGGCGCCATCACCAATGCCGATGCCGAGGGCGAATTGCTCGAGGCGATCGCGACGCCCGAGGCGCCGGCCCAGGCCCTGCTGCTCGACGCCGCAAGGCGCCTGCGCCTGTCGGCGCGGGCCTATCACCGCGTCCTGAAAGTCGCCCGCACCATTGCCGACCTGGCCGGGGCGCAGACGGTCGGCCGCCTCCACGTCGCCGAGGCCCTGTCGTTCCGGCGCATGGAGCCGGTTGCCTGATGTCCAGCCCCGGCCATAATGCGAGCCGGGAGGCACCATGACACCCGACGATCTCAAGCCCGGCCTGCGCCACAGCCAGACCATAACCGTGGACGCCAGCCTGACCGTGCCCAGGGTCTCGGCCGCTTTCACCGGCTTTGCCGACATGCCCCCGGTCTTCGCCACCGCCTTCCTGGTCGGCTTCGTCGAGTGGACCTGCATCGAGTTGCTGCGGCCCTACCTCGCGCCCCACCAGCGTACCGTCGGCACCTGTGTCGACCTGAGCCATGTCGCCGCGACGCCGATCGGCCTGGCCGTGACCGCGCAGGCGGAGCTGGTCGAGATCGAGGGCCGCAAGCTATGCTTCCACGCCCGCTGCCACGACGTGCGCGAATCGATAGGCGAAGGCCATCATGAACGCGCCATCATCGACTACGACAAATTCATCGCGCGGATCGGGCTGAAAACATCGACCTGATCGAAGCCTTCCCGACAGTTTGGCAACTTTCTTTACCCCAGAGGGAATTCATAAAATAGACTCGCCATTCACATTGATATTGGGATAAATTTCTACCTCTGGATTTGACTGTCTGGGGAACGACACCATGAGCTGGAAGGGGATCGTCGGGGAATCCTTTACGCAGAGCACATTTGACAACTACTGCCATCAATTGAAATGGATAAATTGGCGGCCCAACTTCATTACCCTGCACAACACAGCAATACCGTCTTTGGCCCAGAGACCGAACGGCTTCAAGAAATCCCACATGGCCAATCTGGAAGCTTACTACAGAGATCAAAAAGGGTGGAAAGCCGGACCTCATCTCTTTATCGATGACTTGGCGATATGGGTTTTCACGCCGCTGACGGTTTCCGGTACCCACTCTCCCTCATGGAACAAAGTATCCATTGGCGCTGAAATGCTTGGCGATTTCGAGACGGAGTCCTTTTCGTCCGGCCGGGGCCTGAAAGTTAGAAAGAATACCGTGGCGGCGATAGCAACGCTTTCGGCAATCTTAGGCCTCGATACTTCAGCAATGAAGCTTCATTACGAAGATCCCCTTACCGATCACGCATGCCCCGGAAAAAATGTCCGGAAGCAGGAGGTTATCGACGAAGTCAATCAACTGATCGTTGAGCGTCATGCCGGCGACCATGACGCCGCCGGACTGGGCAACGTCCTTTCTGGATGAGGATACAATGGATCAAAAGTACATATTTTGGCCCGCGCTCATCATCGGCCTCATGCTTGCGGCTGCGGGCGGCATCAGCATGTCGATGTCACTTATCGCATCGACAACCTCTTTGCTGATTTTGTGTTGCGGCTTGGGAATCATTTTGGGCGCATTTGGGTCAACAGCAACGATCAAGCACAAAGGGGCCGTCGTCACCGGCGTGGCCGCCATATCGATAGTACTGCTCCTGGTAGTTGATTAGTTGATGCGCGATGATATGGTAATAATACGTATAGATGGGGATATTCAAGGATCCAGAGTGGAGCTATATGCAGGCGACAAGAGTTATTATGGAGCTGATCGCGGTCGATCCTACGAATTCATAGTAATTAGTAGAGGCATAAATTCGCAGAGATTGTCGGTGATAATTAGTTTTCCGGGCAGCGATACGGAAGATCCGCAGGAGTACCCGTTCGAATGCGTGTCCAAGGCGGAAGTCGAGCCCTACCTCGGCTCGGGAAAAATACTGCAATGGCGATTTGATCGGCGAGCCGGCGCCCTTATTGGTGAAGGCGTGCGCAAAATTGCCGATGTCGGGCCGTGCCAGGGCGGTTCTCGTCCGCTCTCTCCGTTCGTTTGGCAAGGTGATTTTTCCCTGATATCGACGGCAATAGCCGACCCCGCTATCAACTTCGCTGACATCCTTGATGATCTGGAGTCGGATTCGACCACGGTCCGTCGGGAGGCCCGATCGCTTCTCTACCAGGAGGGAATGAAGGCAATCCCACCGATGCTTGAGCGCTTGAAAGAGCGGAAGGACTCATATCGCGTCAGGCTGGGTGTTGCTGTTGCTCTGACGGAATATATGAGGGAGCACAAGTCCGAGCGGCGAGAAATTGCGAAGTTGATCGACGACCAGTCGTTGGAGGTTCTCTGCCAGATGGCCGGGGATGAAGATAGAACGGTTAGGGTCTTTGCCTCCGAGTTTCTGTACGATCTGGGGGATCCGAGAGCCGTGAAGATCGCGCTGGAACTGATAAGAACGGCCTCCGAAAATGGTAAGTACAATCTCATTCTGGTCATCCACGGTGCTTATCCAGACCTCAAGGAGGCTGATCGTGCGGCCCTGGCCCTCTCCTTCAATGGGCTTCGGAGTGATGTCGGGCCCCGCACACAGGAACTGATCGACAAGGTTTTGGGTAGCGGCTCCTGATGTCCGTGAAGCGACGGCAATCGACGCGACAAGCGCATGGGGTGAAAGTGATGCTGTCGTAATAGCGGCAAAGAACGACTCCCTCGCAAGAGCTGGCTGGCCGGGCGAGGATAGTGCATGAGTGATTCGTCGGTGAAACCCTCTCCCTCCTGGTGGCGTGCGCTGGCCGTCTATGGCGAGCGGCGGGTGCTGGTCATGCTGGCGCTCGGCTTTTCCGCCGGGCTGCCCAACCTGCTGGTGTTCGACACCCTGTCGGGCTGGCTGCGCGACGACGGCGTCTCGCTCGCGGTGATCGGCTTCTTCAGCCTGGCGACCCTGGCCTATTCGGCCAAGTTCCTGTGGGCACCGCTGGTCGATCGCTACGACATTCCGCTGCTGTCGCGCCGGCTGGGCCATCGCCGCTCGTGGATGCTGGCGGCTCAGGTCGCGGTGATGGCCGGCTTGATCCTGATCGCCGGGCAGAATCCGGCCGACAACCTGGGCCTGGTCGCCGCCTTCGCCGTGTTCGTCGGCTTTTCCGGGGCGACCCAGGACATCGTCATCGATGCCTGGCGCATCGAGGCGGTGGAAGGGGCCAAGCAGGGTGCCATGGCCGCAGCCTATCAATGGGGCTATCGCATTGCCGGGCTGGTCGCCGGCGGCGCGGCCCTGGCCCTGGCCGAGGCCTTCACCTGGAATTTCTCCTATGCCGCCATGGCCTGCCTGATGATCGTGGGCATGATCGGCGTGCTGACCGCCCCGCGCGAGGCATCCCGCGCGCCGCGTCCCGCCCCGCGCGCCGGCCGCCCCGGCCTGACGCCGGCGATCGCGGCCGAATGGCTGGTCCGGGCGGCGATCCTGCTCATCGGCGCCTTGATCGTCGGTGCCGGCCTGAGTGGCGATCCCTTCACCTTGACCCTGCTGTCGAGCGCCGTCGGCTCGCCCGACGGCTTCGGCCTGGCCCCGCTGTGGACCGTGCCGCCGCAGGCCGTCTTCCTGCAATTCGGCGCCGTCATCGTCGGGCTGGGCCTGATCGTGGTGGCCTGCTGCCCCATTCCCGGCATCGAAACACCGCCGGGCCGGACCCTGGCCGAGGCCTTCGGCACGCCGCTGGCGGTGTTCTTCCGCCGCTATGGCCGCCTGGCCGGGCCGATCCTGGCCCTGATCTGCGTCTACCGCCTGTCGGACTTCGTGCTGAACATCATGAATCCCTTCTACCTCGACTTAGGCTTCACCAAGATCGAGGTGGCCGAGGTGCGCAAGGGCTTCGGCCTGGTCATGACCATGGTAGGGGTCTTTGCCGGCGGCTATGCCGTGGCCCGGTTCGGCATTCTCCGGTCCCTGCTGGTCGGCGCCTTCGCCGGCCCGGCCAGCAACCTGGTCTTTGCCTGGCTGGCGCTCCAGGGGCCCGATGTGCCGTCGCTGATCGTCGCCATCGGCATCGACAACCTGGCCTCGGGCTTCGCCGGCACCTGCCTGATCGCCTATATGTCGGGGCTCACCTCGGCCGGCTTCACCGCCACGCAATATGCCCTGTTCTCCTCGCTCTACGCCCTGCCCGGCAAGCTGATCGCCTCGCAGTCGGGCCGCATCGTCGAGGGCGCCGCCCGGGGTGCTGAGGACGGCGGGCTGTTTTCGGCCGTCATGCCCTGGCTGTCCGACCTGCCGCCCCAGGCCTTCGCCGCCGGTGCGGCCAAGGCGGGGACAAGTCCTGCGGCGCTGGGTGCTGGATATGTCACATTCTTCCTCTATTCAGTGGTGATTGGGCTCTTCGCCATCGTGCTGTGCTTCGTCGTCGTCAGGCGGCAGTCGCGGGACGGTCGGTCCGTTTGACCGGCGAGGCCCGAGGGCGGTATGCTGATCCCTTATCAGGTGGGTCGGACCCGGCTGGGGAGGCACCACCGTGCGGGAGGGGATGCCGCTTTTGGAATGACGCGGCGCCGGGGGGCAGACCGGTGGCCTGTGTCGATCGGCGGGCAGGCGCAACGGCGCAGACAAGCAGGTGAACGTGGCGTTGAACACACTGAAGGTTGACGAGGGCGCGGGCGAGGCGGTACCCGCCCGCCGGCCGGCCGATACCGACAAGCTCGAGGCCCGCCTGGCGCGCACCGAGGCGGAACTGCTCGCCTCGCAGGCGCTGCGCTACCGTGTCTTCTACGACGAAATGGGCGCCCAGCCGACGCCGGAACTGGCGGCGGCCAAGCGCGATTTCGATCACTTCGACCCGTTTTGCGACCATCTGCTGGTGTTCGATCACGGCGACGGCAGCCAGCCGCCGGTGGTGGTCGGCACCTACCGGCTGTTGCGGGAGTGCGTCGCCAAGGCCCACGGCGGCTTCTATTCGGCCAGCGAATTCGACATCGCCATGCTGGACCGCGGACGCCGGCCGGACGACAATTTCCTGGAACTGGGCCGCTCCTGCGTGGCGCCCGAATACCGCACCAACGCAGTCATCCAATTCCTGTGGCGCGCCATCGCCGGCTATATCGTCGAGCACAAGATCAGCCTGATGTTCGGCTGCGGCAGCTTCCACGGCGTCGATCCCGACGCCCTGGCCGTGCCGCTCGGCTATCTCCACCACTATCACCTGGCGCCGCCCGAGCGCCGCGTCCGCGCCCTGCCCAGCCGCTTCGTCACCATGGACCGGATCCCCAAGGAGCAGCTCAACCCGCGCGAGGCCAAGCGCACCCTGCCGCCGCTGATCAAGGGCTATCTCAGCCTGGGCGGCTATATCGGCGACGGTGCCGTGATCGACCCGGAATTCCAGACCGTCGACTGCTTCATCATGGTGCCCTGCGATACCCTGACCGAGCGCTATATCCACCGCTATCGCCGCGAGCAGAGCGAGGCGGAGTAGTCAGTCCCCGCTCATAGTGTAACAAAGCATCACCAGCCCGGCCCTGCGCGACGGCGGTTAACCGCGTTCGCGGGTTGAGGGGTGCGGGAAAATTTCTCCGTTGCAAAAAATATGAAGATCGGTCTACATATTTTCTGCAACAAGGAACACCCATGGCCGGACCATCGAAATTGCCCAAGGGGGAAAAGACCCGCGACCGCCTGGTCGCTTCAGCGCTGGCGACCTTCCACGCGCAGGGCTATCGCGGCACCGGGCTGAATCAACTGATCCAGGAAAGCGGTTTTCCGCGCGGCTCGCTCTACTTCCATTTTCCCGACGGCAAGGAGGCGATCGCGACGGCGGCAGTGGTACTGGCCCAGGATGTCATCGGCCAGGGTATCGACATGGCCTTTGCCGCGGCCTCCTCCCCGCTCGAGGCGCTGAAGTTGATCGTCGATGGCTTTGCCCGGGAACTGGCAGCCTCGAACTACGCCCGCGGCTGCCCGGTGACCACGATCGCGCTCGAGACCGGCGAGGATACGCCGGCGCTGGGCCTCGCCTGCGCGCAAAGCTACCAGGACTGGCTGGCGCGCATCGCCCGCCACCTGGTCGCCGCCGGCATCGCCGCGGAACGGGCGCCACGCCTGGCGACCTTCGCCCTGTCGGCGATCGAGGGCGCCCTCATTCTGGCCCGGACAGGCCGTTCGCGCGCACCGCTCGACGATGTCGTCGCCGAGATCGCACCACTCTTCCACACGAGGAACGCCAGATGACAAAGACCATCCTGATGACCGGCATCACCGGGTTGATCGGCCGCTGGACCGCCGCCCGGCTGACCGCCGACGGTCACAAGGTGCTGGGCCTGGTGCGCAACGCCAAGGCGCGCGAGGCCGAGTTCAAGGCCTGGGTCGTGTCTCATGGCGGTATCGCCGCGCAGCTCGAGCTCATCGAGGGCGATCTGGCGCTGCCGGGCCTGGGCCTCGCCCAACGGGACAGGAGCCGTCTCGCCCAGGCGCGCCACATCTACCATCTGGGTGCCTTGATGGATTGGAGCGACGACCGCGTGCGCATGCACCGGGTCAATGTCGAGGCGACGGTGGACCTGCTTGCCCTCGCCCGCTCGATCGAGGGGTTCGAGCGTTTCGTCCACATCTCGGGCTATCTGGTCACCGCGGGGGCGTTCTGGCGCTCCCTGGGGTTCGAGCGGGATAAACTGGTTGAAGACGAGGGCGCGGCGCAGAAGGCATTCCGCATCTTGCGCAAGCGCGGCGCGGTCTATGAAAACTCCAAGATCGAGGCGGACATCCTGGTGCGCCGGGCGGCCCGCCAGGGCCTGCCGGCGGTGATCGTCAACCCATCCAGCGTGATCGGCCACGCCAAGACCGGCGAAGCGCACCAGATGTTCGGCATCGAGGGCCTGATCCAGGGCATCTCCAACGGCTCGATGTCCGCCATTCCCGGCAAGGTGGGCGACTGGGTGCCGTTGCTCACTGTCGACTATCTGGCGGCATTCCTGGCGCGGGCGCCGATGCTGCCCTGGAGTGCCGGCCAGGACTTCACCGTACTGCACCAGGGCACGCCCGACCTCGCCCGGGTGATCTCGATCATTGCCGAGGAGCTGGGCAAAAAGGCGCCGCGGCATCACGTGCCGCTGTGGCTCCTGCGGCCATTGCTCAAGGCCGGACTCGACCGGAAAACCGGCACGCCGGCGCAGGCCCTGGCCTTCATCAACGCCTATCGCTTCGATACCAGTGCCGCCGAGCGTGCCGCCATCGAAATCGGCCTTGCCCATCCCGACATCGAGCAGGCCCTGCGTCAGAGCATTCGCTACTTCACCAGCCAGCCGGCCTTGCGCCGGGCCTGACGCCTAGTGGCGGATGGGCCGGCCGCCGGCGCCCTGGGTGTCGATGGCATAGCCGGCGGAGCGCACGGTGCGGATCATGTCCTTGCCACCGTTGGCGTTCAGGGCCTTGCGCAGGCGGCGGATGTGGACGTCGACCGTGCGCTGCTCGATATAGATATCCCGGCCCCAGACCGCGTCCAGGATCTGCTCGCGGCTGAACACCCGGCCCGGGTTTTCCAGGAAATGGCGCAGCAGGCGGAACTCGGTGGGGCCCAGGTGGATCTCGCCGCCGTTGCGCATGACCCGGTGGGACGACAGGTCCATCACCACGTCGGCATAGGCGAGGCCTTCCTCCGACAGGGCCGGGCGCGAGCGGCGCAGCACCGCGCGGATACGGGCCAGCAACTCGTTGGGCGAGAACGGCTTGGTCACATAGTCGTCGGCACCCGATTCCAGGCCACGCACCCGGTCGCTTTCCTCGCCCCTGGCGGTCAGCAGGATGATCGGCACCTGGCGGGTACCCTGCTTGCGGCGCAACTGGCGGCAGACCTCGATGCCGGAGACCGAGGGCAGCATCCAGTCCAGCACGATCAGGTCGGGCAGGCGCTCGTCGACCAGCATCAGCGCCTCGTCGCCGTCCATGCCCGCGCGCACGTCGAAGCCGTTGGCCTCGAGGTTGTAACGCAGCAGATCGACCAGGGCCGGCTCGTCCTCGACGATCAGGATCGAGGGCTTCATGACAGGGGTCAGTGCCGTCATGCGGCGACCGTCGGGTCGGAGATCTGCGAGGTGATGTCGGCCTTGGGCCGGTCAGACTGCATCCGCGAACCACGCACGATGAAATAGACCGTCTCGGCCATGTTGGTGGCGTGGTCGCCGATCCGCTCCAGGTTCTTGGCGATGAACAGCAGATGGGTGCAGCCGGTGATGGTGCGCGGGTCTTCCATCATGTAGGTCAGCAGTTCGCGGAACACGCTGTTGTAGAGCTCGTCCAGCGCCGGGTCGCGGTCGCGCACCTCGACCGCCCGGTCGGCGTCCTCGTTCGAGAGGGCGTCGAGCACGTCCTTGACCATGCTCAGCACCATCTCGCCCATGCGCGGAATCGCGTGCATGGTCTGGACCGGCACCGCGATACCGATCGAATTGGCGCGCTTGGCGATGTTCTTGGCATAGTCGCCGATGCGCTCCAGGTCGGTCGCGATCTTCAGCGCGCCGACGATGTGACGCAGGTCGACCGCCATCGGCTGGCGCAGGGCCAGCAGGCGGGTGACCAGGTCCGAGATTTCGCCGTCGAAGACATCGATGCGGGCATCGGAATTGATGGTGCGGTCGGCCAGCGCCCGGTCGCGCCGGACCACGGCCTGGACGGCGGAGGCGATGTTGGCTTCCGCGATGCCGCCCATGCGCAGCACCTTGGTCTTGAGGGCGTTCAACTCCTGGTCGAACGCCGAGACGATATGATTGTCGGCCATTGGGTCGATTCCTTCGTGTCCGCGTTCAGCCGAAACGGCCGGTAACGTAGTCCTGGGTACGCTTGTCCACAGGATTCGTGAAGACCCCTTCGGTCGGGCCGTTTTCGACCAGCACGCCCAGATGGAAGAAGGCGGTGCGCTGGGAAACGCGCGCGGCCTGCTGCATCGAGTGGGTGACGATGGCGATGGTGAAGTTCTCGCGCAGCTCGTCGATCAGTTCCTCGATCTTCGCGGTGGCGATCGGGTCGAGGGCCGAGCACGGCTCGTCCATCAGGATCACTTCAGGGCTGACCGCAATCGCGCGGGCGATGCACAGGCGCTGCTGCTGGCCGCCGGAGAGGCCGGTGCCGGGCTGGGGCAGGCGATCCGAGACTTCCTTCCACAGGCCGGCCCGCTCCAGGCTCGCCTTGACGATGTGCTCGAGGTGATCCTTCGACTCGGCCAGGCCGTGCAGGCGCGGGCCATAGGCCACATTGTCGAAGATCGACTTGGGGAACGGGTTGGGTTTCTGGAACACCATGCCGACCCGGGCGCGCAGGTGCACGACGTCGAGGTCGGGGGCATAGATGTCGTCGCCGTCCAGGCGGATGTCGCCCTGGACGCGGCACGACGGGATGGTGTCGTTCATGCGGTTCAGCGTCCGCAGGAAGGTCGACTTGCCGCAGCCCGACGGGCCGATCAGCGCCGTCACCTGGTTCTTGGCGACTTCCAGGTTGATGTTGTACAGCGCCTGTTTTTCGCCGTACCAGAGGTTGACGCTCTTGGCCGAAATCTTGGCCACACCCTCGAGCGGGACGGTGTGGGTCGTGAAATCAAGGGTGTTCATGGGGGCGGTCATGGGGCTCACCACTTGCGTTCGAATTTCTTGCGGAGATAGATCGCGATCGCGTTCATGAAGGTCAGGAAGACCAGCAGAACCATGATCGCGGCGGAGGTTTTTTCGACGAAGGCCCGCTCCGGGCTGTCCGCCCACAGGTAGATCTGCACCGGCAGCACCGTGGCCGGGCTGGCGAAGCCGCCGGGCACGTCGACGATGAAGGCGACCATGCCGATCATCAGCAGCGGCGCGGTCTCGCCCAGGGCATGGGCCATGCCGAGGATGGCGCCGGTCAGCATGCCGGGCATCGACAAGGGCAGCGTGTGGTGCATCACCGTCTGGATCTTCGAGGCGCCCATGCCGTAGGCCGCCTCGCGGATCGAGGGCGGCACCGCCTTGATCGCGGCGCGGCTGGCGATGATGATGATGGGCAGCGCCTGCAGGGCCAGCACCAGGCCGCCCACCAGCGGGGCCGAGCGGGGCATGCCGAAGAAGTTCAGGAACACGGCGAGGCCCAGCAGGCCGAAGACGATCGAAGGCACCGCCGCCAGGTTGTTGATGTTCACCTCGATCAGGTCGGTCCAGCGGTTCTTGGGCGCGAATTCCTCGAGGTAGATCGCCGCCATCACGCCCAGCGGGAAGGCGATGCCGATGGTTACCACCAGGGTGAAGAACGAGCCCATCACGGCGCCCCACAGGCCGGCGCTTTCCGGCTCGCGGCTGTCGCCGCCGGTCAGCAGTTCGGTGTTGAGCGCCGCCGTCAGGCTGCCGTCGGCCACCAGCTTGTCGTAGATGCCGATCTGGAAGTCGTTCAGCTTGCGCTCGGCCTCCGGCAGGTTGCGGTCCATGAAGCCCTTGCGGAACTGGTCGACCAGGTCGTCGGCCAGCACCTCGACCTTGATGGTCTGGCCGATCAGGCCGGGATCGGCCTTGACCATGTCGGCCAGTTCGTAGGACGCACCCGAGGAGATCAGCCCCATCATCTGGCGCGTCGGGCCGCGGCCCTCGACCTCGGGGAAGCGCTTCTGCATCGCGGCACGCAGGATCGCGTTGTAGTCGGCGGCACCGATCACCGCCGGATCCTTGGAACCCTGCGGATCGATCACCGCCGGGTCCAGCGCCACCTCGAGGTTGATCTTGGTGGTCAGGAACGCGGTCGAGCCCTGGTAGATGATCGAGCCGACCAGCAGGATCAGGAACACCACCGCGACCGAGACCGCGGCGATGCCCCACATCTTGAAGCGGGCCTCGGCGGCATAGCGGCGCTTGAGCAGTCGGTTGAACTTCTCGCGGCCCTCGTCCGTGGTCGAGAACGGCTCGGAGCGGAATTTCTGTGCGACGTCGGTCATTCGTACTGCTCCCGGTACTTACGCACGATGCGCAGGGCGACGATGTTCAGGCACAAGGTGACGACGAACAGGACCAGGCCCAGGGCGAAGGTCGCCAGGGTCTTGGGGCTGTCGAACTCCTGGTCGCCCACCAGGAGGGTCGCGATCTGCACGGTCACCGTGGTCACCGCCTCGAAGGGATTGGCGGTCAGGTTGGCGGAAAGGCCGGCGGCCATGACCACGATCATGGTCTCGCCGATGGCGCGCGAGATCGCCAGCATCAGGGCGCCGACGATGCCCGGCAGGGCGGCGGGAATGATCACCCGCTTGATCGTCTCGGACTTGGTGGCGCCCAGGCCGTAGGAGCCGTCGCGCATGGCCTGCGGCACCGCGGTCATCACGTCGTCGGACAGGGACGAGACGAAGGGAATGATCATCACGCCCATGACGACACCGGCAGCCAGTGCCGATTCGGATGCCACGTCGAGGCCTGCCGCCTGGCCCAACTGGCGCACGAAGGGGGCGACCGTCAGGGCGGCGAAGAAGCCGTAGACCACGGTCGGGATGCCGGCCAGGATTTCCAGCACCGGCTTCAGCACCGAACGTACCCGCCGGTCGGCATATTCCGACATGTAGATCGCCGACATCAGGCCGATCGGGGCGGCCACCGCCATGGCGATCAGCGTGATCAGCAAGGTGCCGGTGAACAGCGGGATCGCGCCGAAGGCGCCGGTCGAGCCGACCTGGTCGGCGCGCAGCGCCGTCTGCGGGCTCCACTGGATGCCGAAGAGGAATTCGGTGATCGAGACTTTGGCGAAGAACTGCGCCGATTCGAAGACCAGCGACAGGATGATGCCGACCGTGGTCAGCACCGCGATGGTCGAGGCGGCCATCAGGGCGATCATCACCGCCCGTTCGACCCGCGGGCGCGCCCGCAACTGCGGGGTCAGGCGGCTCTGCGCGAAGTAGAGGCCGATGATGCCGACGGCCAGCGCGCCGACAGCCAGCGCGAGCCCCGAATAGTCGTGCAGCGAGACGTAGCGCGCCGCGGCGGCGCGCAGGGTGTCCGTCACCTCGCCCGAGATCGAGCCGTTGGCGACGAAGTTGCGCACGTCGGTCATGAACAGGTCGACGCGATCGGCCGTGATCTCGGCCGGCAGGCCGGCCACGACCATGCCGTCGATGATCGAATTCTCGAAGATCAGCCACAGGCCCGCGACCAGCAGGGCCGGCAGGGCGCACCACAAGGCGGTGTAGTAGCCGTAGTAGCCGGGCAGCGAATGCAGCCCCTTGGTCTTGCCGCCGTTGCGCGCCAGCGCGGTCGACCGGCCCATGTAGAAGCCGATGATGCTGAGCAGCAGGATCGTGGCGATGAGGATGTAACTCGGCATGGCTGCGTCTTTCGTAAGCCCCAAGAGAGGACGCCGGGCCAAAGAGGATCCGGCGGCCGCCAGGCAGGCGGCCGCCGGATTTACCGGATGCTTACTTCACGGTCGCCGGGTCGAGCGGGACCATGCCGACGCCGGCGGCGCGGGCCTTGTCGGCCTCGACCTTGGGCAGGGCGATCAGGCCCTTGTCGGCCAGATAGCCGTTCTCGCCCATGGCCTTGTCGGAGGTGTATTCAGCCACGAATTCCTTGATGCCGGGCACGGTACCGACATGGGCCTTCTTGACGTAGATGAACAGCGTGCGCGAGACGCTGTACTTGCCCGAGGAGATGTCCTCGTAGGTCGGCTGCACGCCTTCGATCGTGGCGCCCTGGATCTTGTCGGCATTCTCTTCGAGGAAGCTGTAGCCGAAGATGCCGAAGGCGGCCGGGTTGGCGACCAGCTTCTGGACGATCAGGTTGTCGTTCTCGCCGGCTTCGACATAGACGCCGTCTTCACGCACCTTCATGCAGGCCTTGCCGACATCCTTCTTGTCGACGCCCGAAGCGATGATCACCTCGGTGGCCTTGGCTTCCTCGCAGCCCTTCTCGAGCACCAGCTCGTTGAAGGCGTCGCGGGTGCCGGACGTCGGCGGCGGGCCCAGGATCTCGATCTTGGCCTTGGGCAGCTTGGGATCGATCTCGTCCCAGGTCTTGTAGGGGTTGGCGACGAGCTGGCCGTCGACCACGACCTGGGCGGCCAGGGCCTTCCAGATGATCGCCTTGTCGATTTCGATCTTGGGGCCGCTCTTGGCGTTGGCGAAGACGATACCGTCGAAGCCAACCCGCACTTCGACGATCTGGGTGACGCCGTTCTTGGTGCAGGTCTCGACTTCCGAGGCCTTGATGCGGCGCGAGGCGCCGGTGATGTCAGGGGTGTCTTCGCCGACGCCCGAGCAGAACAGCTTCAGACCGCCGCCGGTGCCGGTCGACTCGACGATCGGGGTCTTGAAGCTGCCGCCCTTGCCGAAGGACTCGGCAACCGCGGTGGTGAAGGGGAACACGGTGGACGAGCCGACGATGCGGATCTGGTCGCGCGCGGCAGCCTGGCCCGCGAAGGCAGCAGTCGCCAGGACGGCGACAGTGCCCAGCAGGGCGAAATGGTTCTTGATGGCCATAGATGTTTCCTCGGGTTGGTCCGAACGGGGGCACCATATCGACCGGGCGAGACTTACATATGACATTATTATTGCAGTTTTATGACATCACTTAAGCCACTGTAATAGCTATGTTTTTAGGAAAAGTAACGGCGGCTGGCCGGACGGGCGGGCGCCGTCCATGACATATATGTCGACTTTGTGTCAGGCCGCCGCGGGCCGGGGGGCCAGCCGGCGCAGCAAGGCCAGATAGGCCGCCAGCGAGGCGACGGCGAAGGCCAGGGCGACGCCCAGGGCGGCATCCATGCCGAAGCCGTCGACCAGCGCGGCAAAGGCGAAGGGCGCCACGGCGGAGACGATCAGGCGCAGAGACGAGAGCCGGCCCAGCAGCGTGCCATAGCCGGCGGCCCCGAACAGGGCCAGCGGCACGACCCCGTAGGCGATGCTCTTCAAACCCTGGCCAGCGCCGTAGAACAGGGCGAAGACGACGGCAAAAGCGGTGCCCTGGCCGCTGCCCAGAACCGCGGCCAGGGCCACCGGCAGGGCCGACGCGGCCAGCAGGCCGACGGTGGTGGCGCCCCAGCCCTTGCCGCCGACCATCTCGATGAAGCGGGCGCCGACCTGCGCCGGGCCGATCAGGGCCGCGACCCAGATCGCCGTCGACGGCGCCGTCCCCAGCGCGCCCAGGATGGTCAGGACATAGACCGGAAAGACCGCCAGCACGAAGCCGCCCAGGCAGAACGACGTGGCCAGCAGGACGAAGGCCGGCTGGCGCCACAGCGATCCCGCCGCCTGGGGCGCGACAACCTCGCCCACGACCGGTGGCGCTACCCGGCGCCCCTGGCGATCGGCCGGGGCCAGGCACAGGTAGTGCGTGGGCACGCAGGTGACGAACATCGCCGCCGCAAACACGAGATAGGTCTCGCGCCAGCCCAGGTGGTCGACCAGATAGGTGGTCAACGGCCAGAACAGGGTCGAGGCGAAGCCGGCGATCAGGGTCAGCGCCGTGATCACCCGGCGTGCCCGCGGCCCGGCGATCTGGCTGATGCCGGTGAAGGCGGCGTCGTAGAGCACAAAGGTCGAGGCCGCCTGGAGCAGGACCAGCGCCACGCCATAGCTCACCGGCCCCTGCACCAGGGCCATGGCCGCCAGGGCCAGCGCCGCCGCCGCGGAACCGATGGTCATGGGCAGGCGGACACCGAAGCGGTCGAACTGCCGCCCGGCCACCGGCGCCATCAGCCCGCCCGCCAGCAGGCCCAGCGAGAAGCAGCCGTAGGTGAAGGAACTGGACCAGCCGAATTCGGCCATCAGCGCCGGCGCCATGACCGTGAAGGCGTAATAGAGCGCGCCGTAGCCCATGATCATGGTCAGGCCCAGTCCGGCGATCAGCCCGCCGAAGCCGCGTTCACCCATCGCTACCGACCACCCCTCAGGCCGCGCTGCCGCAACAGGCAGCCGCGCGCTCTCCGCAAGCCGCCGCCGTTGCCGCCACCGGGATCGAGCAGACCCCGGTTTCCGGCAGGACCAGTTGCACGTCGTCGGCCGCCGCCAGGTCGCCGGCCAGCGCCGCCACCACCGAGCGGACCTGCTCGTAGCCGGTCAGCAGCAGGAAGGTCGGCGCCCGGCCATAGCTCTTGACGCCCACGGTATAGAAGCCGGGCTCGGGATGCGACAGTTCGCGGTGGCCGTGGGGCGGCACCGAGCCGCAGGAATGGACATTGGGATCGATCAGCGGCCCCAGGGCCTTGGCACTCTCCAGCCAGGGGTCGAGGTCGAGGCGCAGTTCCCGGGCCAGGGACAGGTCCGGCCGGTGGCCCGTCGCCACCACGATCCGGTCCACCGGGCCGATGGCCATGCCCGCCGCGCCTTCCACCACCAGGCGCGCACCGTCCGCCCGCACCGCGGTGGCCGCGAAGCCCTCGACCAGGGTGACCTTGCCGCTGTCGACCAGGTTCTTCACGTCGAGGCCCAGTTCGCCCCGGGCCGGCAACTGGTCCGCCTGCCCGCCGCCATAGAGCCGGGTCAGGTCGCGGCCCCGAGTCGCCCAGATGATCCGGGTCGTGGGCTCCAGCTTGGCCAAGGCCACGAGATCGAGCAGGACATTGGCCGCCGAATGGCCCCCGCCCACCACCAGGACGGTGCGCCCGGCATAGGTTTCGCGGTCGCGGCCGCGCACATCGGGAATGCCGTAGGCGATCTTGTCGGCGAAGGCGGCCTCGCCTTGCGCGGGCAGGCCGTCGGCGCCCAGGGGATTGGGCGTGGCCCAGGTGCCCGAGGCGTCGATCACCGCCCGGGCCAGGTCGTGGCGCAGGCCGGCCGCGGTTTCGACACGCAGCACGAAGGGCCGCCCGTCGCGCCCGCGGCTGGTGACCTTGTCCAGGCCCTGGCGGGAAATGGCGGTCACGCGCGCGCCGGTCTCGACCGCCGCGGCCAGCGCCGGCAGGCGCGCCAGCGGCGCCAGATAGGCCCGGTTCAGCGCCTCGCCCGTGGGCATGGCATCGGCCGGCGGCGCGCTCCAGCCGGCGGCCTCCAGCAGGGCCCGGGCCGCCGGATCGATGCAATAGCGCCAGGGCGTGAACAGCCGGACATGGCCCCAGTCGGCGACATGGGCGCCGACCGCGGCGCCCGCCTCATACAGCTTCACGGCCATGCCGCGGCTGACGAGCTGCGCCGCCGCGGCCAGGCCCACCGGGCCGCCGCCGACGATCGCAACAGGAAGGGATTCATTCGCCGGCATGCCGATCTCCTTCGATCATTCCAGATTATTCGAAATATCAGCCGAAAAAAACGTCGTCAGGCGACGGCCGCGGCCTCGTCACGCGAACAGGACGCCTCGACGCAGCACTCGGCGACCAGGAAGCCGACCAGCGCGTCCATGGCCTGATAGTTGGCCCGGCAGATCAGGGTCGTCGCCTGCCGGTCCTGGGTCACCAAGCCGGTCAGGATCAGGCGGTGCAGATGGTGCGACAGGGTCGAGGCGGCGATGCCGATCCGCTCCTGCAGCCGCCCCACCGGCAGGCCTTCGCGTCCGGCCCGCACCAGGGTGCGGTAGACCGTCAGCCGGGTCGGGTTGCCCAGGGCCTCGAGCTGCTTCGATACTTGTTCGACTTTCATGGAAATACTGTCGAACCCGCCCGCGGCGGTGTCAACCCGCTATTTCGACAATTATCGAATTATCGCCCCGGGAACGGGGAAGGCTGGGGCGTGGTGTACCAGTCGGGACGGGGGATGGTCCATTGGTCGCCCCAGATCTGGGCGCCGCCGTCGACGTGGAGCATTTCGCCGGTGATGAAATTGCCCGAGGGGCCGGCCAGGTAGGCGGCGGCCTCGGCGACGTCCAAGGCCCCGCCGAAGCGGCGCATCAGGTTGGTGTCGGGCATGCTGTCGCGGGCTTCCGCCGAATAGACGTTCATGCCCTCGGTCGCGATGATCCCGGGGGCGATGCAGTTGATGCGGATCCCCAGGGGCGCCCATTCCACCGCCACCGTCTTGGACAGATGCACCACGCCGGCGCGTGCCGCGCAAGTGTGCGCGACGCCCGGCATGCCGCGGCCGACCACGGCGACGATGTTGACGATGGCACCCGGCCGGCCGGCATCGCGCCAGTGCCGGGCCGCCGCCTGCATCATGTGCCAGGTGCCGTTCAGGTTGGTGTCGATGACGGCGTTGAAGCCCTTGGGCGAGAAATCGATCGCGGCCTGGGGAAACTGTCCGCCGGCATTGTTGACCAGGATGTCGACCGCGCCGAAGCGGTCCCATGCCGCCTGGTGCAGCGCCGCCACCGCTTCCGGGTCGCGGATCGACGCGGCGTGGACATGGGCTTCGATCCCCGCCCGGCCCAGCAGCGCGGCGGTCGCCTCCAGCTTCTCAGGCTTGCGCCCGGTCAGCACCAGCTTCGCGCCCAGCCGGCCGAAGGTCGCCGCGATCGACTTGCCGATGCCCGTGCCGGCGCCCGAGATGATCGCCACCCTGTCCTTGAGCAGATCGGCCCGATAGCTGACCGGCAGGGTCAGGAGTTCGTCGTCCGTGTAACCGAAGCGTTCCATCGTCGTCACAATCCTTCGCTCTCGGGCACCAGGCCGGGCGGCACGGCAACGGGGAAGTCCATCAGCATCTGGGCGAAGGCCTTGCCCTGCGGGTCGATGCGGATCGAGGCAACGCCGCCGCCGCCCAGCGAATCATGCAGCAGGAAATTCAGCGCGTCGAAGCCCGGCAGGTCGAAACGCTCGACCCGGGTGACCCCGGTATGGGCATACCAGGCCGCCACCGCCTCGGGGGTCAGCGCCGCGCGGATATAGGGCAGATAGCCCGGCAGCCGGGCGATGATGCCGACATTGGCGATATTGCCCTTGTCGCCCGACCGCCCCACCGCCAGCGCGATCAGGGGCACGGCATGGCCCGTCGAGGCGATGGCGGCAACCGCGGACACTTCCGGGATAGGCGTCTTGGCCGGCGGCGGCGGACTGGCGACGGCAAAGGTCTCCTCGCCCAGGTGAACCTGGGCCGGGGTCTGCATCGCCGGCCACAGGAAGGAGAAATTGCGGAACACCGGCTGCACCGTCGGCCGGCCGGCATAGAGGCCGGTCAGGCCCTGCGCGGTCGCCGTCGCCGCGGGCGCCACTTCCCGGGCCAGCAGTTCCAGGCTGTCGGCACCGGGCGCCCGGGCGCCGATTTTCAGCACGATCTCGCGGGTCCGGGCGGCGGCGGGATGGGCATGGGGGCCATAGGTCGCCTCGCTGCCCAGCACCTCGATCGAGGTTTCGGTGAAATCGGCCAGGTTCCGGGCGGCGATCAGGCGCCGCGCCCGGGCGATGATCGCCTCGCCGACGCGGGCCGCCTTGGCCGCCGCCTCGCGCCCGCCGATGGTGATCGCCCCGATCATGCGGAAGCCGTCGGCCACCGTGGCACTGACCTTCAGGGTGCCGCTGGCCGGCCGGCCCCGCGCGCCCGACACCCGCACCCGGTTTTCGCCCGCCTGTTCCAGGCGCACGCTGCGGAAGTCGCAGGTTACATCCGGCAGGACATAGGCGGCCGGGTCGCCGATCTCGTAGAGCAGTTGTTCGCCCGCCGACAGGGGCGTGATCAGGCCGCCGGTGCCCTCGGGCTTGGCCAGGACGAAGCTGCCGTCGCCCGCCACCTCGACGATGGGGAAACCCATGTCGTCCCAGCCCGGCACCTCGCGCCAGTCGGTGAACAGGCCGCCGGTGCCCTGCGCCCCGCATTCGATCAAGTGCCCGGCCAGCGAGCCCTGTGCCAAGCGGTCCCAATCTTGCCAGTTCCAGCCGAAATGATGGACCAGCGGCCCCAGGGTCACGGCACTGTCGACGCAGCGCCCGGTGATGACGATCTCGGCGCCCTGGTCCAAGGCGGCGGCGATCGGCCGCGCGCCCAGATAGGCATTGGCGGTGATCAGCTTCTCGGGCAGGGCGGCGCCGGTGAACATCTCGGTGACACCCGCCGCGCGCAGCTCGGCCTCGGCCGGCTTCAGGTCGTCGCCGGTGACCACCGCGATCTTGAACGCCAGGCCCTGCTCCGCCGCCTTGGCCGCCAGCGCGGCGGCGCAGGCGGCCGGGTTCATGCCGCCGCCGTTGGAGACGACGCGGATGCCCTGGCGCTTGATTTCGGCCAGGTGCGGCGCCACCGCCTCGATGAAGTCGGGAACATAGCCTGCGTCGGGCTTGCGGGCCTTCACCCGCGCCAGCAGCGACAAGGTGACCTCGGCCAGCCAGTCGAAGACCAGGAAATCGAGCTGGCCCAGCGCGACCAGTTGCCCGGTCCCCGCCAGGCTGTCGCCCCAGAAGCCCGAGGCGCCGCCGATGCGGAGCCCCGCCTTGTCCCTCGCCGCCACGTCGCCTCCAACTTGAATTCAATTCATTTTGGAGCACCATAGACAAACCGGCCGCGGTCGGCAAGAGCAGCCGTGACCATGAAAAAACCCGCCGCCCGGGTGGGCGGCGGGGCTCTTCTCCACTGGTCTCAAGTGGTTACTTGATGGTGACGGTACCCTGCGCGCCGGCACCCACCGGCGGGACCACGCCGCCCACGGCACCGGCGGCGCCGTCCAGGGTCTTGTCCGCCGCGCCGGCGAGGCCGGTCACCGCCTTGCCGGCGGTATCGGTGGCAGCGCCCGCGGCACCTTCGACGGCACCCGTGGCGGCCGAACTGTCGGCGGCAGCACCGCCCTGGACGGCGACGCCCGGGGCCGAAGCGCTGGCGCTCCCGCCGGCGGCGACCGGCGGCACCACGCCGCCCGCCGCACCGGCAGCACCCTCGACAACCGTGCCGGCGCTGTCGGTGACCGTGTCCAGCACGCTCTTGGTCTTGCCGGCGGCACCAAGGCCCAGGCCCGCATCGGCGGCAGCGCCGCCCTGGACCGAGACACCCGGCACCGCCACGCCGACGCCCGCACCGGTCGTGGCGTCCGGGGGATTGGCCAGGGCAGGGCCGGTCAGGCCGGCGATAAGCGCCGTGCAAGCAACGACGAAGGAAAGACGATTAGACATGGACCAACTCCTGATCGGGGGACCCCATCGCACGGCACCACGGCCGTGCGATACCCGGTCAAGAAATGGCCCGACCCGTCCGGCGGTTCCCGCCGGGGCGGCCTTTACCGGCTGCGCGTACCGTCCGAATCGCCCTGTTTAGAGGCGCTGGTTTCGGCCGGCACGGCGGTGGTGCCAGCGCTTGCGGTCGGGCGCTGCGACACCTTGTCCTCGCCGTCGTCGAAGCTGGGCGGACCCAGCTTCAGGCCGCTCTGGGCGCCGATCTCCTCGACCGCCGGCAGGCCGGAGGATCCCGCCTGGGCGGTCGTGGCAAGGCCGAGGCCGAGCACCGCCGAGGCAATGAGAACTGATGTACGGAAAAGCAACATGACCAACTCCTCGGTCTCTTCGCCCCCGAAATGGGGGAGAAACCGATCCATTTCCACTATCGTGGGGACACCCCCTGCCATGCACAAAGAGCGTGGCGCGGGACGGCGACCGGTCAGGCCGGCGGGGATTGCGTCGTCTTGCGCGCCCGCAGCAGGCGCTCTTCCAATTCCAGCAGGCTGCCGGGATCGGCCAGATCACCCGCCGCCTCGCGCGCCAGCACGGCATCGAGCTCGTCGGCCAGGCCACCCAGCAGATCCCGGGTGCGCAGGGTCAGGCCGATGTCGGCGCGCAGGGCGGCGAGCGCCCGTTCGGCACTGTCCTGGGCTCGCCTAGCCGCGGCGACCACCGCCGGGCTGTCCGACTGCCCGGCCCGGCCCAGCAGGTCATCGAGCCTGGTCAGCACGGGCGCGACCAGCCGCGGCACGCGAGCGGCATCGCCCGACAGCACGGTGGCGGTCACCCCCGGCGGCAGGGCGCCGGACACGGTTCGCCCCAAGGCGCGGCGGCGAAGCTCGATGATTTCGCGCATGGTGCCCTGCACCGCCCCGGTCAATTCATAGGCATGCTCGCGGTCGACCCCGGCGCCCAGGCCCAGCAGCGCGGCATGAACACCGGCCAGCCGGTCGAACAGGTTCTCCAGCCGGCGCCGTTCGTCGGGGCTGTAGGCCAGCCGGTCGATATCGCCCAGCACCACCTCGATGGCGACGGCATAGGCTTCGAAGGCGGCGCGCGCCGGGGTCCGGGCAGCCCCCAGGACACCGAGGCCGGCGCGCCGCGACAGCCAGCGCCGGGCCAGCAGCAGGCCGCCGGTGAGCACGACCGCCGGCAGGAAACCGGCGGCCAGGCCCCCCGCCCCCAGCACAAAGCCCAGGAAGGTGCTGGCCGTGACGGTGTTGACCAGGCCGAGCATGAAAACCGCCCAGAAGGCGCAGACCCCGCCCACGATGTAGCGGCTGCTCCAGCGCTCGCGCCGCTGCTTGGCTGCCACCAGGGCCCGCCAGCGGTCGAGGCCTTCATCAGCGGTAAGGTCGAGGACGGTCATGTAGAGAGGCGGCTCACGCGTAAATACGCGCCTCACCTTGCCCCTATGGGGGCGAAATTCAAGTGCCGCCATCTTTCATCGTCGTCCCGGCCTTGAGCCGGGACCTTGTGCCGATAGAGGCGCCTTCTGGTCGCGAGGTCCCGGCTCGAGGCCGGGACGGCGCTTGCTGATGACGATTATTCGGCCGCGATGGCCGTCGTCTCGTTGCGATTGGCGGCAACCACGGTCACCGGGGTCGCGACATAGTCGGTCGGGTTCACGCGGGCGGTCTGGCGGCGGAAGCGGAAGGTGAAGTCCGGCCACAGGGTGACGTTGCGGCCCTGGTCGTCGCGGTACCACGAGACGCAGCCGCCGTTGTTCCACACCGTGCCGTCCAGCTTGCCCGCCAGGCGCTGGTTATACTCGGCCTGGACCTGCGGCTTCACGTCGATGTGGTTGTAGCCTTCACGCCGCATCAGCTTCAGGGCATCGACCACATAGGCGATCTGGCTTTCGATCATGTAAACCATGGACGAATGGCCCAGGCCGGTGTTCGGCCCCATCAGGAAGTACATGTTGGGGAAGCCGGTCACGGCGGTGCCCAGGTAGGCCTGCGCGCCCGTCTGCTTCCAGCGGCTGTTCAGGTCCTCGCCGCCCATGCCGGTGATCGGCAGGCCCGAGAGCATGTCGGTCGCCTTGAAGCCCGTGCCGTAGATGATGCAGTCGACCTTGTGCTCGACCCCGTCGTCGGTGATCACGCCGCTGGGCGTAATCTCGCGGATCCCCGTGGTGATGACGTCGACGTTCTCGCGGGTCAGGGCCGGGTAGTAATCATTGGAGATCAGCACGCGCTTGCAGCCGATGGTGTAGTCGGGCGTCACCTTGGCGCGCAGCACCGGGTCCTTGATCTGCTTGCCGATGTAGCGCAGCGCCATGTGCTGCACTTTCTCCATCAGCTTAGGCTTGTAGGCAAAGCCCAGGACGCGCATTTCCAGGAACCAGTAGATCGCCTCGCGGAAGGCGCGCTGGAAGCCGGGGACGTAGTTGTTCAAGGCGCGCTCGAAGCCGCCGATCGCCCGGTCGGGCTTGGGCATCACCCAGGGGGCGGTGCGCTGGAACAGCTTCAGTTCCGCCACCTTGGGCGCGATCTGGGGCACGAACTGGATGGCGCTGGCACCCGTGCCGATCACGGCCACGGTCTTCCCCGCCAGGTCGTAGCTGTGGTTCCAGTTCTGTGAATGGAAGGTCTCGCCCTGGAAAGTCTCGCGGCCCTTGATATTGGGATAGGCCGGGATCGACAGGCCGCCCATGCCGGAGATCACGGCGCGGGCGGTGACCACCTCGCCGGTCCTGGTGGTGATGCGCCACAGGCCGGCGGCCTCGTCGAAGGCCGCACCGGTCAACTGGACACCGAAGCGGATGTGCGGCAGCACGCCGTATTTGGTCGCGCACTTCTCGAGATAGGCGCGGATTTCCGGCTGGGGCGAATACATCCGCGACCAGTTGGGGTTCTGCTCGAACGAGAAGGAGTAGAGGTGGCTCTGCACGTCGCAGGCACAACCGGGATAGTGGTTGTCGCGCCAGGTGCCGCCCACCGTTTCGGCCTTTTCCAGCACGACGAAATCGTCGAGCCCGGCCTTCTTCATCTGGATGGCCATGCCCAGGCCCGAGAAGCCCGTGCCGATGATCGCCACGTCGAAATCAGGCTTGGTGACCAGGGGGTGGCGCAGCGGGGCATTCATCGAGGCATCCTCCAGGGGGCGGTTTCTATCTGACAACGTCTCGTGTCAATTGCGAGATTGCATCTGACAACGATCAATGTCAATATCAAAAAATGAACTCGACAGCCGCCATCGCCAAAGTCCCGCCCGGCCGCACCTATCGCGGCGCCAGCAACGAGGAACGCCGCGCCGAACGCCGGCAAAAGCTCATCGAGGCGGCGATCGAGGTTTACGGCGACGTCGGCTTCCACGCCGCGACGGTGAAGCAGGTCTGTGCCCAGGCCGGCCTGACCGAGCGCTATTTCTACGAATCCTTCGAGAATGCCGAGGCGCTGCTGGCGGCCGGCTACCTGGCCGTGATGGACCGGCTGCAGGCCGAAGTCCTGGCCGCCATCGCCGCCGCGCCGCGCGACATGGGCGCGATCACCCGGGCGGCGCTGACCACCTATTATCGCCTGCTGCGCGAGACGCCCAAGGCGGCACGGGTCTTCCTGGTCGAGATCCTAGGGGTCAGCCCGGCGGTCGACGCGCTCTATTGGGATGCCATCCGCAACCTGTCGCTGACCGTGCTGCAATTCTGGCCGGAAGCGACAGAGCGGGCACGGGCCCAGGGCATCGACCTGAACCTCTTCGCCGACGGCCTGATCGGGGCCACCGTGCAGATCGCGCTGGGCTGGGTCCGCTCGGGCTATGCCCAACCGGTGGAAACCGTGGTCGAGACGGCCATGGCCATCCTGGGCGCGGTCAACCGGCAGTACGGCGGCTAGGCTCAATCGCCGCCGCCACCACCCCCGCCACCGCCACCACCGCCGCCGTCACGCTGGCGACCACCCCCGAGCTGATCGGCGAGCCGGTCGATCTCGCCCTGCCGGGTGAATTCGAAGCCGAGAATATTGCCCGCGGCACTGCGCACCGGCTGGGCCTGGTAGCGCCTCTTGGACACCGGGTCGACCTTCTCATAGGCCGTCCCGCGACTGTCGAAGTGAGCGTCGCCGGCATCATCGAGACGGCCGAAGACACCGGGAAAGCCCGGCATGGCGCGGAACGGCGGCACCGGCTTTGAACCCGTGAGTTCATCGCAACTGGCGCCGCTGAGGCTGAACACCAGCAGGAGCCCTAAAAGGGCTTTGACGGCCAGACGAGATATCGTGGACAGAGTCATTGCGTTGCCCCCTTCGCAATCACGAGATAAGCAACGCAAACCAACCCCCAGCAGAGGGTAGCATCGGAACCAGGCGGGTTCAATCGAGGGTGCACGACAACACCTTGCGGCGTCTCAGGCCACCCGCAGCACCAGCACCGCATAGCGGCAAGGCGCCTTGCCCTCGTTGTGGAAGACGCAGTCGGTGGGCGGGCCCAGTTCCAGACAATCGCCCTCGCCCAGGCGGTGGGTGACCTCGCCCTCGACGAAGACCAGCGCACCGCCCAGCACCCAGATCAATTGCCGGATGAAGGCATAGGACGACGCCGGATAGGGCACGCTGGCGCCCGCGGGCAGTTCGACCTGCACCAGATCGAGCGGCAGGTCCGAGGCCGGCGAGACATGGCGCCGGACGTAGCCGGTCGTCGGGTCGACCCAGCGCGGCTGCTCGCCGGCCCGCAGCAGCCGGCCGGGGTGTAATTCGATCCGTGCCAGCAGGGTCGACATGGTCAGTTCCAGCGCCCCCGACAGGCGGCCCAGCAGCGACGCGGTGGGGCTGCTCTCGCCCCGCTCGATCTTGTTGATCATCGCCCGCGAGACGCCCGAGCGCTGCGCCAGCTCGGTCAGGGACCAGCCCCGGGTCTCGCGTTCGAGGCGGATACGCGCCCCTAGACGGGCATCGAGATCGTTCACTATAGTGGACATGCGTATAGCATAAAGGACGCTGGCGGATGAACAAGAGCCTTTCCATCCGCGATGCCGGCGAGGGCGACCTGGCCGGCATCCTCGAGATCTACAACGATGCCGTCGCCCACACGACGGCGATCTGGAACGACACGCTGGTGGACCTGGAAAATCGCCGCGCCTGGCTCGCCCTGCGCCAGTCCCAGGGGTTTCCGGTCCTGGTGGCGGTGGATGGCGACGGCGCCGTTCTGGGCTATGCCTCCTACGGCGACTGGCGGCCCTTCGACGGCTATCGTTACACCGTCGAGCATTCGGTCTATGTCCATAAGGCCTGCCGGGGGGCCGGCGCCGGCCGCCTGCTGCTCGCCGCCCTGATCGAGCGCGCCCGGGCGGCTGGCAAGCATGTCATGGTCGCGGGCATCGACGCCGCCAACGAGGCCTCGATCGCCCTGCACGAAAAGCAGGGCTTTCGCCGGTCCGGCCTGATCGAGCAGGTCGGCCGCAAGTTCGACCGCTGGCTCGACCTGGTGTTCATGGACAAGCGGCTATAAGCCCTGCCGGTCAGCCCGGGTCGTGGTGGTGGGGCTCGTTGTGCCGGCGCAGCACACGCCAACCCAGATACCAGCCGGCGCCGATGATCAGGACCGCCAGATAGGGGCTCAAGCCCCCGGCGAGCCCCAGGCCGGCAATGGCACTGGGGATCAGGATCAAGGCCAGGCCGCTGCGATCGGCGGCGAAGCCGTCAATGCTCTGCGGGTCGATCGCGCCGTTGACGATGCGGGCCGCCAGGGCGGCCGCGTCGGGACAGGCTTCGCCGTCCAGCCGCGCCTTGAACAGGATGTTAGTGAGTTCCGCCTTGCCGCCGTCGCTACGCAGGATACTGCGCGCCACCGTCCGGGGGTTGTCGCCGGCGGCGGCGATCAGGTCGCCGACGCTGCAGGGCCGACCCTGGTCGGTGCCGACCACCCAGGCGGTCAGCCGTGCGATGCGCTTGTCGAGGTCGAGATCGCGCGGATCCCGTCGCGTCACTGGTTCCATGGAGAGCCTCCCTCCATCTGCCCCTCTATCACGCGACCTCTCCGGCCCCGCTGTCGAGCCCTGATATGGGCTTGGACCTCATCTTCCTCGATCGCGCTTGCGTATCTGCCCCGAGTGTTGCATTCCGACCAGACACGATCCAGGTCAGACCCATGCCCGACTATCGCTCCAAGACCTCCACCCACGGCCGCAACATGGCCGGCGCCCGCGCCCTGTGGCGCGCCACCGGCATGAAGGAAGGCGATTTCGGCAAGCCGATCATCGCCATCGCCAATTCCTTCACCCAATTCGTGCCTGGCCACGTCCACCTGAAGGACCTGGGCCAGATGGTGGCGCGCGAGGTCGAGAAGGCCGGCGGCGTGGCCAAGGAATTCCACACCATCGCGGTCGACGACGGCATCGCCATGGGCCATGACGGCATGCTCTACAGCCTGCCGTCGCGCGACCTGATCGCGGATTCGGTCGAATACATGGCCAATGCCCATTGCGCCGACGCGCTGATCTGCATCTCCAATTGCGACAAGATCACGCCGGGCATGCTGATGGCGTCGCTGCGCCTGAACATCCCCACCATCTTCGTCTCGGGCGGGCCGATGGAAGCGGGCAAGGTGAACTGGAAGGGCAAGATCCAGGCGGTTGATCTTGTGGATGCCATGGTCGCCGGCGCCGATCCCAATGTGTCCGACGAGGAAAGCCTGGAGATGGAACGGTCGGCCTGCCCGACCTGCGGGTCCTGCTCGGGCATGTTCACCGCCAATTCCATGAACTGCCTGACGGAAGCGCTGGGCCTGTCGCTGCCAGGCAACGGCACCATCGTGGCGACCCATGCCGACCGCCGCGACCTGTTCCTGTGGGCCGGCCGCCTGATCGTCGACCTCGCCCGGTCCTACTACGAGGGCGAGGACGAGCGCGTCCTGCCGCGCTCGATCGCCTCGTTCAAGGCTTTCGAGAATGCCATGACCCTGGACATCGCCATGGGCGGTTCGACCAACACGGTGCTGCACCTCCTGGCGGCCGCCTTCGAGGCGGGGGTGGACTTCACCATGGCCGATATCGACCGGCTGTCACGCAAGGTGCCCAACATCTGCAAGGTGGCGCCGGCCAAGAACGACGTCCACATCGAGGACGTCCACCGCGCCGGCGGCATCGTGGCCATCCTGGGCGAGCTCGACCGCGGCGGCCTGATCCACCGCGACGTGCCCACCGTCCATGCCTCGACCCTGGGCAAGGCGATCGACAAGTGGGACGTGAAGCGCAAGCCCAGCGACGAGACCCTGCACTTCTTCAAGGCCGCCCCCGGCGGCGTCCCCACCACCGTCGCCTTCAGCCAGGACAAGCGCTTCGCCGACCTGGACCTGGACCGTGAGGCCGGCGTGATCCGCGACGTGCCCCATGCCTTCTCCAAGGATGGCGGCTTGGCCGTGCTCTACGGCAATATCGCCGCGGACGGCTGCATCGTGAAGACCGCCGGCGTCGATGCCTCGATCCTCACCTTCAAGGGCCCGGCACGCATCTTCGAGAGCCAGGATGCGGCGGTGGAAGCGATCCTGGGCGACCGCATCGTGGCGGGCGACGTGGTGGTGATCCGCTACGAGGGGCCGCGCGGCGGCCCCGGCATGCAGGAAATGCTCTATCCCACCTCGTTCCTGAAATCCAAGGGCCTGGGCAAGGCCTGCGCCCTGATCACCGACGGCCGCTTCTCGGGCGGCACCTCGGGCCTTTCCATCGGCCATGTCTCGCCGGAAGCGGAAGAAGGCGGCGCCATCGGCCTGGTCGAGGAGGGCGACATGATCGAGATCGACATCCCGGCGCGGACCATCCACCTGGCAGTCAGCGACGAGGTCATGTCACATCGCCGCGCCGCGATGGAGGCCAAGGGCGGGCAGGCCTGGCAGCCGGCGCTGCCGCGGCCGCGCAAGGTGTCCACCGCGCTGAAGGCCTATGCCGCCATGGCGACCAGCGCCGCCAAGGGTGCGGTCCGCGACGTCTCGAAACTGTAACGCATTGACCTCACTCCCCTTCCCTGGCAGGAATCGCGCCGGGGAAGGGGAGTGGGGCATGAGATTTTCGTCCATTGCCGGCGTCATGCTGGCTGCCGGCACGCTTGCGGCCTGCGCCCTGCCGGTGCAGCAGGCCTCCCACGCCGCCGCCCCGGTGCCGGGCATCGCCGCGCCGCCGCCGGTGCATGATCCCCTGCCGCCCGCGCCCCAGGCCCGCAACGTCACCGTGACCGATCGCGACTGCCTGATCGTCACCCTGTACTACGAGGCGGGCGGCGAAGGGGCCAAGGGCCTGGCGGCGGTGGGCCATGTCGTGCTCAACCGGCTGGACAACCGCCCGCCCGATACCACGATCTGCGACGTGATCTACGAGAAGGGCCAGTTCGGCTGGACCCGCAAGGTGCCGCGCAAGAGCATTCCCGGCGTGATCGGCACCACCCAGCGCTGGCAGAATGCCGCCGTCATCGCCGATGCTGTCCTCTCCGGGACCATCGGCGATCCCACCGACGGTGCCCATTCCTTTTACTCGATCCTGCAATACGGCAAGCGCACGCCCAAATGGGCCCGCAAGCTGACCCGCACCGCCCAGATCGGCAACCACGTCTTCCTGCGCTGAGCCTGGCGGGGGCGCGGTGCGTCCTTCGACAGGCTCGAGGCATGAGGGGGAGTCTTTGTGGCAAAAAGATTCTCCTCATGGTGAGCCTGTCGAACCACGCAACCTGCCGGTCCAAGCCGGATCGGCGAGCGCGCCGCCTAAACATGCGCCGGGTGACTGGCGTCGGGCTTGATAATCCCGGCGGCGCTTTTGGCACCGGCGTGAAAGACCTCGAGCATTTGCCGCTGCTTTTTCAGGCCCTGCTCGCAGAGGCGACGATAGCCGCCCGGCACTAGTCGATGAGCAACCTGCCAGGCGAGTCGCGGGCCGATGGTCAAGACGGGATACCAGGGCAGGACATTCGAGGGGACGCCAAGCGTGTCCAGCGTGCGTTTGCCGAGCAGAAAGCGGCTGATGCTGAGATGGCGCGAGTGCTCCAGCCGGCGGTGAACGGCCCGGAAGTAAGGGTAGTGGCGCGTCAGCGGTTCGGCCGCCAGGGACTTCGCCATGATCTGGCTGGTCTCTTCCCCACGCGGCTGGGTACTGGTGGCATGCAGCAGCAGGCGAATGGCGTGCGCATTCGAGGTCGGCAGCCAGGGCCCCTTGACGCCCATCAGCCAGCCCACATAGCGCGTATGCTTTATGACGGCGTCGATTTGGCCATTGGTCATGGGGACACCCAGGCAACGGGAACCGAAGGCCACAAGCGCGTTGGCCAGGATCGTGGCGCACATATCGGTCTGGTTGATCGGCATGGCGTGACGAGCAGCATTCCAATCCGGCCTGCGCACCAGATTGCGGCGCACCAGGGCGTGGATCATGCGCACGCGGATGGTGCTCTTGAAGCCGACACCAAAGCGCTCCATGCCCTCAGGGGTTATGATGTCCATCGCCCAGGACATGGTTTCGGCAAACCGCCTGCCGGCACCCTTGTTCAGCGCGCCCGTCATCACCAGCGCCTCATTGAAGCCGGAAAGCAGATAGCCGCCCATCAGGGCATAGTCACGGCCCAGATAAGCGCCGACTTCGCCAACGGCGTTCAACGCGCGCATGCCTTCCTGCACCGCACTCATGTCGACCCAATCGGGGCGGCGATCGATCACGGCAAAAAACGCCCGCAAGGGTTCCGGCGCTTCCGGGACACTTTCAACGCCGTGATCCAGGGCTTGTTCGAAAAGCTGTTTGCCCTCTCTGGCACCGGCGGCAAACATCCAGTCCAAGAGCGTGTCCATGGGCTCGTCACCCTCCCACAGACCCTCGATCATCTCCTCCCGAAGACCGCGATCGAGACGCACCGGTCCCCCGATCAGGCGCTCCATCAGCCACACCGGCAGAGAAACAGGCATCAAGGCATGGACGAAGGGCGGTATTCCGTCTTCAGGGAAGGCGGGCACACGGCCCGGTGTCGCGCGGCGGGCGGTCGCCGTAGGGGGCGTCATGACGGTCATCGGGGTCTCCTGGACAAGTATCGGCTCTTGCTACACGGAGACCGTAATGCAACAAATCACTTATATTCAACTTGCATTAAAATCGGATTGTCGAACCGTCATGCGCAAGAAACCGGTCCAGCAACGGTCGAGGCAGATGGTCGACCGGCTGATCGAAGCCACCGGCCAGGTGATCGCGCAGCACGGCCTTGACGCGGTCAGCACCAACCGGGTCGCCGAAACGGCAGGGGTCAACATCGCCTCGCTCTACCAGTATTTTTACGACAAGTCGGAGCTGATCGAGGCCTTGCTGGACAAGGCCAGCCGCGACACGGTGCGAATGTTCAATAATAATCTTGCCACAATTGATCTTCAGATGCCGGATACCAGTAAATTACTGAAAATAGCAATGACAGTGGGCTTGGATTTTCTGCGCTCCAACCCGCTTTATATGGAATTGATAAACAATTGGCACCGGTTGCCGATGCATCGCCTGCTCGATCCGCTGGAGCTATATTTTCAGACGCTTGCCCGCCAGTTCTTTCTACAGCACCTCGAAGACTATGCATTCGAGAATATTCAAGCCAAGCTCTTTGTGCTGATCAATAGCGCGCTGTTCACCATGCTTCGGTATCTGGGCAAGGAGAACCCATTGCTGAAGGAAGAAGATGTTGTCGATGCCCTGGTTGAAACCATCGTGCTGTCGCTGGGCGCCGGCGCGGTTACAAAAGCATCGCGGGTCTGATCTGCATTGGCAACCACGTCTTCCTGCTCTGAGCCTGGCGGGGGCGTGGTGCGTCCTTCGACAAGCTCAGGATGAGGGGAGTCTTTGTGGCAAAAAGATTTTCCTCATGGTGAGCCTGTCGAACCACGCACCCTGCGGCCCCAAGCCCGACAGTGCATGAAGGCCCGCAGGCGTTGCATGTGTGCGTATGGCCCGGGCCGGCTATGGTGCCGGCCATGCAAAGTAATGCTTCCCCCCAGAGCCGGCTGGGCATGATCGTCGCGCTGGGCGCGCTGACCGCCTTCGCCCCCCTGTCGATCGACATGTACCTGCCCGCCTTCCCGGCACTGGAGGGCTATTTCGCCACCGATGCCGGCGCCGTGCAGGCGACCCTGGCGGCCTTCTTCATCGGCCTTGCCATCGGCCAGGCCTTCCACGGCCCCCTGTCCGACCGCTTCGGCCGGCGCGCGCCCCTGATGGCGGGGATCGCGATCTATATCGCCGCCTCGATCGGTGCCGTCTTCGCGCCCGATATCGAGACCCTGGCGGCATTGCGCTTCATCCAGGCGATCGGCGGCTGCGCCGGGATGGTGATCGCCCGGGCCATGGTGCGCGACCTGTTCGACGAGCGGGATTCGGCCAAGGTCTTTTCCATGCTGATGCTGGTCATGGGCCTGGCGCCGATCCTCGCCCCCCTGGCCGGCGGGCAGATCCTGATCCTGGCCGACTGGCGCGTGATCTTCCTGGTGCTGGCGGGTTTTGGTGCCTTGTGCCTGTTCAGCGTCACCCTGTTCCTGCCCGAGACCCTGGGCCGCGAGCGGCGTCATCGCGGCGGCCTGGGCTCGGTGCTGCGGGCCTACGGCCACCTGCTGGCCGATCCCGGCTTCATGGGTTTCGGCGTGGCCAATGCCCTGCTCAGCGCCGGCCTGTTCAGCTATATCACCGGCTCGCCCTTCATCTTCATCACGCTCTACGGCGTCAGCCCGCAGGACTACGGCCTGCTGTTCAGCCTGAACGCCTTCGGCCTGATCGCCGCCAGCCAGGTCAATGTCCGCCTGCTGCGCTATTGGGACGGGCGGCGGATCCTGAAGGTCGCGATGGCGGTCAATGCGCTCGCCGGCCTGGTGCTGGCGGGCATGGCCCTGGCCCAGCCGGCCAGCCTGTTCCTTTTGATGGTGCCGCTGTTTACCACCCTGGTCAGCCTGGGCTTTGTCGGCGCCAACGCCATGGCGGCGGCGATGTCGCGCGCCGGCCACCATGCCGGCGCGGCATCGGCCCTGCTGGGGGTGATGCAATTCGGCTTCGGCGCCATGGCCGGCGCCGCCGTCGGCCTGTTCGAGAACGGCACCGCCGGCCCCATGGGCCTGGTCATGGCCGGCCTGGCGGTGGCCGGCTTCACCACCCACCGCCTGCTGGCCGCCCGCCCCTGACGAATAGGGTTACGCCTCGTAGGCGACCTTGTACTGCTCGATCAGGTGGCGGTTGTCGTGGCGCCAGGGGTGGAAGCCCGGCAGGAAATAGCTGAAATAGGCCGGCAGGATGCCCCACAGGAAACCGGGGCTGACAAACACGAACTTCCAGATCGCCAGGCGGTTCTTCCAGCGGTTGGTCTCGCCCCGCGCCTTCAGCAGCGACAGGGCATTGTGCAGGGTCTGGCCGTTGAACACCCGGGTCGCCAGCATCAGCGCCCTGATGCGCATGCGGTAGCCGGCCAGGCCCTTGGGCCCGACCTGGTTCCACACGTCATAGGCGACCGATTTGTGCTCGGCCTCCTCGATCGCGTGCCAGCGCCACAGCTTGGCGTATTCGGGATCGGCCTTGTCGAAGAAGCCTTCCTTGGCCAGGGCGAAATGGGCACCGATGGCGGTGAAATGCTCGAAGGCGCAGGTCACCGCCAGCTTGAAGATCGCGCTGTCGTCCCAGCGGGCGATCTCGTCCTTCAGGTTCTGCTCCAGCGCCGGAACATCGCCGCCGAAGGCCTGGATCGCCTCGTTGTAGCGGCGGTGTTCGCGGCTGTGGATGCCTTCCTGCTGCTGGAAGGCGGTGATTTCCGCCTGCAGCTTGGGATCGGCAATCTGGTCGCGGTAGTGGATCACCGCATTGATGAAATAGGTCTCGCCCACCGGGAACAGGATCGAAGCGCCGTCCAGCAGCGCCGTCGCCTGCGGATTGCCGCCGAACCAGTTGCGCTTGTCCGCACCCGCCAGCGCGAACTTCAGGTTCCGCGCCTTGATGACTGCCTTACCCATAAAGCTACTCCCTCGTCTGCCAGTTACTCGGCCGCGGTTATCGGGGCGGCGTAGGAATCCTTGCGCTGCTCGATCAGGTGGCGGTTGTCGTGCTGCCAGGGGTGGAAGCCCGGCAGGTAGTAGCTGAGATAGGCGCCCATCTGGCGGCGCAGGGTGCCCGGCTTCACCAGCCCGAAGTAGAGGGCTCGGCGGATGTTCCTGCCCGTCGCCGCCTCGCCCCGGGCCGCCAGCAGGGTGAAGGCATTGTTGTGGGTCTGCTGCAGGAAGACCCGGGTGGCCAGGCGCATCGCCCGGGTCCGCATCAGGTAACCCTTCAGGCCCTTGGGCTTCACGATGTTCCAGACGTCGTAGGCGACCGACTTGTGTTCCGCTTCCTCGATCGCATGCCAGTGCCAGATGCGGGAGAATTCAGGCTCGGCGCCGGCCATGAAATCGGGATGGGCCAGCAGGTCGTCGGCCAGGATGGCGGTGAAATGCTCGAAGGCGCAGGTCACCGCCAGCTTGAATTCCGGGCTGTCGTCCCAGCGGGCGATCTCGTCGCGCAGGTTCTGCTCCAGCGCGTCGACATCGCCGCCGAAGGCCTTGATCGCGTTGTTGTAGCGGCGATGCTCGCGCGAGTGGATGCCTTCCTGCTGCTGGAAGCCGTTAATCTCGGCCAGCAGCTTGGGATCGCTCACCCGGTCGCGGAAATGGACGACCGCGTTGATGAAATAGGTCTCGCCCACCGGAAACAGGATCGAGGCGCCGTCCATGATGGCGGTCGCCACCGGGTTGCCGGCAAACCAGTTGCGCTTGTCCTCGCCGGTCAGGGCGAACTTGATGTTGCGCGCGACGATATCGGCCTTGCCCATGTAATCACTCCTTCGCTGGTTACTCGGCCGCGATGACAGGTTCGGCGGCATAGGAATTCTTGTGCTGTTCGATCAGGTGACGGTCGTCGTGCTGCCAGGGATGGAAGCCCGGGCGGAAATAGCTGAGGTAGACGCCGAACGACCGGCGCAGCAGGCCCGGCCGGATCACCGCGAAATGCAGGATACGGCGCGCGTTGCGCAGGACATTGGTCTGCCCGCGTTCGCGCAGCAGGACATGGGTGTTGAACCGGGTCTGGCTGGTGAAGATCCGGGTCGCCCTCAGCATGGCGCGCACCCGCATCAGGTAGCCGCGCAGCCCCTTGGGACCGACCTGGTTCCAGACGTCGAAGGCCACTGCCTTGTGCTCGGCCTCCTCGATCGCGTGCCAGCGCCACAGCCTGGCGAATTCCGGTTCGGCACCGTCCAGGAAATGCGGGTCGGCCAGCAGTTCGTGGGCCAGCATCGCCGTGAAATGCTCGAAGGCGCAGGTCAGCGCCAGCTTGTATTCAGGCGAGACGCCGCGCCGCTCCATCTTTTCGACGACATCCCGCAGGCGCTTCTCCAACCGGGCGATATCGCCGCCGAAAGCCTCGATCGCCTTGTTGTAGCGGCGGTGTTCGCGGCTGTGGACGCCTTCCTGGGCGGCAAAGGCGTTGATGTCCGCCAGCAGCCTGGGATCGGTGATGCGGTCGCGGAAATGGATCACGGATTCGATGAACTTGCCCTCGCCATAGGGAAACAGGATCGAGGCGCCGTCGAGGATCGCCGTGCGCACCGGGTCGCCCGCGAACCAGTTGCGCTTGTCCTCGCCGCCCAAGGCGAACTTGATGTTGCGTGGGGTAATCGGTACCTGGCCCATGGATCGTTCTCCTCGTAAAGCCGAGGCCGGCCGCCGGGCATGCCGGCCGCCGGTCGAGCTGAACTCACGCCTCGTAGGCGGACTTGAACTTGTCGATCAGGTGCTGGTTGTCGTGCTGCCAGGGGTGGAAGCCCGGCTTGAAATAGCTCAGGTAGGCCGGGAAGCTGCGCCGCAGCACGCCCGGGCGGACCAGGATGAAGTGCAGCATCTTCCACATGTTGCGGCCATAGCCGCCCTCGCCGCGGGCCTTCAGCAGGCCGGCGGCATTGTAGGTCGACTGGCCCATGAACACCCGGGTCGCCTTCCACATGGCGCGCGCCCGCATGAGATAGCCCTTCAGCCCCTTGGGACCGACCAGGTTCCAGACGTCATAGGCGACGGCCTTGTGCTCGGCCTCCTCGATGGCGTGCCAGTGCCACAGCTTGGAGAACTCGGGCTCCGCCCCGGCCATGAAGTCGGGGTGGGCCAGCAGGTCGTCGGCCAGCATCGCCGTGAAATGCTCGAAGGCGCAGGTCAGCGCCAGCTTGTATTCAGGCGAGGTACCGGCCGCTTCCAGCTTCTTGATCTCGTCCTTCAGGCGCTGCTCCAGCGCCGGGACATCGCCGCCGAAGGCTTCGATCGCCTTGTTGTAGCGGCGATGCTCACGGCTGTGGATGCCTTCCTGCTGCTGGAAGGCCAGTACCTCGGCCTGCAGCTTGGGATCGGCGATGCGGTCCTTGTAGTAGACCACCGACTCGATGAAGAAGGTCTCGCCGACGGGAAACAGGATCGAGGCACCGTCCATGATGGCGGTCGCCACCGGGTTGCCGGCAAACCAGTTGCGCTTGTCTTCGCCGGTCAGGGCGAACTTGATATTGCGCGGCTTGATTTCTGCCATGCCCATAATTGCTCTCCTCGTTATCCGCCGGCGGCCGGTTACGGCCTGGCGGTGATGGCGGGTTGGCTGGTTTTGGTCTTGGCCCCGGTCGCCGCCCCCAGGGCGCGGCGGATCAGGCCGGTGTAGGACACGGGAAGCAGACGCACGATGCCGGAAATGAGCCGGGCATCGCCGCCGATCAGGATGCGCCGGGAACGCTTTTCGATGCCGCGGATGATCGTGGCCGCTGCCTGGGCGGGTGTGGTGCGGGCGACCTGTTCGAAGCGGCGCGCGACGGCTTCCGCCGATTCAGCGCCCGGCGGCAGTTCGAGCATGCGGGCCGAGGCGGCGATGTTGGTCTTGATGCCGCCGGGATGGACGCAGCCGACATGGACACCGGTGCCGTGCACCTCCTGGCGCAGGCTTTCGGTGAAGCCGCGGACCGCGAACTTGGCGGCGCAATAGGCACTCTGCCCGGGAATGCCGATCAGGCCGAAGACGCTGGAGATATTGACGATCGAGCCCGAACCCTTGGCCAGCATGTGCGGCAGGAAGGCCTTGGTGCCATAGACCACGCCCCAGAAATTGATGCCCATCAGCCACTCGAGATCCTTGAGCGGCATGGTGGCCACATTGGCCATCAGGGCGACGCCGGCATTGTTCACGACGAAATCGGCCCCGCCCAGTTCGGCGATGACCTTGTCGGCATAGGCGAAGAATGCAGCTTGGTCGGCGACGTCCAGCTTCTCGGCCAGCACGGTGGTGCCGCCCTGGCGCAGCTCGTCGGCAACGGCGGCCAGCTTCTCGGTATTGACGTCCGAGATCGCCAGCTTGCAGCCGCGGGCGGCGAAGTCCCGAGCCAGCGCCAGGCCGATACCCGATGCGGCACCCGTGACCACGGCAACCTTGCCTGCGAACATTTCCCGACCCATTGCTCTCTCCTTCTTGGTTTAGTTTTATCGCCTGACCAAAGTTTTGTCAAACGTCAAATATTCAGTTGCGCTGCACCTACAAGGCGCAGCGGTTGCATCATCCGCCCGCCTTGCGCATTGTGACCATCGGAATCTTGAGGAGTTTGGGCGGTCGTGTCGCGTCCCGTATTCGATGATATTCAGGCCAAGCTGCGCTCGCTGACCCGGGGCACGCGCGCCCTGCCGCCGCAGAGCCGGGCCGAGAAATCGGCCGCCCTGCGGGCCAGGATCATCGATGCCGCCAAGGAGGAATTCGCCGCCAAGGGCTATGACGGCGCCTCGGTCCGCGCCATCGCCGCGGCGGCCGGCATCGAGCAGGGCCACCTGGGCTATCACTTCAAGACCAAGCGGGCGCTGTGGGAGGCGACGGTCGACGTGGTCTTCGCCGATTTCCCCTCGTCGGTGGCCGGCATGCCCCTGCCCCGGACCTATGAGGATGCCCGCGCGGTGATGCGCCTGGCCCTGCATTCCTATGCCGACTATTGCACCGTCTGCCCCGAGCACGCGCGCATGGTGTTCAACGAGGCGACCTCGGGCGGGGAGCGGCTGGAATGGCTGGTGGAACGCCACATCCGCAGCCGCGTCGCGACGCTGGAGCCGGTGTTCAACGCCGCGCGCGACCGCGGCGCCGTGCCCGCGACCAGCTTCGAAGCCTTTCTCCTGAGCTTCCTGGCCGCGATCGCCTTCACCTACGGCCTGCGCGCCTTCCCGGCGGCCGTCTTCGGCCCGGCCAAGACCCCGGTGGAGGAAGTGCCCCCGGTGCCGATCGAGGAATTGATCGCGCTGTTTTTAAGGTAAAAGCCCTCTCCGCCCTTTGGGGGGAGGGTTGGGTGAGGTGGGTCTACGGCGTAGAGCGCGTCTGGCCCAACCACCACCTCACCCTTCCCATTGCTGGCGCAATGGGCCCCTTCCCTCTCCCCCGCAAGCGGCGGAGAGGGACTTATTCAGGCCGCATCCGCCGCAACCAATCCACCCGCCTTCTCGATGAAGGCGGCGATGGCTTCGATGCCGTCGCCTTTCGAAGCGCGGGCGAAGACGAAGGGCTTGTCACCACGCATGCGCCGGGCATCGCGGTCCATGACGCCGAGATCGGCGCCGACCAGGGGGGCCAGATCGGTCTTGTTGATCACCAGCAGGTCCGAGCGGGTGATGCCCGGGCCGCCCTTGCGCGGGATCTTGTCGCCGGCCGAGACGTCGATGACGTAGATGGTGAGATCGGCCAGTTCCGGGCTGAAGGTCGCCGCCAGATTGTCGCCGCCGGATTCGATCAGCACCAGGTCGAGGTCGGGGAAGCGCCGGCGCATTTCCGCCACCGCCGCCAGATTGATCGAGGCATCCTCGCGGATCGCCGTGTGCGGGCAGCCGCCGGTCTCGACGCCGAGGATACGCTCGGGCGAGAGGCTGCCGGCACGGGTCAGGAACTCGGCATCTTCCTTGGTATAGATGTCGTTGGTGATCGCGGCGATGTCATAGCGCTCGCGGAACAGCTTGCAGAGCTGGTCCATCAGCGCCGTCTTGCCCGAGCCGACCGGCCCGCCGACACCCACCCGCAAGGGACCGTTGGGATTACGCATGGCTACATCACCTTTCGTTACCGCTCATTTCCCCTACCGTCATGGCCGGGCGAAGTCCCGGCCATCCACGTCGGCAAGCCGCCTCTTCCGTCAAAGGGCGTGCACTGTCCCGACGTGGATGCCCGGCACAAGGCCGGGCATGACGATTGAGGGGAAACGGTCCGCATGGATTACGTCCTGAACAGCCGCGTGTACTGCGTCTCGTGGCGCATCGCGGCGATGTCGGAGGCCAGGGCGGCACCGCCCATGGCCTCGAAGGGATCGGCCTGGGTGTCCAGCGCCGCGGCCCGCTCGACCGTCGCCTCCACCGCCGGCATCAGGGCGGCAATGGCTTTCTGGCCGTCGGTCTGGCCCAAGGGCACCAGGCGCTGGGCGGCCGAGACCAGGTTGGCGACGAAGCCGTGGAGATAGGCGGTGAGCGCGGGGCGCAATTCGATGCCGTGGCCGGCCGCCTGGGCCGCGACCACGATGGGGAAGGCCACCGTGTCGGGTACGCTGGCCAGTGCCGGCACCGGCCAACTGGTGACCGAGATCATTTTGAAGGCGCTGCCCTGGGCCAGCGCCTCGACCTGGCGTTCCCGCGAGGGGGCGGCGGCGCTGGCGAGTTCCGCCAGGGCATGGAGCTTAGCTGCATCGCCACCGGCGGCATGGGCGTGGGTGAACAGGACGGCGTCATTCCAGACGCTGCCGGCCGCCAGCAGATCGTTCAGCCAGTCGACCAGGGCTTGCCGGTCGCGCACCCAACCCATCTCGACGGCCCATTCCAGCCCATGGGAGTGGCTGAAGGCGCCGACCGGATAGGACGGCGACAGCCACGCCATGAGCCGGTAGAGGGCGCCGTCAGTGGTCATGCTTGCAGTTGGGGCCATGGACATGGCCGTGCTCGTGGCCGTGATCATGATCGTGCTTGGGTTCCTGCCCGTGCTTCAGCAGGGCGGTCGCGGTCGCCCCATGATCATGACCGCAATTCGGGCCGTGCTCGTGCTCCTCGTGCCCATGATCATGGTGATCATGGTCGTGATGGCCGCCGGCATAGGCGCCGCCCTCGGGCTCGAAGGCCGCATCGATCTTGGCCACCCTGGCGCCCAGGCCCAGCAGCATGCCCTCGATCACATGGTCGGGGCGGATGCGGATGGCGTCGCCCAGGAGCTGGGTCGGCAGGTGGCGGTTGCCCAGGTGCCAGGCGATGCGCACCAGTTCGGCCGGGCTCGACGCCGTCACCTCGACCAGGCGCTCGGGCGCCGCCAGGACGCGGACCACGCCGCCGCCGTCCAGCATCAGGCCGTCGCCGTCGCCCAGCGGGATCAGCTCGGCAAGGTCCATCAGGAATTGCTGGCGCCCGGCCGAGAGCACGGCGCGGCGGCGCAGGCGGGCATCGGAATCGAGCACCACCTCGCCGACCACGGCGTCGTCGGGGAAGGAGCCCTTGGGCAGAACGGCAGAAGCGCGCTTCATGGCAAACGTCCGTCAGAAAAGGAAGTAACGCTGCGCCATGGGTAGCACTTTTGCCGGCTGACAGGTGAGAAGTTCGCCATCGGCGCGCACCTCGTAAGTCTCCGGATCGACCTCGATCACCGGCAGGGCGTCGTTCAGGATCATCGACGCCTTGGCCGCCTTGTCGCGGGTATTTTCCACCGCCGCCAGGCCACGGGCAAGGCCCAGGCGCCCGCCGATGTTGAGGTCCAGCGCCGCCTTGGAGACGAAGGTCAGGCAGGATTCGGCCATGGCCCGACCGAACGAGCCGAACATCGGCCGGTAGTGCACCGGCTGGGGCGTGGGAATCGAGGCATTGGGATCGCCCATCAGGGCCTGGGCGATGGTGCCACCCTTGATCACCAGGTCCGGCTTCACGCCGAAGAAGGCCGGCGACCACAGCACGAGATCGGCCAGTTTGCCCAGGGCGATCGAGCCCACATGGTTGCCGATGCCGTGGGCGATGGCCGGGTTGATCGTGTATTTGGCGATATAGCGCCGGGCGCGGAAATTGTCGTTGCCCGGGCCGTCGCCGGCCAGGGCCCCGCGCTGGACCTTCATCTTGTGGGCGGTCTGCCAGGTGCGCAGGATCACCTCGCCCAGCCGGCCCATGGCCTGGCTGTCGGAGGAGATGATCGACAGGGCGCCCATGTCCTGGAGGATGTCCTCGGCCGCGATGGTCTCGCGCCGGATCCGGCTTTCGGCGAAGGCCACATCCTCGGGGATGCTCGGGTCCAGGTGATGGCAGACCATGAGCATGTCGAGATGCTCGTCCAGCGTATTCACCGTGAAGGGCCGCGTCGGGTTGGTCGACGAGGCGATGACATTGGGCAGGCCCGCCACCTTGATGATGTCCGGCGCATGGCCGCCGCCTGCCCCCTCGGTGTGGAAGGCATGGATCTGGCGGCCCTTGAAAGCGGCGATGGTGTCTTCGACGAAGCCCGACTCGTTCAAGGTGTCGGTGTGCAGCATCACCTGCACGTCGTATTCATCGGCGACCGTCAGGGCGCAGTCGATCGAGGCCGGCGTGGTGCCCCAATCCTCGTGCAGCTTCAAGGCCGCGGCGCCGCCCTTGATCTGCTCGATCAGCGCGGCCGGGTCGGAGGCATTGCCCTTGCCTGAGAACATCAGGTTGACGGGGAAGCCTTCGGCGGCCTGGAGCATGCGGGCCAGGTGCCAGGGGCCGGGGGTGCAGGTCGTCGCCTTGGTGCCGGTGGCAGGCCCGGTGCCGCCGCCGATCAGGGTGGTGACGCCGCTGGAAATCGCCTCGTCCACCTGCTGCGGGCAGATGAAATGGATGTGGCAGTCGATCCCCCCGGCGGTGAGGATCTTGCCCTCGCCCGCGATCACTTCCGTGCCGGGGCCGACGATGATGTCGACGCCGGGCTGGATGTCCGGGTTGCCGGCCTTGCCGATGGCGGCGATGCGGCCGTCTCTGATGGCGACGTCGGCCTTCACGATGCCCCAGTGGTCCAGGATCACCGCATTGGTGATGACGGTGTCGACGGCGCCATTGGCCCGCGTCACCTGGGACTGGCCCTGGCCGTCGCGGATGACCTTGCCGCCGCCGAACTTCACCTCCTCGCCCGGGGTGGTGAAATCGCGCTCGATCTCGATGAACAATTCGGTATCGGCCAGGCGGATGCGGTCGCCGGTGGTCGGCCCGAACATGTCGGCATAGGCGGCGCGGGAGATCTTGAAGGCCATGTCAGATCTCTCCCATCACGAGGCCGCGGAAGCCGACGATGCGCCGCTTGCCCCGGAACGGAATCAGGCGCACGTCACGGGTCTGGCCCGGCTCGAAGCGCACGGCGGTGCCGGCGGGAATGTCCAGGCGATGGCCGTGCGCCGCCACCCGGTCGAACTCCAGGCCTGCATTGGTTTCGGCGAAGTGATAGTGGCTGCCGACCTGGATCGGCCGGTCGCCGGTGTTGGCCACGTTCACGGTGATCGCCTCGACACCGGCATTCAGTTCGATCTCGCCGTCCTGGGTGATGATTTCGCCTGGGATCATGATTGTTACTCCCTTACCGGATCGGCTGGTGGACGGTGACCAGCTTGGTCCCATCGGGGAAGGTCGCCTCGACCTGGACGTCGTGGATCATCTCCGCGATTCCCTCCATCACCTGCTCGCGGGTCAGCACGCTGGCGCCGGCCGCCATCAGCTCGGCCACCGTGCGGCCGTCACGCGCGCCCTCGACCACGAAATCGGAAATCAGCGCGACGGCTTCGGGGTAGTTCAGCTTGACCCCGCGCTCCAGCCGCTTGCGCGCGACGATCGCCGCCATCGAGATCAACAGCTTGTCCTTTTCACGTGGACTGAGGTTCACGGAAGGCCTCCTTGGCTACGTTTGCCCTCTCCGCCGCAGGCGGGGGAGAGGGAGGGGACCCGGCGCGTAGCGACGGGGAGGGTGAGGTGGTCGCGGGTCAAGCGCGCCCTAGGCCGCCGACCCACCTCACCCAACCCTCTCCCCCCTGAAGGGCGGAGAGGGCTTTCATCGGTGCGGTGTCGCGGCATCATCAAATCTGCCACACCCGCGGCAGGGGGCGGCCGTGGCGCAAGGGAGCGAGCGAGCGCACCACCAGGGCGCGCAGATCGGCGCCGGTGGGCGCAGCCAGGCGGATGGCGAGCAGGCCGTCCCAGGCGCTGGCGCCCCACAGGCCGGGGCCGTCGAGGGCCGCGCGCACGCAATCCAATCGATCGGCGGCATCGGGGCGACATGGATGATGGTCGAGGCGGCCCGCGCGCCCTGGCCCATCGCCTGGCGGTCGAGCATCGCCTGCATGTCGCCGGCCAGCGCCGTGACGTCGGCATAGATCAGGCGGCCGTCGCGGCGCACGCGCCAGGCGTCGCGGAATGTGCCGCGTTGCACGGACTCGCCCCGGGCGGTGCGGCCGAAGACCACCGATTCGACGCCTAAGAACCAGCCATCGGCGGCGATATCGACCTGGAGGTCGCGGTGCAGGGCAGCACCATCGAACAGGATGGTTTCCTGGGGCAGCCATTCCGCCTGGGCGCCGGCCTCGACGCAGAGGCGGGTGCGCAGCATGGCGGTGCCCTCGATCGAGCGGTAGCCGCGCTCGGCCCCCTGGGCCGCCACGGTCGCCTGGGCACCGGTGCCCCAGTCGACGGTGGTGGTCAGCCGGTCGCCGCCGGTCAGCCCGCCCGAGGTATTGAGGGTGACCGCGGTGGTGAAGGCGCCGTGCTCGGTCTTGGGAAAGCGCGCCTTGGCGCAGCCCTGCTGGTACAGGTGATCCAGCACCGTGGCCGGCCCACGCCGCTTGAAGGAAAGCGCGAGGTTGCCTTGGGCGCGGGTAAGGCTGCTCGTCTCAGACCATGACGTGGCGGCGAACCTCGGCTTCATTCAGCTCGTCCTTGAGCCCCGCCAACACGACCTCGCCGCGGTCCATGACCGCAAGGCGGTGGCCGAGCGCGTGGGCGAAATCGAAATACTGTTCGACGAGCAGGATCGCCATCTCGCCGCGATCGCGCAACAACTCGATGACGCGGCCGATATCTTTGATGATCGAAGGCTGGATGCCCTCGGTCGGTTCGTCCAGCACCAGGAGGCGCGGCTTCATCACCAGCGCCCGGCCGATCGCCAGTTGCTGCTGCTGGCCGCCCGACAGGTCGCCGCCGCGCCGGCGCAGCATGGATTTCAGCACCGGGAACAGGTCGAAGATCTCGTCGGGGACCTTGCGGCTCGCCCTGGGCAGCACGGCATAGCCGGTTTCCAGGTTCTCGCGCACGGTCAGCAGCGGGAAGATGTCGCGGCCCTGAGGGACATAGGCGATGCCGCGCCTGGCCCGTTCGAAGGACTTGAGGTGAGTGATGTCCTCGCCTTCCCAGGTGATCTTGCCCCGCGTCACCGGCTGGTTGCCGACGATGGCGCGCAGGGTGCTGGTCTTGCCGACACCGTTGCGGCCCAGGAGGCAGGTGACCGCGCCGACATCGGCGGTCAGGTTGACCCGGCGCAAGGCCTGGGCGGCACCGTAGAAAAGATCGACGTTTTCGACCGACAGCATCGCTCAGCGCCCCAGATAGACTTCGATGACGCGTTCATTCGCCTGCACCTGGTCGAGCGGCCCCTCGGCCAGCACCGAGCCTTCGTGGAGCACGGTGACCTTCACGCCCAGGGCCTTCACGAAGCTCATGTCGTGTTCCACCACCACCACCGAATGGCTCTTGTTGATCTCGACCAGCAGGGCCGCGGTCTCCTCGGTCTCGGCATCGGTCATGCCGGCGACCGGCTCGTCGACCAGCAGGAGTTCGGGCTCCTGCGCCAGCAGCATGCCGATCTCCAGCCATTGCTTCTGGCCGTGGGACAGGTCGCCCGCCAGGCGGTCCTTGGCATCGCCCAGCTTGGTCAGGCCCAGCAACTCGTCGATGCGGGTGCGCTCGGCCACGGTTTCGCGGGCGAACAGCACCTTGTGCGGGCGGCGCAGGCCGGCCAGCGAGAGCAGGAGATTGTCGCGCACGGTGTGGGATTCGAACACGGTCGGCTTCTGGAACTTGCGGCCGATGCCCAGTTGCGCGATCGCCGCCTCGTCCAGCTTGGTGAGATCGACATCGCCGTTGAACGAGACCGTGCCGGTATCGGGCCGGGTCTTGCCGGTGATAACGTCCATCATCGTGGTCTTGCCGGCGCCGTTGGGGCCGATGATCGCCCGCATCTCGCCGGGGGCGATCACCAGGGAAAGCTGGTTGAGGGCGCGGAAACCGTCGAAGGTGACGGTGACGCCGTCGACATAGAGCAGCGGCTTGGGGGAGATTTCGCCGATCAGCATGGCCTATTCCCCGCGCCTTCCGGTGCTTCCACCGGTTTGCCGTTGTCGCCGGCCCGGGTGGCGCGCCGGTTCTTGTAGCCCTGGATCAGCAGCGGCACCGTGCCGAAGATGCCCTTGGGCATCAGCAGGGTTACCACGATGAACAGGCCGCCCAGGGCGAACAGCCACAATTCGGGCAGGACGCCGGTGAAGACCGACTTGCCGAAGTTCACCACGATGGCGCCGATCACCGCGCCCACCAGGGTGCCGCGGCCGCCGACGGCGACCCAGACCACCGCCTCGATCGAGTTCTGGGGCGCGAATTCGCCCGGGTTGATGATGCCCACCTGGGGCACGTAGAGCGCCCCGGCGAAGCCGGCCATCACCGCCGACAGGGTGAAGATGGCGACCTTGTAGCCTTCCACCCGGTAGCCGATGAAGCGGGTGCGGCTTTCGGCGTCGCGCACGGCGACCAGCACCTTGCCCAGGCGCGAACGGGTGATCCAGCGGCACATGATGAAGGTGCCGGCCAGCAGGGCGGCGCTGGCCAGGAACAGGACCACGCGCATGCCGTTGGTCTGCAGGTTGAAACCCAGCAGGTCCTTGAAGTCGGTGAGGCCGTTGTTGCCGCCGAAACCCATGTCGTTGCGGAAGAAGGCCAGCAGCAGGGCATAGGTCATGGCCTGGGTGATGATCGACAGATAGACGCCGGTCACCCGGCTGCGGAAGGCCAGCCAGCCGAAGACGAAGGCCAGGATGCCCGGCGCCAGGGCGACCATGAACATGGCAAAGAAGAAATTGTCGAAGCCCAGCCAGTACCAGGGCAGTTCCTTGTAGTTCAGGAACACCATGAAGTCGGGCAGGATCGGGTCGCCGTAGCTGCCGCGGGTGCCGATCTGGCGCATCAGATACATGCCCATGGCATAGCCGCCCAGGGCGAAGAAGGCACCATGCCCCAGCGACAGGATGCCGACATAGCCCCAGACCAGATCGATCGCCAGGGCCAGGATGGCATAGCACAGATACTTGCCCAGCACGGCGACCACGAAGGTCGGCACCTGGAAGAAACTGTCGGCCGGCAGCGCCAGGTTGAGCACGGCGACCAGCACCGAGAGCACGAGCAGGATGGCCAGGAACCAGAAGGCGACCTTGTCGCGGGCATAGAGACGTTGCGTGATCATCGCTCGACCGCCCTGCCTTTCTGGGGAAACAGGCCGCGCGGCTTGCGCTGGATGAACAAGACGAGCGCCACCAGCACGATCACCTTGCCCAGCACGGCACCGGCGACCGGCTCCAGCAGCTTGTTGGTTATGCCCAAGGTCAGGGCGCCGACCAGGGTACCCCACAGGTTGCCCACGCCACCGAACACCACGACCATGAAACTGTCGATGATATAGCCCTGGCCCAGGTTCGGGCTGACGTTGTCGATCTGGCTGAGCGCCACGCCGGCGATTCCGGCGACGCCGGAGCCCAGGCCGAAGGTCAGGCTGTCGACCCAGTTGGTGCGAATGCCCATCGAGGCTGCCATGCGCCGGTTCTGGGTCACCGCCCGCATCTGCAGGCCAAACGCCGTCCGCCGCAGCACGACCATCAGCACCGCCAGCACCAGGATCGAGAAGACGATGATCCACAGGCGATTGTAGGTCAGGGTCAGACCGCCTAAGTCGAAGGCGCCCGACATCCAGCTGGGGTTGCCCACCTCGCGGTTGGTCGGCCCGAAGATGCTGCGCACGGCCTGCTGCAATACCAGCGACAGGCCGAAGGTGGCCAGCAGGGTTTCCAGCGGCCGGCCGTAGAGGAAGCGGATGATGCTGCGCTCGATGCCGATGCCGACCACGCCAGCCACCAGGAAGGCCATGGGCAGGGCGATGGCCAGCGAATAATCGAACAGGCCGGGGAAACTGGTCCGGATCACTTCCTGGACCATGAAGGTCACATAGGCGCCGATCATGACCATTTCGCCGTGCGCCATGTTGATGACGCCCATCACGCCGAAGGTGATGGCGAGGCCGATCGCCGCCAGCAGCAGCACCGAGCCCAGCGAGATGCCGTAATAGACCGCCTGGACGCCGGACCACAGGGCCAGGCGGCCTTCGATGATGCTGCGCGCATCCGCAATCGCCGCGGTCAGGGCCGGGGTCGGGTTGGGCACATCGGCCAGCAGGCCCAGGGCTTCCTGGTCGCCCTGTTCGGCGATCTTGGCGACGGCGGCGAGCTTGGTCGCCTCGTCCGAGCCGCCGAACAGGATGATCGCGGCCTGGGCGCGCTCCAGCGCCGCCTTCACCTTGGAATCGGTTTCGGCCGCCAGGGCCTTCTCGATCAGCGGCAGGACCGCCTGATCCTTGGATTTCAGCACCGCGGCGGCGGCCTCGAGGCGCTTGGCCGGGTCCGGGCTCATCAGGGTGAGCTGGCCCACCGCGGCCTCGACGGCGCGGCGGATGCGGTTGTTGGCGCGCACCGCCTTGGCACCCACGGGCTCGGCCGCCAGGGCTTCACCGCTATCGGCTGCATGGAAGGCACCGGCCGTGTCCTTGTAGACCAGGGCGCCGTCGCCGGTGACATAGAGCCGCCCGTCGCTCAGTGCCTGGAGAATGTCGGTGGCGGTCGGATGACCGCTGACGGCCAGGCCCTCGATACCCTTCTGGATATCGTCATAGGACGAGGACGTGAGGAGTTTCAACGTGTCGGCGATGCCGTCGGCCCGCGCCACGGTCGACCCCAGCATCAAGGCCGCGAAAAGCGCCAGGGCTAGGCTCGAACGACGCAGGAGAGAGATGGCGTAGGAAACCATGAGTCGACCGCCTCTCGGGGACATGGGCAAGAAGTTCCCGGGCGGCGGCGAACCGCCGCCCGGGCAAGTTGTGAGGAGGAGACTTCAGGCCCTACCAGAACTTACTTGGAACCACCGCACTTGCCGGTGACGACATTGAAGTTCCCGCACTTGAGCGGCGAACGCCAATCGGAGATCAGGTCCTTCGAGCCTTCGAGGAAGTCGGACCATTCGTCGCCCATGATCAGGCCGGCGGTCTGCTGGACGATGTCGAACTGGCCATCGGCCTTGATCTCGCCGATCAGCACCGGCTTGGTGATGTGGTGGTTCGGCATCATGGTCGAATAGCCGCCCGAGAGGTTGGGGACCGAGACGCCGATCAGGGCATCGATCACCTTGTCGGGATCGGTGGTGCCGGCCGCCTCGACCGCCTTCACCCACATGGCGAAGCCGATGACATGGGCTTCCATCGGGTCGTTGGTGACACGCTTGGGGTTATTGGTGAAGGCCTGCCACTTCTTGATGAACTCCTTGTTCTCGGGGACGTCCACCGACATGAAGTAGTTCCAGGCGGCCAGGTGACCGACCAGGTTGGAGGTGTCGAGGCCCGCGAGCTCTTCCTCGCCGACCGAGAAGGCGACGACCGGGATGTCGGTCGCCTTGATGCCCTGGTTGGCCAGTTCCTTGTAGAAGGGCACGTTGGCGTCGCCGTTGATGGTCGAGACCACGGCGGTCTTCTTGCCGGCCGAGCCGAACTTCTTGATGTCGGCCACGATCGTCTGCCAGTCGGAATGACCGAACGGCGTGTAGTTGATCATGATGTCCTCGGCCGCGACGCCCTTGGCCTTCAGGTACGCCTCGAGGATCTTGTTGGTGGTGCGCGGGTAGACATAGTCGGTGCCGGCCAGGACCCAGCGCTTCACGCCTTCCTCGGCGGCCAGGTAGTCGACCGCGGGGATCGCCTGCTGGTTCGGGGCGGCGCCGGTGTAGAACACGTTGCGCTCGGACTCTTCACCCTCGTACTGCACGGGGTAGAAGAGGATGTTGTCCAGTTCCTTGAACACCGGCAGGACCGACTTGCGCGACACCGAGGTCCAACAGCCGAACACGGCCGAGACCTTGTTGACCGAGATCAGCTCGCGGGCCTTTTCGGCGAACAGCGGCCAGTTGGAGGCCGGATCGACCACCACGGCTTCGAGCTTCTTGCCCAGCAGGCCGCCCTTCTTGTTCTGCTCGTCGATCAGCATCAGCATGACGTCCTTCAGCGTGGTCTCGCTGATTGCCATGGTGCCGGAGAGCGAATGCAGGATGCCGACCTTGATCGTTTCCTCGGCGGTGGCGCTGACACTGGCGCCGACCATCGCCGTGGCGCCGAGCACCGCCCCAGCGACCCATTTTGTGAACTTCGACATAGATAACCCCCACCCCTGCGGGAAACCGAAGGCCGCTTCGCCGCGGCCAGGCGCGACTAGAACGAGAGAATGGCCCCGCCTCGCAGTCGCAGCCGGGGGAGTCGCAAGAGCCGTGCCAGAATCGATTCAAGGTCGCGGCTGTCACAAACAGCCGATCTGATCAGGGGCGCATTTTGGGAACTGGACGGCGCAATGGCAAAAATTTGGGCAAAAATTTAGGTACGGGCGCAAATAGAGCCTAATTTCTAATCACCGCGCCGTTCCCCTCCTCTCTGCCGAGAGGAGGGGCGCCTGACGGGATTACTTGACCGAGATGTCGACCGCGATATTGCCGCGCGTCGCGTTGGAATAGGGGCAGACCTGGTGGGCCTTCAGCACCAGCTCGTCAGCCACCGCCGGGTCGATGCCGGGCAGCGAGACCACCAGTTCGGCGGCCAGGCCAAAGCCGGTGGCGATCGGGCCGATGGCGATCGAGGCGGTCACGCTGGCGTCATCCGGCAGCTTTACCTTGGCCGCACCGGCGACGAATTTCAGGGCACTGAGATAGCAGGCCGAATAGCCGGCCGCGAACAGTTGCTCGGGATTCGTGCCCTCGCCGCCCGGGCCGCCCAGTTCCTTGGGCATGGACAGGGCAACCTTCAGGTGGCCGTCGTCGCTGGCGGCATGGCCATTGTCGCGGCCCCCGGTTGCGGTGGCATGGGCGGTGTAGAGGATCTTGTCAGGCATCGTGCTTCTCCGTGGCAGATGGACGTTATATAGCGTCAAATTAAATTGTGTGCAATATATATTTTCGACTCTCCCTCGCCTCGCTTGCGGGGAGAGGGCCGGGGTGAGGGGTCGCTGGCCTTGGGCCGCTGCCGGCCGGCTCTTTCGCGGACCGCCCCGAACACCCCCTCACCCTGCCCTCTCCCCCGTTGGGGGCGAGGGAATCTGCTACGCGACCACCTTGTCCAGTTGCTGGCGCAGCCTTACCACCTGCTGGCGCAGGCCGCCGACCTCGTCCGCGGTCAGGCCCAGGCCGCAGACCAATTGTTCGTAGCAGGTCTGCGCCGTCACCCGCAGGGCGCGGCCGGCCTGGGTCAGTTGAACCCGCACCTGCCGCTCGTCGGCCGGATCGCGCCGGCGCCCGATCAGCCCCGCCGCCTCCAGCCGCTTGAGCAGGGGCGTCAGCGTGCCGGAATCGAGAAACAGCCGCTCGCCCAGGCGGCCGACCGTGATGTCGTCCTCCTCCCACAGGACCAGCAGGGCAAGGTACTGGGGATAGGTGATGCCCAGCTCGGCCAGCATCGGCCGATAGGCCTTGGTCATCAGGTGCGAGGCCGAATAGAGCGCAAAGCAGAGCTGGTCGTCGAGGCGCAGGGACGGGGTATCGGACATGGCGGTGCTCACGAAAGGTTGCCCCATCATATCGTGCGCCATCCAGTTGCGTGCAATGGATTATTGAACCCACCCCGCCGCCAGCCCTACCAGTGCAGCCCCTGCGTCAACGCCGCCAGGGCCACCGCCTCGGTCGACGGCGCCTCGCCCTCCTTGCCCTTCTCGCCCCGGGCCGCGGCCGAATCCGGGAACAGGCGGTAGGTGGTGTTGAACAGGATGTTGGTGACGTCGGGCGCCGCCGCCCACATCAGCTCGCCCATGGTGCCCAGACGCGTGGCGATGCGCTTGGGCTTCTCGATGATGCCCTTCACGATCATGTTGGCGGCATCGTCGGGGCTCAAGGTCGGGATGTTGTCGTACATCTTGGTGGGCGCGATCATGGGCGTGCGCACCAGCGGCATGTAGATGTTGGTGAAGCTGATGTTGCGGTGATGGAACTCCGGCCCGGCGCAGCGCGAGAAGGCGCCCAGCGCCGCCTTGGACGCGACATAGGCCGAGAACCGCGGCTGGTTCACCTGCACGCCGATCGAGAGGATGTTGACGATGTGGCCCCGCTTGCGCGCCGACATCGAGGGCAGGAAGCCCATGATCAGGCGCAGGGCGCCGAAGTAGTTGACCTGCATGGTGCGCTCGTAGTCATGGAACCGGTCATAGGACAGGTTGACCGAGCGGCGGATCGAACGGCCGGCATTGTTCACCAGCACGTCGACATGGCCATGATCCTTCAGGACCGCGGCGATGAAGCGGTCGCAGGATTCGGTATCGGCCACGTCCACCGAATAGGCATGGACGTCGCCGCCCGCGGCCCGCAGTTCGGCCTGGGTGGCGTCCAACTCCTCCTGCTTGCGGGCGCAGATGATGGTCTTGGCCCCGGCCGCCGCGACCTTGCGCGCCGCCTCCAGGCCGATGCCTGACGTGGCGCCGGTGATCACCACCACCCGGCCCGACACGGCCCCGGCCAGCGAGCGGTCGCGGTGCAGTTCAGGGTTCAGGTGGCGCTCCCAGTAGTCCCAGATGAAACCGGCATAGTCACCCAGCGGCGGGCAACCGATGCCCGAGCCTTTCAGCGCCTTGGTGGTATCGCGATTGTCGAACTTGGTCGGGTAGTTGAAGTATTTCAGCGCCTGGCGCGGGATGCCGTAACCGCCCAGGACCGTATCGATGATCGAGCGCACCGGCGGCAGGCCGGCGATCATGTTGCGCACGCCGGGCGGAATGAAGCCGAAGACCCGGCTGTCGACCCGGATCGAGAATTGCGGCGCCTCCGCCGCCTTGGCGAAGATGTTCACCACCTCGCCCACCCGGTTGTGCTTGGGATTGGTCAGGTGGAAGGCCTGGCCGTCCAGGCCCGGCTTGTGGGAAATGTGATCCATCGCCGCGGTGACATAGTCGACCGGCACGATGTTGAGCAACCCGCCCTCGACCCCCAGCAGCGAAATCCACTGCGGGATCGCCCGGCGCAATTGCAGGATCAGATTGAAGAAGAAATAGGGCCCGTCGATCTTGTCGATCTCGCCGGTCTGGGAATGGCCGATGACGATGCCCGGGCGGTAGATGCGCCAGGGAATCCGGCATTCCTCGCGCACGATGCGCTCGCTGTCGTGCTTGGTGCGGTAATAGGGGTGATCGTCCGCCTGCCATTCCTCGAACATGTCTTCGCGCCAATAGCCGTCGTAAAGGCCGGCGGCGGCGATCGAGGAAGTGTGGTGGAAGCCCTTGGCGGCCAGGGCCTGCGCCAGTTGCACCGCATGGCGGGTGCCGTCGACATTGGCCTTGATCTGGGCGTCCTGGTTCTCGTTGGTGATGTCGTAGATCGCCGCCAGGTGGAAGAAATGGCTGATCTTGCCCTTCAGCTTCTCGATCTCGGCCGCCGAGACGCCCAGGTTCTTCTTGGAGAGATCGCCCGCGACCGCGACCACGCGCTCGGCATCGCGCTCCCACCGCTCCGCCTTCAGGGCTTCCAGCTTCTTCCTGGAGCCGGCGCGGACCAGCACATAGACCGTGCCTTTGCGCTTCAAGAGCAGATCGATCAGGTTGCGGCCCAGGAATCCCGTGCCGCCCGTAACGAAATAGGTCATGCCTTCCCCCGCTGTTCCCTCATGGCCGGGCTTGTCGCCGCCCGTGCTCGACACCAGTCTAGACAGCGTTCGCAACGGAATGGGAAGGGAAAATCAGCGACTTGACGACCAAGTCGACACAACCGACCTTTGACGAATGGTCGAGAGCGTCGAAAACCGGATCCTCGAGCATCTCCGTGCCATGCGCACAGACATTGCGGAGATGAAGACGGATATTGTCGAGGTCGAGGAACGCCTTGGCCTGCTCGAAGGCCAATACGCGAGCCTCTCGCGCCGCATGGACCGGCTTGGCGGCGATGTCGAGCAAATCAAGAAGCGCCTCGATCTGGTCGAGGCCTGAACCGGACCCATCCGCTATGGCCAACGCTGCGCGCCATGCAGGACGCGGACAATCTCAATCCGTTGTGCGGCCAGCCGGTAAATCGCGATATAGGGCGTGCCGGCAATCACCAACTCTCGGGTGCCCGCTACCCGGCCGGTTCGGCCAAGCATGGGATGCTCTCGGAGGCCGAGGATCTTGGCCTCTATTGTGGCAACCACGCGCGCCGCCGCAGGCGGACTATCGGTCGCGATATAGTCTTGGATGCCGATCAGATCGTTGCGCGCCCGGTCAAGGACGACGAGGCGCACGCCGCTTCCCCAACTCCTGGAAAACCGTCTCGGCGTCGTGGAAGACCGCGTCGGCCCGATCCGCTTCTCTCAGGCCCTGTTCGACTTCAGCCCGGAACCAGCGGTCATGTTCGGCGCTGTCGCGACTCTGCTTGATGTAGTCGCGCATGAAATCCCGCAGCAGGATGGAAGCCGGCCGGTCGTGCGCTTTCGCGGCCTCGACGAACTCGGCCTTGAGCGCTTCGTCGACCCGGAAGGTGAATGTTGTCTCGGCCATGTGCACCTCGATCATTCGTGCTGGGGCACTACTATGCACTAACAGATGCTGGCCGCCTACCCGTGCTCGCCACCAGTCTGGACAGCGTTCGCAACGGAATGGGAAGGGAAAATCAGCGACGCCCGCGATCGATGGGATATGGACCCATCACCGGAAGAATGGCGGCCTGACGACCAGGATCGTGAATCTCGATATCCGTGCTGCCGCCGCGGAGCCCCGACCGGCGGAAGGCCGTGACCCGAACCCGCAAATCGAGCGGCTCTTGGACCTGATGAGATCCATCGAGCCAGGGGAAAATAAACAGGAGGCCACCGTCTCGCTCACCCGCCCGCGACAGCCCCGAATTGTCATTCGGCCCGGGGGCCAGAAGATGGTGTCCTCGGCCACACCATCGATCAGCTCGAACTGGTAGAGTAGCTCCCTCGATTCCTCCGTCGCCAGGATTGATAAGGTGATTACCCCGGCATCGGAGCAATCGAAGCCGGGTTCTGCGCCTTCATAGCCGCGATGAATCTGCCTTACGGTGACCTGTGGCGCTGGCGGCGTCTTCTCACCCGGGATCGCAAGATCTGGCTGAAACTCGACATTCTCACTGGTGACGATGCTGCAGGCCCCGGCCGGCCGGCCGAGTCCGATAGCCGCCACCAATGCGATCAATAGTCGTGAGATCACTATCATACGTAAATGCTATAGGATCCCTCATGGCGGGGTCAATCCTACCCGTGCTTCACCATCATGTGCCGGACCACCGTGTAGTCCTCCAGGGCATAGAGCGACAAGGCGGGTGACCGAGACCCCCGGGACGAAGACCTCGTGGCGCACGATCCCGTCGGCCTGGGTGGTGCCGGCAACCACCGTCGGCTCGAAGGCCTATACGTGAATCTCTCACGCCGGATGGCTCAGTTCGGCAGTGATGTCGAGCAAATCAAGAAGCGCCTCAATCTGGTTGAGGCATAGCGGCTGATATTTCAGCCCCACTAAGAGCGACCCGGATCATGAACCTGGATTTCGGTGCTTCCGCCGCGAAGCCCCGACCGGCGAAAAGCGGTGACGCGGACCTTCAGATCCAATGCTTCCTGCACTTGGGATGCGTCGTCGGTCCACGGGAAAACGAAGAACAATTTTCCCTCATGCTCGAAGGCAGGCGCTGCGCCGACATTGGCGGTCTTCTCCGTCGACCAAAAAAACAAGTCTTCGGTGGCTCCCGATACGAGCTCGAACTGATAAAGCAAATCCCGCGACTCTGCGGTCGCCGGCACGGCGAAGACAATGGCCCGGCGTAAGAGCAATCCCCTGAAACACTCCCTTCCGAGTAGCCGCGTTTTACGCTCACTACCTCCACCAGGGGCATCGGCGGTGCAACTTCGCCTGGGCTCGCCGAAGCTGGCCTAAAGCCGACGCGCTCGTTTCTGACGAGACTGCACGCCTCGGCCGCTTGACCAAGGCACAGCATCCCAACCAGGGAAATCACCACAAACCGTTTCAGCATCGTCCGATGGTAGGCGTGCAATACCGAAGGATCAACCTACCCGTGCTTCACCATCACGTGCCGGACCACGGTGTAGTCCTCCAGGGCGTAGAGCGACATGTCCTTGCCGTAGCCGGACTGTTTCACGCCGCCGTGGGGCATTTCGTTGGTCAGCGCGAAGTGGCAGTTGATCCAGGTGCAGCCATATTGCAGCCGGGCCGCGGTGGCCATGGCGCGGCCGACGTCGCGGGTCCAGACCGAGGAGGCCAGGCCATAGTCGGAATCATTGGCCCAGCCCACCGCCTGGTCGGCATCCTCGAAGCGGGTGACCGAGACCACCGGGCCGAAGACCTCGCGGCGCACGATCTCGTCGGCCTGGGTGGTGCCGGCGACCACCGTCGGCTCGAAGAAGAAGCCGCCGCCACCCACCGGCTTGCCGCCGGTGGCGATCTTGATGTGCTTTTGCTCCGCCGCCCGCTCGACGAAGGAGGCGACGCGGTCGCGCTGGCGGGCCGAGATCAGGGGCCCCACCTCGTTGTCGGCGTCGCTGGCCTGGTTGTACCTGATGGTGGAAACCGCGCCGGCAAGATCGGCCACCAGCCGGTCGTGGATCTTGGGCCCGGCATAGATGCGGCAGGCGGCGGTGCAGTCCTGGCCCGCGTTGTAGAAGCCGAAGACCTTGATGCCCTCGACCACCGCTTCCAGGTCGGCATCGTCGAACACGATCACCGGCGCCTTGCCGCCCAGTTCCAGGTGGGTGCGCTTCACCGTCTTGGCAGCGGCGGTCAGCACTTTCTTGCCCGTCGCGATATCGCCGGTGAGCGAGACCATGGCGACCTTGGGGTGGTTGATCAGGAAATTGCCCACGCTCTCGCCCCGGCCCAGCACGATGTTGATGACGCCGGGCGGCAGGATCTCCGCCACCACCTGGGCCAGCAGCAGGGTGGTCAGCGGCGTCTGCTCTGACGGCTTCAGCACCACCGTGTTGCCGCCGGCCAGCGCCGGGCACAGTTTCCAGCCCGCCATCATCAAGGGGTAGTTCCACGGCGCGATCGAGGCGACGACGCCCACCGCATCGCGTCTGATCATCGAGGTGTAACCAGCCAGATATTCACCGGCCGCCAGTCCCGGCAGGCAGCGCGCGGCGCCGGCGAAGAAGCGGAAGCAGTCGGCCACCGCCGGGATTTCGTCGCCCAGCACGTTCTTGTAGGGCTTGCCGCAGTTGAGTGCCTCGAGCGTCGCGAAATCCGTCGCCCGCGCCTCGATCGCATCGGCGATGCGCAACAGATAGCCGGCGCGTTCGCCCGGCGTGGTGCGCGACCAGCTCGTGAATGCCTTGGCCGCGGCGGCCACCGCGGCATCGATCTGATCCTCCGAGGCTTCGGGAATGCGGGCGACGATCTTGCCGGTCTTGGGATCGAAGATCGGCTCTTCCGTCTCGGTACCCTTGGCGAAGCTGCCGCCGATCAGCATCTCCATCGGCAGGTTGGCGGTGATCGACATGGCTGTTCCTCCAGGCATTATTTTTGGGCAGGCATTATTTTTGCGCCGGCGTCTCGCGGGTCAGGTAGTAGGCGGCCAGGATGGGCAGGAAGGTGACGGCGATGACGAACACCGCCACCACATTGGTCACCGGGCGCTGGCGCGGGCGCACCAGTTCCGACAGCATCCAGATCGGCAGGGTCGACTGCTGGCCGGCGGTGAAGGTGGTGACGATCACCTCGTCGAAGGACAGGGCGAAGGCCAGCATGCCGCCGGCCAGCAGGGCCGTGGCGATATTGGGCAGCACGACATGGCGGAAGGTCTGGAAGCCGTTGGCGCCCAGGTCCATCGAGGCCTCGACCAGGCTGCCCGACAGGCGGCGGAAGCGCGCCACCGCATTGTTGTAGACCACGACGATGCAGAAGGTGGCGTGGCCCAGCACGATGGTCAGCACCGAGAAATCGAGCTCCATCAGGTTGAAGGCCGAGCGCAGGGCGATGCCGGTGACGATGCCGGGCAGGGCGATGGGCAGGATCACCAGGAGCGACACCGCCTCGCGCCCGAAGAACTGCCGGCGCGCCAGGGCGGCGGCGACCAGCGTGCCCAGCACCAGGGCGATCGCGGTCGAGAGTGCCGCGATGCGCAGGGAGAGACCGATGGCATCCCAGATGTCCTGCCGCGCCCAGGCGACCGCGAACCATTTGAGCGTCAGGTCCGGCGGCGGGAACTGGTAGCTCTTGTCCTCGGTCGTGAAGGCATAGAGGAAGACGAAGAACAGCGGCACATGCAGGAAGGCGAGGCCGCCGAACGCCGCCGCCTTCAACCCGAACGAGGTGCGGTCAGAGCGCATCGAAGGCCCCCATCCGCTTGGCCACCGTCAGGTAGATCCCCATGATCACGATCGGCACCACGGTGAAGGCCGCGGCCAGCGGGATATTGCCGGCCGTGCCCTGCTGGGTCAGCACCGCCTGGCCGATGAAGAGGGAGGAGCCGCCGACGATCTGCGGGATGATGTAATCCCCCAGGGTCAGCGAGAAGGTGAAGATCGAGCCGGCGATCATCCCCGGCAGGGCCAGGGGGAAGATCACGTTGCGGAAGGTCTGCTTCGGGCTGGCGCCCAGGTCTTCCGAGGCCTCGATCAGGTTGCCCGGCACCCGTTCGAGTGCTGCCTGCAGGGGCAGGATCATGTAGGGCAGCCAGACATAGGTGAAGACCAGGAAGGTGCCGATATAGCTGGTCGACAGGCTGGGCCCGCCCACCACCGGCAGGGCAAGCACACCGTCCAGCAGGAAATCGAGCCCCAGCGTATGGGCGAACCACGAGACGATGCCTTCCTTGGCCAGGATCAGCTTCCAGGCATAGACCTTGACCAGGTAGCTCGACCACAGCGGCATCATCACCGCGAGGTAGAAGAACGCCTTGGCCCGGCCGCTGGCGTAACGCGCGGCGTAGTAGGCGATGGGAAAGGCGATGATGCACGAGGCGATGGTGACCGCCGTCGCCATCCCCGCGGTGCGCAGCACGATGTCCATGTTGGCGAGCTGGAACAACTGGCCATAGGTCGCGAGCGTCAGCGTCCGGTCGATCAGGCCTGAAAATTCGTCGATCGAGAAAAAGCTCTGCGCCAGCAGGGCGAACAGGCTGCCCAGATAGACGATGCCCAGCCACATCAGGGGCGGGATAAGCAGCAGGCTGAGGTAGAGCCCCGGATGGCGGACCAGGAGATCCGACAGCCGGCCCAGCAGGCCGTCGCGCGGCGCGGGCAAGGCGGCGGCGGTCACGACAAGCCTCCCCAAACTCCCTCTCCGCCGCTCGCGGGGGAGAGGGAAGGGGCCCATTGCGCCAGCAATGGGAAGGGTGAGGTGGTCGAGGGGACGGATCTCGCCCCGTGACGACCACCCACCTCACCCCACCCTCTCCCCCCTGAAGGGCGGAGAGGGCTACGTGGCATCAACAGCATGGCCATCACACCCCCTCCATCGCCCACAACGCAGACCGGGGGAAGGTGAGACTGACGGCGTCCCCCGGCGCAATCCCTTGGGCCTCGACCGCCGGCACGCTGGCGACCAGGCGGTTGCCCGCGAACTCGCCGCCCAGGGCGACCAGCAGACGGCGGGCGGCGCCCTGGTATTGGACGTCCTCGACCGTGCCCCGGGCGCTGAGGTGGCCGTCGCGGGCGGGGCCGACATGGATCGCCTCGGGCCGCAGGGAGCAGGCGGCGTTCGGCCCGCCCAGCCTGGCCGCGAGCGCCGCCCCCAGCACGTTGGAGGAGCCGACGAAGCGGGCGACGAAGGGCGCCTGGGGGCGCTCGTAGATGTCCTGGGGCGGGCCGACCTGGACGATGCGGCCCTCGTTGAACACCGCCACCCGGTCGGACATGGACAGGGCCTCGCCCTGGTCGTGGGTGACGAAGACGAAGGTGGTGCCGAGCTGGCGTTGCAGGGCCTTGAGCTCGACCTGCATTTCCTCGCGCAGTTTGAGGTCGAGCGCGCCCAAGGGCTCGTCGAGCAGGAGCACGCGCGGCTCGTTCACCAGGGCGCGGGCCAGCGCCACGCGCTGGCGCTGGCCGCCCGAGAGCTGGGCCGGGCGGCGCTCGCCAAGGCTGGCCAGTTTCACCAGGGCCAGGGCCTCGCGCGCCCTGGCCAGGCGCGGCGCCTTGGCGATACCCTTCACCATCATGCCGTAGGCGACATTGTCGGCCACGCTCATGTGCGGGAACAGGGCATAGTCCTGGAACACGGTGTTCACCGCGCGGCGGTAGGGCGGCATGCCGGCGCTGGGCTGGCCGAAGATCTCGATCTCGCCGCTGCTGGGCTGCTCGAAGCCGGCGATCAGGCGCAGGCAGGTGGTCTTGCCCGAGCCGGACGGCCCCAGCATGGAAAAGAATTCGCCGGCGGCGATCTCGAGGTCGACCCCGTCCACGGCGCGCACGCTGCCGAAATGGCGCGAGACGGCGCGAAAGCGAACGGCGACGGGCGCGGCGGTCATGCTTACCTCAAATAAACCTGGGGCGTCATCCCGGAAGCCGCGTCGGCGGCTATCCGGGATCTCGTCGGGGTTACACTGGTCAAAAGATCCCGGATCTGCGCTGCGCTTCGTCCGGGATGACGACTTTTGCTTTAAGTCTCAGCGACCGCCGAGCACGGCGATGTAGTCCGTGACCCAGCGGTAGTAGGGCACGCAGGCTTCCTGGGTCTTGCACTTGGAAACCGGGGTGCGCCAGAAGTGGATCTTGTCGAAGTTGCCCTCGCCATTGGTGGCGCAGCCGGTATCGGTCAGCAGGGCATTGCCCTTGCACGCCGCCAGCACCACCGGCACCGAGCCGAACCAGGCCGCCAGGTCGCCCTGAAGCTTGGGACTCAGCGAGTGTTCCATCCACAGATAGGCGCAATTGGGATGCTCGGCGTCCACATGCATCATGGTCGTGTCGGCCCAGCCGGTGGCGCCTTCGGCCGGCACGGTCGAGGCGACCGGCTTGCTCTGCGAGGCCAGCAGGTTGACCTGGAACGGCCAGGACGAGGAGGCGACCACGCCTTCATTGTTGAAGTCGTCGACCTGGATCATCGCGTCATGCCAATAGCGGCTGACCAGGGTCTTCTGCTGGCGCAGCAGGTCGAGGGCCGCCTTGTACTGGTCCTCGGTCAGCTCGTAGGGATCCTTGATGCCCAGGTCGGGCTTCTTGGCCATCAGGTACAGGGCCGCGTCGGCGATATAGATCGGGCCGTCGAAGGCCTGGATGCGGCCCTTGTTGGGCTTGCCGTCCGGCAGGTCCATCGGCTCGAACACCACGTCCCAGGACTTGGGCGCCTCCTTGAACACGGTGGTGTTGTACATCAGCACGTTGGAGCCCCACTGGTAGGGCACGCCATAATGCTTGCCGTCCACCGTGTGCCAGGGCGCATCGGCCAGGCGCGGGTCGATGGTCTTCCACGACGGGATCAGCTTGGTGTTGATCTCCTGGACCTTCTTGCCCGAGATCATGCGCAGGGAAGCATCGCCCGAGGCGGTGACCAGGTCGAAGCCGCCTTCGTTCATCAGGGCGACCATTTCGTCGGAGGTGCCGGCGGTCTTCACCCGCACCTTGCAGCCGCTGGCCTTCTCGAACTCGGTGACCCAGTCATAGCCCTTGTCGGTCTCGCCGCGTTCGATATAGCCGGGCCAGGCCACGATATCGACGAACCCTTCGCCCTTGCCGACCTTGGTGATCGGCCCGGCGGCGCCCGCGGCCCCGGCAAGGCACCCAGGATCGCCATGGTACAGGCGGCGACCAGCAGCTTCTTCATGGCCTCATCCCCCGACGCTTTGCGTCATTTTACCGTCGCGGGCCCTGCGCCCTCGACCCTGGGGAGAAGTATGGCGACGGTTTTCCACACTTCGCCAATTCAAAAATCAGAAATATGAAATCGGAATTTCCGAAACACGCTCAGTTCTTGACTGGCCACCTCCCCCATCCGACATTAGATGAGCCATGACCGAGAATGTCGAAAACCTGATCCTGGAACATCTCCGCCACCTGCGCGGGATGATGGACAACATGCGTGTGGACATTCTTGAGATAAAAGAACGATTGGGAATCCTTGAGCGCCAGTACGCTTCGATTTCCAACCGCGTGGACCGGATGGACGTGCGCCTCGATCATATCGAGCGTCGCCTTGGTCTCGTCGAGGCCTGACGCGGCTCCTGACAATCTCATGGTTTCGTGATCATGGCCTTGCCCGCAAGTGCCCTTGCTATTGCCCCGACCAGCCCCGCCGATCAGGCGGCGCTGAATGCCGCCTATGGCCGGCTGGCGCAGGCAGCGCATCTGCTGCCGATCAAGGTTACCGGCTTCTACAAGGCCAAGCTCGAGGCGGAACTGGCCGCCCTGGGCCATACCGACGGCCCGCTGCACCGGATCGTCTATCCCAGCCGTGAACGCATGACCGACCGGGCACCGGGCGAGGTGGCCGATTTCGTCGACGACCGCGCCAACATGGCCGCCGCGGGCCGGCGGGCGATCGTGCAGAAATATGCCGACCGGGTGCTGTTCCTGGCGACACCGGTCTGCGCCGCCCATTGCCAATACTGCTTCCGCCAGGACGTGCTGACCCAGATGCACGGGGAAGACCCGGTCGACCTGGACGACAGGCTGGCCGCCCTGGTCGAGCATGTCGAGCGCGACCCGGCGATCACCGAGGTGATCCTCTCGGGCGGCGACCCGCTGACCCTGTCGCCGGCGGCGCTGGAGCGGGTGCTCACCCGCCTGCGCGCCCTGCCCCAGCTGAGTTCGATCCGCGTCCACACCCGCGCCCTGGTATTCGCGCCGCAGTTTTTCGCCCATGGCGACAAGGCGGCGATCCTGGCCCGGGCCGATGTCCGCCTGGTCCACCACATCGCCCATCCTTACGAGATCTGCGGCGAGGTGGCGGCAGCGCTCCGGCACCTGAACGCCCTGGGCCTGCGCAACTACAACCAGTTCCCGGCCTTGCGCGGCATCAACGACGATGCGGGACTGCTGGCATTCCATATCCGCCGGCTCGACGAGTTGCGCGTGCGCAACATCTCGATCTTCGCGCCCGACCCGATCAACTATTCGGCCGCCTTCCGCTTAGGCCTCGACCGCCTGTTTGCGATCCACGACCGGCTTTCGGCGAGCACGCCCAGTTGGATCAACGCCACGGCACTGACCTTCGATTCACCGCAAGGCAAGTTCCGCCGGGAACACCTGGTGTCCCGCGACCGCGCGGCGGGCACCGCCCTGTTCCGCCATCGCGGCCAGGACATTCTCTACCACGACCTGCCGGCCGCGCTCGATGCGCCCGGCGATCCGGCCGTCATGTTGTGGCAGGGGATGGTGTAACCGCCCCGGGCTCACACCAATCCTTCGCGTCATCCCGCGCAGGCGGGGATCCACGGCAGTGGCGATACGGGTCTGTTCCAGTATTCCACGACAGTGGATCCCCGCCTGCGCGGGGATGACGAATTGATGAGGAAACGACCCAACCTATTCGGTCAGGTCGTTCCAGAGTTCCTTCACCTTGGCGAAGAAGCCCTCGGACTCGGGGCTGGTGCCCTTGCCACCGGCCTTTTCGAACTCCTTGAGGAGGTCTTTCTGCTTCGCGGACAGGTTCACCGGCGTCTCGACCACCGCGTTGATGTAGAGGTCGCCGAAGGCGCCGCCGCGCAGCGCCGGCATGCCCTTGGCCTTCAGGCGGAACTGGCGGCCGGTCTGGGTGCCGGCGGGGATCGCGACCCGCGCCCTGGTGCCGTCGATGGTCGGCACTTCGATGTTGCCGCCCAGGGTCGCGGTGACCATGGGGATGGGCACGCGGCAGAACAGGTTGCCGCCGTCGCGCCGGAACAGGGCATGGGGCGCCACGGTCAGGAAGATGTAGAGATCGCCCGGCGGCCCGCCGCGCAGGCCGGCCTCGCCCTCGCCCGACAGGCGGATGCGGGTGCCGTCCTCCACCCCCTGCGGGATGTTGACCGACAGGGTCTTGTCCTTGGCGACGCGGCCATGGCCGCCGCACACCTTGCACGGATCCTTGATCACCCGGCCCGAGCCCTGGCAGGTCGGGCAGGTCCGCTCGACCGTGAAGAAGCCCTGGGCCGCGCGCACCTTGCCGGCACCGTTGCAGGTGCCGCAGGTGGTGGGCTTGGAGCCGGGCGCAGCACCAGCGCCGTCGCAGGCCTCGCAGGAAATGGTCGAGGGCACGCGGATCTGCGTCTTCTTGCCCTTGAACGCCTCCTCGAGGCTGATCTCCATGTTGTAGCGCAGGTCCGAGCCGCGGGTGGCGCTGTTGCCGCCACGCTGGCCGCCCCGGCCCATGAATTCGCCGAACAGGTCGTCGAAGACATCGGCGAAGGACGAGCCGAAGTCGAAGCCCCGCGCGCCGCCGCCAGGGCCCCCGCCCGGACCCTCGAAGGCGGCGTGACCATAGCGGTCATACGCGGCGCGCTTCTCGTCGTCCGACAGGACCGAGTAGGCCTCGTTCATTTCCTTGAATTTTTTCTCGGCTTCCGCGTCCCCGGGGTTTTTGTCCGGGTGCCATTTCATGGCCATCTTGCGGAAGGCTTTTTTGATCTCGTCGCCCGAGGCGCCGCGCGCCACGCCGAGGAGTTCGTAATAATCGGTCTTCGCCATGGCGGACTCCCAATCGTCCGGCTACCCGGCCGGTGTGAAGACACCGGCCGGGCCATCCGTCATGACCTCAGTTGGCGGACTTCTTCTTGTTCTCGTCGACTTCCTCGAAGTCGGCGTCGACAACGTCCGGCCCATCGTTGGCCGGGCCGCCGGCCGACGGGCCGGCATCGCCGCCGCCCGCCGCCTGGGCCTTCTCGGCTTCCGCCTTGTAGATCGCCTCGCCGACCTTCATGGCCGCCTGGGCCAGGGCCTCGGTCTTGGCCTTGATCGCCTCGGCGTCGTCATTGGCGACCACGCCGCGCAGGTCGGCGATGGCGGTCTCGACCGCCGACTTCTCGGCTGTGCCCACCTTGTCGCCATGCTCGGCGATGTTGCGCTCGGTCGAGTGGATCAGGGCCTCGGCGTGGTTGCGCGCCTCGACCAGTTCCTTGCGCTTCTTGTCCTCGGCCGCATTGGCCTCGGCATCCTTCACCATCTTCTCGATGTCGGCGTCGGACAGGCCACCGGAGGCCTGGATGCGGATCTGCTGCTCCTTGCCGGTGCCCTTGTCCTTGGCCGAAACCTGGACGATGCCGTTGGCGTCGATGTCGAAGGTCACCTCGATCTGGGGAATGCCGCGCGGCGCCGGCGGAATGCCCATCAGGTCGAACTGGCCCAGCATCTTGTTGTCGGCGGCCATCTCGCGCTCGCCCTGGAAGACCCGGATGGTGACCGCGTTCTGGTTGTCGTCGGCGGTCGAGAAGGTCTGGCTCTTCTTGGTCGGGATCGTGGTGTTACGCTCGATCAGGCGGGTGAAGACACCGCCCAGGGTCTCGATGCCCAGGGACAGCGGGGTCACGTCGAGGAGGAGCACGTCACGCACGTCGCCCTGCAGCACGCCGGCCTGGATCGCGGCGCCCATGGCCACGACTTCGTCCGGGTTCACGCCCTTGTGGGGTTCCTTGCCGAAGAAGCTCTTCACGATCTCCTGGATCTTGGGCATGCGGGTCATGCCGCCGACCAGGACCACTTCGTCGATCTGGCCGGCCGACAGGCCGGCATCGCTCAGCGCCTTGCGGCACGGCTCGACCGTGCGCTGCACCAGGTCGTCGACCAGGGCCTCGAACTTGGCCCGGGTCAGGCGCAGGGTCAGGTGCTTCGGGCCCGTGGCGTCGGCGGTGATGAAGGGCAGGTTGATTTCGGTCTGGACCGCCGAGGACAGTTCGATCTTGGCCTTCTCGGCCGCTTCCTTCAGGCGCTGCAGGGCCAGCTTGTCCTTGCGCAGGTCGATGCCGCCCTGTTCGCGCTTGAACTCGTCGGCCAGGTAGTCGACCAGGCGCATGTCGAAGTCTTCGCCACCCAGGAAGGTGTCGCCATTGGTCGACTTCACCTCGAACACGCCGTCGCCGATTTCCAGCACGGACACGTCGAAGGTGCCGCCGCCCAGGTCATAGACGGCGATGGTCTTGCCGTCCTGCTTGTCGAGGCCATAGGCCAGCGCCGCCGCGGTCGGCTCATTGATGATGCGCAGGACTTCAAGGCCCGCAATGCGCCCGGCGTCCTTGGTCGCCTGGCGCTGGGCGTCGTTGAAATAGGCGGGAACGGTGATCACCGCCTGGGTGACAGTCTCGCCCAGGAACGATTCGGCGGTTTCCTTCATCTTCTGCAGGATGAAGGCGGAAACCTGGCTGGGGCTGTACTTGGCTCCGCGGATATCGACCCAGGCGTCGCCGTTGTCGGCCTTGACGATCGAATAGGGCACCATGCCCTTGTCCTTCTGGGTCATCGGGTCGGCGAAGGAGCGGCCGATCAGGCGCTTGATCGCGAACAGCGTGCCTTCGGGATTGGTGACACCCTGGCGCTTCGCGGCCTGGCCGACCAGACGCTCGCCATCGGGAGTAAAAGCCACCATCGACGGCGTGGTGCGCGCGCCTTCGGCATTCTCGATCACCTTGGGCTTGGCGCCCTCCATGATGGCGATGCAGGAATTCGTCGTCCCAAGGTCAATACCGATTACCTTGCCCATATCTCTCTCCTTTTCGGCAGGCGTCGACGGCCCGTCCGGCACCGGCAACACCCCCTGACTTCTCCGGGGATTGAGCGACAGGGGCTAAAACCCCTGTCACGCTGGGGCTTATATAGGGCCCCGTCCTGCGGCCCGCAACGCCCCGATAGCGGCCAGCAACGATGGCCATGACGAAATGTCACGGGCAAGGCGACCGCCACGGGGAAATGGGGCGGCCGGCTCGGGGCGTCAACCCTGCCGGCGATCACTCGGGCAGGGGGGTGAACTGGCAGCGGTCGGGCTTCAGGTCGACCAGCGGCGTGCCGTCGAGGCAGTCGAGGCCCCGGACCTCGAGGCCGGACGGGGTGCGCCCGACCAGGGCGACGAGCGAACTGCCGATCGGGTTGGGCCGGACGGGCGAGCGCAGGGCGAAGGTGCCCCGCGTCCGCCCGTCGCTGGCCGGGCTCTGCCGCACCAGGTCGCGGCGCGCCTGGTGCAGCCAGTAGAGGACCTCGATCCGCTCGTACTGCTCGATGCCGTCGAGCGCCGGCAGCCACAGCGGGTGGAGCTCGATCCGGCAGACCGGGCCGTCGAGGCGCCCCTGGCGGGGACAGTCCGGCCGGGCGGTCCAGGGGGTGCGGATGGTGCCGATGAAGAGCAGGCCGGCATCGGTCGCGGCGGGCAGCTCGACCGCGACCTCGTTGGGCCGGATATCGCTCGATCGGACCACGGCCGCCCCCTCAGTTGTGCTTGTGCTCCGCCTCGCCGCCGGCGGCGCCCGCCGGGCCGACGACGAACTTCACCTCGACGGTGCCGGCCTTCTCGAAGCTCAGAGTCGCCAGGAAGGGTTCGCCTTCCTTCAGCGGGTGCTTCAACCCGATGAACATCAGATGGATGGCGCCGGGCTTGAGCTCGACCGCCCCCTTGGCCGGCACGACCAGGCCGTCGGTCAGTTCCTTCATGCTGGACATGCCGTCGGCGCTCATCGCCATCTCGTGGATCTGGACCTTCTCGGCGATGTCGCTGCTGACTAAGACCAGGCGATCGGGCGTATCGCCCTTGTTCTCGATGGTGAAATAGCCGCCGCCCACCGTGGCGGCCCCGGGCGTCGCCCGGGACCAGGGATGGAGGATTTCCAGCGGGCCCAGCTCGTATTCATGGGCCTGGGCCAGGCTGGCGAAGCCCATCAGCAGGGCCAGGACGGCGGCGAAGCGCGAGAGCATGTTCATGGCGATACCTTGCATCAACGAATGGCGGGTTTGAAGGCGCGGCAGCACGAACAGCCCGGCATGGAAGCGCCAGCGCCGGATGGCGCGGCGGAAGGCCCCGGTCGAACGGGCGATCGCGCCCGTCGCCGGCCCGGCAACGATTTCAGTCATGGAGGTAACCCTTAAGGCTGATGCGAGAGCGCGGGCAGGGCCACGCGCGACGGTTTTCGCGAAATCAGGCCGAAAGGGTCGGGGGTGCGCGAGGCTGGGCGCCAAGGCGTGGCGTGGCCGGCAGGATCGTCCCGCCGACGGCGACCCAGGGCGACAAGGCCATCGCGACGGGGATGGGTGGCACGCCAAGAGCGGGTGGCGGGCCCAGCAGGTTCTGATGGGCCAGGGCCTGGCACAGGGCGCAGTCGCGCGGCACCGGCGGCTGCTTGTGTTCGGGGGGCTTGACCTTGCCCGTCTCGTCGAGCGCGACCAGGCTGGCCAGCGGCACCACCTGATAGCCATAGAGCGTGCAGATCACCACCGACATGCCGTCGCCGCCGGTCTTGGCGGCCATGGCCATCGCCGCATGATGCCAGGCCGGCACCAGCGCCTGCAACAGGATCGCCAGCGCCGCCAGCCAGGCGCCCAGGCGCCGGCGCGGCAGGTTTCCAGCGATGGCAGGGCTGCGGCTCATGACTTTAGCTTTAGGCCCGGCAACCGGCCGGCGCAACCGGCCGGCCGATGGCTGCGACAATCGGCCGGGCGAGCGCGCCCGCACCCTCAATCGTCATGACCGGGCTTGTCCCGGTCATCCACGTCGGCAAGCTGCCTTTTCCGTCGACGGATGTGGCTCGTCTCGACGTGGATGCCCGGCACAAGGCCGGGCATGACGATCAAAAGTGGTTCCAAGGTTCCCGAGAACAGCCAGTTTCAAAATTCCCGACAGCCATGTGCCTTCACCGGGCCGCGGGAGACCGCGTTATCCAGGGGCCGGTTTCGTGTAATCATCAAGGGTGGGGAAGCGGGGATGGCCGGGCATGGACGACGGGGCGCTGACGATTCTGGTCGCCGACGACCACACCCTGTTTCGCGACGGGCTGCGCCAGGTGCTGATCCAGTTCGACCCACGGGCCCGGGTGGTCGAGGCGGCGAGCCTGGCCACCGTCTGCGCCGCGCTGCGCGCCGAACCCGCCATCGCCCTGTGCCTGATCGACCTGCACATGCCGGGCATGGCCGGGCCCGAAAGCCTGGAGGTCATCCGGGCGGTGGCGCCCCGCACCCCCTTGCTGGTGATCAGCGGCGACGACACCCCGGCCCAGATCGAGGCCGTCCGTGCCCACGGCGCCGCCGGCTTCGTCGCCAAGACCGCGTCGATCCCCGCCCTGCTGGACGCCTTGCAGGCCGTGCTGGACGGCGAAGCCTGCTTTCCCCAGACCCCGGTCGTGCCGCCGCCGGGCGGCCACCGCCTGACCGAGCGGCAGGTGGCGATCCTGCGCCTGATGGCCCAGGGCGCCAGCAACAAGGAAATCGCCAACAGCCTCGGCATCGCCCTGCAGACGGTGAAGAATCACGGCGCCACCATCCTGCGCCTGCTCAACGCCCGCAACCGCACCGCGGCGGTGCAGGCGGCAATGCGCCTGGGGCTTATCGGGGCGCCGCCGGGGCCAGCAGGGCCGCCGTAACCTTGGCCAGCTCGTCGGGGTCGACCGGCTTGTGCAGCACCGGCCAGGCCTGGCCGTGCAGGCTGCGCAGGCGCTGCGGCCCGGTGTCGCCGGTGACGATGATCGCGGCCAGCGGCGTCGCCTGGCGCCGCGCCACTTCGTCGATGACATCGTCGCCGGTGACGTCGTCGGCCAGACGATAATCGGCGATGACCAGGTCGGCGGCGCCGCCCAGCCGCTCCAGGGCCGGGCCGAGGCCGTCGGTGGTTTCGGCATGGGCGGTCTTGAGGCCCCAGCCCTCGAGCAGGGCCACGGTCGCCAGGGCCACCGCCCGGTCGTCCTCGACCACCAGCACCCGGGCACCCGGGGAATGGCATGGGCGCGGTCCGGCAGCGGCAGCGCCAAGGCCGGGGCGCAGGCCGGCAGGGTGACGCGAAAGACACTGCCCCGGCCGGGGATCGAGCGGAAGGCAAGGTCGTGGCCCAACAGGCCGCACAGGCGCTTGACGATGGCCAGGCCCAGCCCCAACCCGCCTTGCCGGTCGGACGAGCGCCCGCGCAGGCTGAAGAATTCCTGGAAGATTTCCTGCTCGTGCTCGGGTGCGATGCCGATGCCGGTATCCCAGACCTCGACCAACACCTGGTCGCCGCGCCGGCGCGTGCCGATCAGCACGCCGCCCTCGCTGGTGTAACTCAAGGCATTCTCGATCAGGTTGCGCAGCAGGCGGCCCAGCAGGGTGGGATCGCTCAGCACCCAGGCCTCGGTCGGGCGCAGGGACAGGCGCAGGCCGCGCTCGTCGGCAAGGCTGGCGAAGGCATCGGCCGCCTGGGCCAGCAAGGGGCCCAGCGCCAGGGGCGCCGACACCGGCTGCACCGTACCGGCGTCGAGGCGCGAGATGTCGAGCAGGGTGTCGAGCAGGCCGCGCAGGCCGGCCAGGGACTCGCGCACCCGGGCGACCAGGGCCGCAGATTCATGGTCCAGCGGGCGCGCCGCCAGGGTCTCGACAAACAGGCGCAGGGCATGGACGGGCTGGCGCAGGTCGTGGCTGGCCGAGGCGAGGAAGCGGGTCTTGGCCTGGGCCGAGCGCTGCGCCTCGTCCAGGGCGCGGCGGGTCTGGGCCAGGGCATCGCTGAGCGAGGCGACCAGGGCCTGGTTGGTGAAGCGTAGGGCAAAGGACTCGCGCACCTGGGCGTTCATCCGCCGGCCGACATTGAGCAGCACCAAGAGATAGACCAGCAGCATCAAGGCCATCTCGTTCGAGGTCGGGATGTCCGAGAGCCAGAACTGCCCGGCCAGGATGCCCAGCGCCGGTACGACGGCGACCGGGATCGCGCGGTAGCGCGGGCTGAGCGTGATGGTCGCCGCCGCACACATGCCGCCGACCACGAAGGCGATGGCGACCTCGAGCTCGTAGTGCCCCGGGGCCTGGAGCAGGGTGGCCGCGCTGCCCCACATCACGCCGTTGAGCGCGACCAGGGCCAGATAGGCCCGCTCCCAGCCCGGCAGGGCCGCGTCGGGCGGCGCCACGGCGGTGAAGCGCCGCACCATGGCCAGGCGCATCAGGCCCACCGCCATGATTCCCGCCGCCCACAGCACAACCGCGCCATGGGGCGCGAAATCCCAGGCCATGGCCCCGGTCAGGCCGATCAGCAGGATATGGGTGAAGCCCGGCTGGGCATTGCCGAACATGGCGCGGATCTGCGCGGCGGCGAGCACCGCGGGATCGATATCCGCCGGGCCGGCCCTCTCCGCTTGCGCACCCGGCATCATGATCGGCAGATCCCCCGTTTCCGGCGCCCACCATGCGGGGCTTCGCGCCGCCGCTCAAGCACCGCGGCCGCCAGTACCAAAGTACCAGTACCCCTGGGCCTCTGTCGCCCGGGCCGCCCGCGGCCTAGGCTGCGCTCGCGATCGTGAGATCGGTGGAACCGGGGGGCTCCTCGGCCGGCTGCCAAAGCGTCCGGCCGGACCGATCGCACCAGACGCACCGTCGGGGTGCTGCCCTCGGGATGACGGAGCCGTCATCCCGAGGGCAGTTGTTTTTTTGGGCCCCTCAGACGCCGGGCGGCCGCTTCCGCGGCCTTGGCTCGCTTCGCTGAAGCTCCGCGGGGCCTCAATGGCCCAGGGGGGCTTGGCGCTCGCTCTTCAGACCGTCTGGTCGACGTGGACCGGGGCGTCGGCCTTGGCGACGCCGACCTTGGCGGCGCGCAGCAGGCGGTCGGCGATCTGGTAGCCGGTCTGGATCACCTGCACGATCGAGCCGGCAGGCTGGCCGGTGCCGGGCACCTCGAACAGCACCTCGTGGCGATGCGGATCGGCCTTTTCGCCCACCGCCGGCGCGATCTTGGTGATCGAGGCCTTTTCGAAGGCGGCCAGCAGCTCGCGCTCGGTCAGCTCCACGCCGGCCAGCAGGTTGGCCACCGCCTCGTCGGCGGCGCGGACCTCGGCCGGGACGGTGTCGATGGCGCGGCGCAGGTTGTCGGCGACCGAGGTCAGGTCGCGCGCGAACTTGGTCACCGCATACTTGGCCGTGTCCTCGCGCTCGCGCTCGAAGCGGCGGCGCATGTTTTCGCTCTCGGCGAAGGCGCGCAGCAGCTTGTCCTTGAGCTCCGCCACCTCGGCGAGCAGCGATTCGACCGTCGGACCGGCCGGAATCTCGAGCTCGATCGCGGCTTCCGCCTCGATCTCGGGCTCGTTGGCTTGGGCATTCTCGTTCTGCGTCGTCATGATACTTCCAGCGAAATCAAACTTGAGGGTCGATACCTAGCGGATCAGGCGGCCGATCATCCGGGCGGTATAATCCACCATCGGCACCACCCGCCCGTAATTCACCCGGGTCGGCGCGATCACCCCGATCATGCCGACGATGCGTTCGTCGGCCCGGCGGAACGGGGCCACGATCAGCGACGAGCCCGACAGGCTGAACAATTTGTTCTCCGAGCCGATGAAGATGCGCACCCCATCGGCATCGTGCGCGAGGTCCAACAATTGGAGGACATCGCGCTTGGATTCAAGATCGTCGAACAATTGCCGCACCCGTTCGAGATCCTCGACCGCGGTCAGGTCGTCGAGCAGCCGCGCCCGGCCGGAGACGATCAGGGTGTTGCGCTCCTCGTCGCCCGACCAGGTGGCGAGGCCCGCCTCCACCACCTTGGCGGTCAGGAGGTCCAATTCGGCGCGGCGGTCCTCGATCTCCTTGAGGATGCCGCTGCGCCCCTCGGCCATGGTGCGCCCGCCCAGCCGGGCGGAGGTATAGTTGGAGGCCATCTGAAGGGCGCTGGGCGTCATGCCCAAAGGCACGTCGATGATGCGGTTCTCGACCGAACCGTCCTGGGAGACCAACACCACCAGGGCGCGCCCGGGTCCCAGATAGACGAATTCGACATGGGACAGCGGGTTGTCGGCCTTGGGCGCGATGACCAGGCCGGCGCATTGCGACAGGCCCGACAATTGCCGGGTCGCCTCGGTCAGCAGGTCCTCGACCGAACGGCCCCGCCCCTCGGCCGCCGCCTGGCCCTCGATCGTGCGGCGCTCGTCATCGGTCAGGCTGCCCAGTTCGAGGAACGAGTCGACGAAGATGCGAAGCCCTGCGTCGGTCGGCAGGCGCCCGGCCGAATGGTGGGGCGCATGGAGCAGGCCCGCCGCCTCCAGATCCGACATGACGTTGCGGATCGAGGCGGGCGACAGGGGAAAGCCCAAGCGCTGCGACAGCGTGCGCGAGCCGACGGGCTCGCCGGTCTCGAGATAGGCCTCGACGATCGTGCGGAAGATCTGGCGTGAACGCTCGTTCAGCTCCTGGATCATCGCGGATTCCCTTGGTTTGCGGCTGCAATGTAGGGAGGGGGACGGGGGCGTCAATGTAGGGGGTGTCGCGCTCGATGGAAGCATGGAGACTTTTATCTTGTTATAAGATAATTATCTCATTATAAGTCTTTCGTATCGAAACCGCAGCCGACAGGCCCACCCATGCGCGACACTTTCATCATCGGGGCGGTGATCGCCGCCGCCCTGACCGCTCCCGCCCGCGCCGACGACCAGGTCGAGCGCGGCGAATATCTCGCCACCATCATGGACTGCGGCGGCTGCCACACCACCGGGGCCTTGCTGGGCAAGCCCGATCCCGAGCGCTACCTCGCCGGCTCGACGGTGGGTTTCCAGATTCCGGGCCTGGGCATCTTCTACCCGCCCAACCTGACGCCGGACAGGGAAACGGGCCTGGGCACCTGGACGGCGGCGCAGATCGTCGCCGCGGTGCGCACCGGCGTGCGGCCCGATGGCCGGGTGCTGGCGCCGGCGATGCCCTATGGCCACTATGGCGCCTTGTCCGATGCCGACGCCCAGGCCCTTGCGGCCTATCTCAAAAGCCTGAAACCCGTGCATCATGCCGCCCCGGCGATGGCGGGCGCCGCGGACAAGCCGACCGCGCCCTACCTCGCCGTGGTCATGCCGTAACCCCGAAAGCACCGCCATGGACATCGAGATCCGGCCCCTGGCCGAAGCCGACCTTGCCGCCGCCGACCGCATCTTCCGCCTGGCCTTCGGCACCTTCGTGGGGCTGCCCGAGCCGTCGAGCTTCATGGGCGACGCTGCCCTGATCGCTCCGCGCTGGCACGCCGACCCGCAGGCCACCCTGGGCGCCTTCCGCGACGGCGAACTGGTCGGCTCCAACTTCGCCGCCAACTGGGGCAGCTTCGGCTTCTTCGGCCCGCTGACCATCCGCCCCGACCTGTGGGACCAGGGCATCGCGCGCCAACTGCTGGAACGCACCATGGCCCTGTTCGCGGCCTGGGGCACCCGGCAACTGGGCCTGTTCACCTTCCCCGACAGCCCCAAGCACCATGGCTTCTACGGCAAATTCGGCTTTGCCGTCGGCGCCCTCACCCCGGTGATGGCCAAGCGGGTGGAGCGCGCCGACACCGCCCCCTGGACGACGATCGCCGCGCGGCCAGGCAGCCTCGCCGCCTGCCGGGCCCTGGCCGGTGCGGTCTATCCCGGCCTGGACCTGACGGGCGAGATCGCCGCGGTGGCGGCGCAGAAGCTGGGCGATACCGTGCTGGTCCACGATGGCACCGAGCTGGTTGCCTTCGCCGTCTGCCATGCCGGCGCCGGGACCGAAGCCGGCAGCGACACCGTCTACGTCAAGTTCGGCGCCGCAAAACCCGGCGCCGCCGACGCCTTCGACCGCCTGCTGGCCGCCTGCGAGGCCTATGCCCACGGCCTGGGCGCCACCGCCCTGATGGCCGGCACCAACGCGGCGCGCAGCCGGGCACTGGCGCTGATGGAAGCGCGCGGCTTCAAGGTCGCCTTCGAAGGCGTGGCCATGCTGCGCGATGGCGCGGCGGGTTACAACCGGGCGGAATGCCTGGTGATGGACGATTGGCGGTAGGCGACCGATCGGACTCCTACTCTAATCTCCCGAGCTACCGCTTGCCTGAGTTATTGCTGGGGAAACCTCCAACATTATATTGCATTCTGGACATTTTGTGGTGCCAAACAGGTGAAGGATTTGCTTCGCTACCTCAAGCTGATCATGTGCGACGGCCTTTTGGTGGAGCCATGCTGCCACGGGCGAAAGGTGTTGCAATGGGGAGGGGAAGATAGGGTTTTGAGTACTGGTACGCTTCCTCGGACCGATCCATTCCTCACCCACGCAGAAAAAGCCATAAGCGCCAACAACGAAATATAGGCTGTGCCCGCAAGCGGAGCAGTTGCCGGAAAACTCGCCACTAAAGAGATAGGAAAGATTTCGCCCCCAGAAAAGATGCCCAGCGAGGGCACATAAGGTTTGCAGGCAATAGATGAAGGCTTCTTGGTCGAGTTCGCCTGAAGCCAGGCAGTCTTCCATAAGGGCTTCAGCATCTGGGATGACTGCCTGGATCATGTCGGTTGGCCGCTGATCGACCCCAACCAAATCGTCCGACGCGATGATCGCGCCAACTAGCATCAGCGGCGAGAGCCGTTCCAAGGGGAAAGGCCCTTAGCCAATTCGCAAAGTGGCTGGAGTGCGGCAAAACTCGCAGGGTAGACGGTGCCCTGGTGACACAGGCAACTCCACAATTCTTTGGAGATTGCCCCGCTGGGATGCGTACGAAACCGCCTGATCAGCTCGGGTACGTCTGTTGCCTCACCATACGCATGCGAAAGTGCACTCCAGTCTATCATGACGCTCACCCGCCTACTCAGCCCAGTTGTGCAGGGCGTATTCGCGAACCTCAGACTCGCAAGATCCGGCGACACCCCTTGCCTACGCAAGAGGCGGGTTACAACCGGGCGGAATGCTTGGTGATGGACGATTGGCGGTAGGGCCTACCGCTGGCGATGGGCGTCACCCGCGCCGCGCCGCCTCGATCGCCGCGACGTCGATTTTCTTCATGGTCATCATGGCGTCAAAGGCGCGCTTGGCCTCGTCACCGCCCATCGCCATCGCGTCGGTCAGCACGCGCGGGGTGATTTGCCAGGAAATCCCCCACCGGTCCTTGCACCAGCCGCACTCGCTCTCCTGGCCGCCGTTGCCGACGATGGCATTCCAGTAGCGGTCGGTCTCTTCCTGGTCGTCGGTGGCGATCTGGAACGAGAAGGCTTCGTCGGGCTTGAAATAGGAGCCCCCGTTCAGGCCGATGCAGGGAATGCCCGCAACGGTGAATTCGACCGTCAACACGTCGCCCGCCTTGCCGGACGGATAGTCGCCAGGGGCCCGGCGCACGGCAGTCACCGCGCTGTCGGGAAAGGTCTCGGCATAGAAGCGGGCGGCAGCCTCGGCGTCCTTGTCGTACCAGAGACAAATCGTGTTCTTTTGCATTGCCTGTCCCTTTCGCGTTGAAGCCGGTTTTTCGGCCTGGTTTGAACCTCGGCGGCTCGGCTTTCGTAACCGGAAGCCCTAAAGCGGCCTTTCCGTTCCCGGCCACCAATACTCTTTCCAACGTCGGGTGCGTACCCCAAAGGGCCGGACGGCGCTTGACGATAACTAACTTGTTATATAACAATCTCTTTATTGAAAAGAAAGCCCGCCCTTGCCCAACCTCGACGCCACCTTCTCCGCCCTCGCCGACCCCACCCGCCGGGCGATCCTCGCCCGGCTGGCGCTGGGCGAGGCGACGGTGATGGAACTGGCGGCGCCGTTCGCGATGACCCAGCCGGCGGTGTCGCGGCACTTGAAGGTGTTGGAGGGGGCGGGGCTGATCATCCGGCGGGCCGAGGGCACCAGGCGGCCCTGCCGGCTGGCCCCGGCCGGGATCGAGGCGATCGACCAGTGGCTGACCATGCTGCGCGAGGCGCTTGCCAGGAACTACGACCGGCTGGACGCGGTGCTGGCTGCCATGACACCGAAGTAATCAGGGAGGACATAACGTGCCCAGACTGAGCATCAGGACCGAGGGCGACGCCCATGTCGTCGTCACCAGGCGCTTTGCCGCCGCGCCGGAGGCTGTCTTCCGCGCCCATACCGAGCCCGCGCTGATCCAGCAATGGCTGCTGGGGCCGGAGGGCTGGACCATGCCGGTGTGCCTCAACGAGGCCCGCGTGGGCGGCAAGATCCGCTATGAATGGAGCGACGGCAAGGGCGGCGGCTTCTACCTGACCGGCGAATATCTGGAACTGGTGCCGTTCAGCCGGATCGTCCATGTCGAGCGCATGTTCCTGCCCGAGCGCACACCCGACAACCACGTCGAGACCAGCTTCGTCGCCGACGGCACCGGCACCTTCATGACCATGCGCATGACCCTGCCCGATGCGCAGACCCGCGCGGCAATGCTGGCCTCCGGCATGGAGCACGGCATGGAAGCGAGCTATGTCCGGCTCGAGACCATAATCTGACCTTTGGAGGGATGAAATCATGCTGGATACGCCACGCATCCTCGACACCACGGCCCAGGCGGCCGCCGTCATCCACCTGACCATCCCGCGGGAGCAGATGATGAAGGTCTTCGGCCCCGCCGTGGCTGAGCTGATGGCGACGCTGGCCGCCCAGGGGGTGGAGCCGGTGGGCGCGGTCTTCGCCCACCACCTGAAGATGACCGACGGCCAATTCGATTTCGAACTGGGCGTGAAGGTCTCGGCACCGGTGACAGCCGCCGGCCGGGTGAAGCCGGGCGAGCTGCCCGCGGCCAAGGTGGCGCGCACGATCTACAGCGGCCCCTACGAAGGCCTGCCCGGCGCCTGGGGCGAGTTCATGGCCTGGATGGCCGCGAACGGCCACAAGCCGGCGCCGGACCTGTGGGAGCTCTATGCCGTCGGCCCGCAGTCGAGCCCCGACCCGACGACCTGGCGCACCGAGCTGAACCGGCCGCTGGCGGGGTGATGGGGGGTGGCGGGGGGCGGTTTGCCGCCACCGCCGTGTTACCTTCCGCTCGCCGCGAGGCATGGAGGGGTACACAGATGAGTCTCGAGCTTTACATGCTGCTGCTGGCGGCGCTGATACCGCTGGTCATGGTCGCGGTGCAGGGCACGGCCCTGACCCTCAAGATGGGCATGGGCCCCTTGCTGGGCAATCGCGAGCGCTTCGCGCCGCCCGCCGGCTGGCCGGGGCGGTATATCCGCGCCCATGCCAACCAGATCGAAAACCTGGTGCCGTTCGGCCTTCTCATCCTGGTCGCCCATGCCGCCGGGGTCTCGAACGAGGTGACGCGCGTCGCGGCCGAGGTCTTCCTCGGCGCCCGCCTGGTCCATGCGGCGAGCTATATCGCCGGCATCCTCTATATTCGCACCGCCGCCTTCTATGCCGGGCTGCTGGCCATGTTCGCGATCGCGCTGCAGCTTCTGTGACGGCGGGGCACCCCTCCGTCATACCTAGGTGTTAGGCAGCCGTGCCAAGGTTCGATACCGGCGGCACCGACCGGAAGCGCATGATCCCCTAGACGACAACACGGGGTCTTGCCATGTCGGATGCCTTTCTCGTTCCCGGGGTGCGCACGCCCTTCGTCAAGGCGGGCGGGGTGTTCCAGAAGTTCGACGCGCTGGAACTCTCGGTGCCGGTGGCCCGGGCCATGGCGGCCCAGGCGCGGCCCGATTTCCTGGCCTGGGGCCAGGTGATTCCCTCCACCACCGTGTCCAACATCGGGCGCGAGCTGGTGCTCGATGCCGGGCTGGACCCGGAAATCCCCGCCTTCTCGACCATCATGGCCTGTTCCACCAGCATGATGGCAACGATCCAGGCCGCCGGGATGATCGGCAAGGGCGGCAACCACTTAGGCCTGGTGGGCGGGGTCGAGACCATGAGCCGGGTGCCTATCGCGCTCAAGCCCGAGGCCGCCCTGCGCCTGATGGCGCTGGCCGCCCAGGGCAAGCTGGCGGAAGCCGCGACCGCGCTCGGCTTCGACGATTTCAACCTGCCGGTCAAGGGCTGGGCCAACCGCATCTCGGGCCGTTCCATGGGCGAGCACACCGAGGATACGGTGAAGCATTTCAACATCGCCCGCGAGGACCAGGACCGGATCGCCCTGCTCTCCCACCAGCGCGCGGTGGCGGGCCAGGACGCCGGCTTCTTCGACGACCTGGTGATTGCCATCGACGGGGTTACCCGCGACGGCCTGGTCAGGCGGGATTCGACGGCCGAGAAACTGGCCGCCCTGCCGCCGGTGTTCGACCGTTCGGGCCGGGGCAGCATCACCGCCGGCAATGCCTCGCCCCTGACCGACGGCGCCGCCGCGATCTGGGTGGCGGATGCCGAGGGCCGCGCCAAGCTGGGCGACCGCCCGGCGGCGCGCCTCGTCGACTGGCAGCTCGCCGCCATGGACTGGCATGAGGAGGGCATCCTGATGTCGCCCGGCCGCGCCATTCCGCGCCTGCTGGCCCGCCAGGGCTTGCGCCTCGACGATATCGACCTGTGGGAGATCCACGAGGCCTTCGCCGGCCAGGTCCTGGCCAATGTCCAGGCCATCGCCGACCCTGCCTACCGGCGCGAGAAGGCGGGCGTCACCGCCGACCTCGGCCCCTTCCCCTGGGACCGCTTCAACCCCCACGGCGGCTCGCTCTCGATCGGCCACCCGTTCGCGGCCACCGGCGCCCGCATCCTCGCCCAAGCGGTGAAGGAACTGAGCGCGCTGGGCCGGGGCAAGCGCGCCATCGTCTCGATCTGCGCCGACGGCGGCCAGGGCACCTGCGTGCTGCTGGAAGCGGCCTGACTTACACGCAAGGATGGAACCCATGACCGCCCAAGCCTTTGACGCCGCCCGCACCGCCCTGCTCTTCGTCGATCCCTATAACGACTTCCTCTCGGACGGCGGCAAGCTGTGGCCGCGGCTGGCGGAAGTCGCCACGGCCGTCGACCTGCACGCCCACCTGCGCGCCATCACCGCGGGCGTGCGCGCGGCGAAAATCCCGGTCTTCATCGTGCCCCACCATCGGGCCGAGCCGGACGATTTCCACGGCTGGGACCACCCCACGCCCTATCAGTTGGGCGCGGCCAAGCTGCAGGTCTTCGCCAAGGATTCGTGGGGCGGCGACTGGCACCCGGATTTCGCGCCCCAGCCGGGCGACACCGTGGTCAAGGAGCATTGGAGCGGCAACGGCTTTGCCAATACCGACCTCGATTTCCTGCTGAAGCAGCACCGGGTGAGCCACGTCATCCTGATCGGCCTGATCGCCAATACCTGCATCGAGAGCACGGCGCGCTTCGCGGCCGATCTTGGCTATCACGTCACCCTGGTGCGCGACGCCACCGCCGCCTTCAGCGCGGAAGCGATGCACGCCGCCCACGACATCAACGCCCCCGCCTTCGCCCACCAGGTCCTGACCACCACGGAACTGCTGGCGGCGTTGCCGGCAGCGGCGTGAGCCTCTTAGAGGAATGCGCGCCTATTCCAGGCAGCCGCGTGCATGCGCCCTAGGGGCGTTGTTTATCCCTGTAATCTTCTTGGCGCATTTCAGTAAGACGCTGGATCAGAATTTGGCGAGCAACGTCATTGGGGCCCTTGCCTAATGTCGTGTTCCGGGTAAGCCAACAGAGATACGCCATTGTCTGTGGGTTCACGGTAAAACGAATTTCTCCATCTCTCTCTGTTTCCAAGGGCATTCCTCTGCTCCGGCGAATATCGTCAAATTTCGACGATATTCGCCTTGATATCCGTTGTCGAATCAGGGATGATTCTCCTGTCAAGATTGAGTACAAAGAAAAAGCGGCCCCTTTCGGGACCGCTTAGACTGAGACCGGGGCTGGAATCGAACCAGCGTCTCCTAGCTTGCAACGCCCAGGCGCATATCCATTCTGCCACCCGGTCACCTATGAGAGGGGTTAGCGATTGCTGACCCCTCTTTTGCTTCGGTCGTCAGACGACGTCTGCAGCACAACTTTTACCGTGCAAAAGCGTCGGCGCCAAGCCTTTTTGTGTGTCGAGAGAAGGTCACCACAACATGTTGTGGGCGTACCGTGGCCGTTCAAAATATAGCGTCGCTCCATCGTGCCTAGAGGCTGGTCGCCCTTGGGCTTCACATTGTGGTCGACATCCCTATCGGTGGTTGTTGTACACTCCTCAGTTGTCGCACGCTGCGGAAGGAATGTTGATGGTCGCTCTCAAGACAGAACGGCAGATATTTATGTGGCGGATGCAGGGCCATCCCCTGCCTAAAGAGGCGTCCGCAGAGGTGGATATACATAAGATTTTTGAAATAATTGAGCTCGCGCACCAAAATGGCTCGGCAAAAATGTACTTTGACAATGATCACAAGATAGTAATGGAGCAAGGTGATTTTTCTGAAGTAAATTGTATTTACATTGCTGATATAAAGACTAATGGGCGTCAAGGAATTAAGACTATTCTCATTAATCGTGGTGATCCGGATGCAGCAAATCCCGCTTTTATAAAACCCGTATCCGAGGATGTTCGATCCGTTGAGCCAGAAGATGACGAGATGCAGGGTTGGTCTGCGCATTTAGTTATTTCTACCAACGCGGATTCCCAGGGGGAATTTCGCGCGTGTTTTGAGCAAATGCAGAATGTGTCTAGCACCCTTGTTCAAAAGCTTTTGGACTCTATTTTGGACAAATACACACAAGGAAACAGCGATTTCCTTTACGAGAAGGTGCTGAGATCTCGTGGGAAAACTCGCGTCGAACTCCGTCCCTATAAGATAAGATTATCTATCAATAGGGTCCCAAGCGAAAAGATAATCGAGGATATCAAGAAAGGCGAATTGTCTGAGATTAATCTTATTAAGAAAAAACCACAGTATACTGGCCCAGGGGCCCCCGATATAATGAAATCTATATCGGAAAAATTGACTATCAGAACTAAGCGTGTGGATGAAAACAGAATATCGAATTATATCCGTAACGTTATGTTGTGGGCAAAAAACAATAACTACAACGAGATTCAGTTTAAAATAACTGATTTACCTGGCAAAAAATCCTCCTCACCGCGGCTTATGGTTGATAAAATAGATGCAATGGAAACATTATATTCCAGATCGCAGAGGATAACAGGGTTTGGATTGATGCTTGAGGCCTGCTACTCAAAAGTACAGTTGCAGATAGAAAAGAAAATGATCTCAGTAATTGAGAGCGAAGAAAGATGGTAGATGCTCTGGGCTTTTAAGCAACTTGGTGTACCCTTGAGATACCTTGCAATAAAGCAAGGCGATGGAATATTTCACTCTAAAACAATGTATGATTTTGTTTTGCCCGGGTTATTTTCGATAGCCAATACGACCTTGGTATATCTTTTATCGATAAAGATGGGGATTTTCGCAGATAAGGGACTCATACCTGCAATTATTGACCTCCTTAATCTAATCATAGCCTTTTTTATTGCTGCACTAGCTGCCGTGGCAACATTCGAGCGGAAGGGTTTAGATGATAAAATAAAGGGACAACCTGCAACCCTATCTATTATGACAAAATCTGGCTCAAAGAAGGACTTTGTGTTAACTCACAGACAATTTATTTGCTATTTATTCGGATACCTTTCTTTTGTTTCGCTGTTATTTCTTATACTTCTTCATTTTGTCCGCTTGATTGGGCCGGATTTGGCCAAAATAATACCGTATGTTCTTTTTGAATTCTCGGTGATCAAAATTATTATAACTCAGATTTTCTTTTTTGTATTGTGGCAAATTGTCATTACGATGTTATTGGGAGTATATTTTCTTTGTGATCGACTACAGTTTTTGAATGAGCCGGATATATAGATAATAATATTTCATAACGAATTAGTTTCAGTATGCTTTACGTCCATTTTCCTCCTTCCTATCCGTTTTTCCATTTTCCAGCCCAATCGCCCGTTTCCCCAAGGGCAACCACCGCCCCAGTTGTAGAGAGGCCCCAGCACAGACCTCCACGAACCCTTCCCCGCCCTCGTGTGTTATCCTCAAAGCCACCAACGCCAAAAAAAGGAGCCACCCATGAACTTCTGGGAAATCCTCTCCCGGCAGAAGGCAGACCGGGAAACCTATCGCGCGATCACGCCCCAGGCACGCTCGATGGAGCAGATGCGGTCGCAGCAGGAAACAGCGGCCGAGGCAGCCCATCGCGAGATCGACTTCCTGCGCCGCCAGCACGCGGAAGACCAGGCCACGATCGAGCAGTTGCGGCAGGAACTGGAAGAGCTGACCGAGGCGCGGCGCGCCCACTGAGCGCCGCGACGGGCCACGCGCGGTTAGTCCGTTTTCAATCCGTAGAAAGTCAATTATTAATTGCGCTTTTGCTGGTTTGAAATCGTCGCTGGCGTTTGACCCATCGCCAGCCTGCGCCGTCGCCTGCGGCCATCCGCAAGGCCCCTGACCAGGGCAGCCCTAACCAGAACGGTTGCTTGCGCCCCTCGCCCCTGCGACCATCCATGGCAGCGATGGAAACGGCGGGGGCGGGGGCATGCGGCGTCTATTCGCGGGGGTATTCACGGTCCTGGCCCTGATGGGCGCCGCCGGCGCGGCGCACAGCGAGGACGCGCGCTATTTCAAGATCGCCACGGCGGGCACCGCGGGCAGCTATTTCCCCGTCGGCACCATCATCGCCACGGCCAGCTCCACCCCCACCCTGGTGGTCAATGCCGTCGCCTCCAACGGCTCCTTCGCCAATGTCGAGGCCCTGGCCGCAGGCAGCGTCGATTCGGCCTTCGTCCAGGCCGATGTCGCCCATTGGGCGGTGACCGGCACCGGCGCCTTCGAGGCCAAGGGCAAGCGCGAGTCCTTACGCGCCATCGCCGCCCTCTACCCCGAGGCGGTGCACCTGGTGGTGCGCAAGGCGAGCGGCATCGCCAGCTTCGCCGACCTGGCCGGCCATCACGTGGCGATCGACGAGCCGGGCTCGGGCACCCTGGTCGATGTCCGGCTGATCCTGGCCGCGCACGGCCTGTCGGAGCGGGATTTCACGGCGGAATACTTCAAGCCGGACCTGGCGGCCCAGATGGTGGCGGCGGGGCAGCTCGACGGCTTTTTCTATGTCGGCGGGGCGCCGGACGGCGCGATCGCGGCCCTGGCCGCGAAGGTCGCCGGCACGCCGGCCGAGATCACCCTGGTGCCGATCAACGGCAGCGGGGCCAAGGGCCTGATGGCCGATAACCCCTTCTTCACCGCCGCCATCATCCCGGCCGGGGCCTATCCGGGCGTGGCCGAGACCCACACCGTGGCCGTGCGCGCCCTGTGGCTGACCACCGCCGCCACGCCCGACGACGTGGTCGAGACCATCACCGCCGCCCTGTTCAGCGAGGCCACCCTGAAAGCCCTGGCCGCCCACCCGCAAGGCGCCCAGATCACCCTGGAACACGCGCAGGACGGCCTGACCGTGCCCCTGCACCCCGGGGCCAAGGCCTTCTATGCCAAGGCTGGTATCCTCAAGTGACAGGTGCAAGCGCGCGGTAGAGCAGGTAAAAGGCCCCTCAACACAAAGCCAACCTGGGCCATTGAGGCCCCGCGTAGCTTTAGCGGAGCGAGCCAAGCGCGCGGATGCGCGCGCCCGGCGCCTGAGGGACCTATGTCAACACGCTTCAATTCCCGCCAAGCCGACCAGTTGCGTCCTGTCAGCCTGGAGCCGGGCTATGCCAAGCATGCCGAAGGCTCGTGCCTGGTGCGTTTCGGCGATACCCATGTGCTGTGCACGGCGTCGGTCGAAGACCGGGTGCCGCCGTGGCTGCGCGGCCAGGGCAAGGGCTGGGTCACCGCCGAATACGGCATGCTGCCCCGCGCCACCCACACCCGGGGCGACCGCGAGGCGGCCAAGGGCAAGCAATCGGGCCGCACCCAGGAGATTCAGCGCCTGATCGGCCGCGCCCTGCGCGCCGCGATCGACCTCAAGGTGTTGGGCGAGCGGGTGATCAAGATCGACTGCGACGTGATCCAGGCCGATGGCGGCACCCGCACCGCCTCCGTCACCGGCGCCTATGTGGCGCTGTACCAGGCGGTCGAATGGCTGATGAACAAGGGCGACCTCAAGGAAAACCCGATCCGCACCGAGGTCGCCGCCATCTCCTGCGGCCTGGTGAAGGGCGAGGCCCTGCTGGACCTCGACTATGCGGAAGACAGCGGCGCCGATGCGGACGCCAATTTCGTCCTGACCGGCGCCGGCGCCATCGTCGAGATCCAGGGCACGGCGGAGGAGGCCCCGTTCACGGCCGAGCAGTTCGCCAACCTCTTTGCGCTGGCCCAGAACGGCATCACCCGCCTGGTCACCTATCAGCGCCAGGCCCTAGGCCTGTACTGAGCCATGCGCAAGCTGACCGGCCGCCTGATCGTCGCCAGCCACAATGCCGGCAAGGTGCGCGAGATCGGCGACCTGCTGGCCCCCTTTGCGGTGGCGCCGGTCTCGGCCGGCGCCCTGGGCCTGCCCGAGCCGGAGGAGACCGGCACCACCTTCGCCGCCAATGCGGAACTGAAGGCCCGGGCCGCGGCGCAGGCCGCCGGCCTGCCGGCGCTGGCCGATGATTCCGGCCTGTCGGTCGCCGCCTTGAATGGCGATCCCGGGATCTATTCCGCCCGCTGGGCCGGGCCGGCCAAGGATTTCACCCACGCCATGGCCCTGGTCGAGAAGGCCCTGGGCGAGAAAGGCGCGGTGACACCTGATCAGCGCCGCGCCCACTTCACCTGCGCCCTGTCGCTCGCCTGGCCGGACGGCGAGATCGTCACCTTCGTGGGCGAGGTGCACGGGCACCTGGTCTGGCCACCGCGCGGGGCCAATGGCTTTGGCTATGACGCCATGTTCCTGGCCGATGGCCAGACGCTCACCTTCGGCGAGATGGACCCGGCGGCGAAACACGCCATCAGCCACCGGGCGCGGGCCTTTTCCCAGCTCGTCGCGGCCTTGAGCGATGGCTGACCTGCTGAGACAGCCTGCGTCCTTCGAGACGGGCGCGTTGCGCCCTCCTCAGGATGAGGAGAATCTTGCTGGCATAACAAATCCCCTCATGCTGAGGAGCCCGAAGGGCCGTCTCGAAGCACGCAGGCCGGCGACCCCGCACCCTGGCGCTTATGTCCACTGCCGTTCTGCAAGGCCAAGTGCCCCTATTGCGACTTCAACAGTCACGTGCGGGGCCCAGGTCGATCACGCCACCTGGGCCGCTCGCGCTGACCGCCGAGGTGCGCCGCTGGCATTACATGGCGCCGGGCCGGGGTGCTGACGCGATCTCTTCGGCGGCGGCCACGCCTCGCTGATGGCGCCCGCAACCGTTTGGGCAGCGGTGATTGAGGCGGCCGCGCCGCGTTGGGCCTTTCGCGCCCGACATCGAAATCACCCTGGAAGCCAACCCGACCAGTTTCGAGGCCGGCCGCCTGGCCGACTTTCGCGCCGCCGGCGTCAACCGCGCCAGCCTAGGCGTCCAATCGCTCGACCCGGCGACCTGCTCTTCCTCGGCGCCACATTCCGCCGACGAGGCCCGGCCGTGCGAGATCGCCCGGGCAACCTTCCCCCGCGTCTCCTTCGACCTGATTCTATCCCGGCCCGGGGCGAGTCGTGCGGGCTGGGCGCGGAAACTGAAACATGCCCTGGCCTTCGGGCCCGATCACCTCTCGGTCTATTCAATTGACCATTCGAGGCGGGCACGGCCTTCCACCCGCCGTGCGCCGGGGCGACTGGGCGCCGCTGGACAGGATGCCCAGGCTGCCCTCTACGGAGGCGACGCAGGAGATCCTGAGCGGGGTCCGGCCTACCCGCCTTACGAGTCTCGAACCACCGCCCGGCGGGCAACGAGAGCCGTCACAACCGACCTATTGGCGCTACGGCGACTATTGCCGGCATCGTTCCCGGGCGCCCACGGCCGCCTGGGCGCGAGGCGACGGCACGGCGAGCGCCACCGCCGCCTGGCGCAAGCCCGAGAGCTGGCTCGACCACGTCACCACCCGGGGCGACGGGACCGAGAGCTGGCCACGCTCGACGCTGCCCCCGGGTCGACGGAATGCTTGATGATGGGCTGCGCCTGAGCGAGCGTGCCCTTGTCGCGCATCGAGCCGCGCTGGCGGCCGGCCTTCGCGCAGATCGTGGCGCCGCGCCGCCTCGATCGCCTTGGTCGGACTTGCGCTTTCACTACCCTTGGCCGGCGACCGGTCTGGTGGCCACGCGCCGCGGGCCGGGCTGGTCTTGAACACATTGCTGGGCGAATTTGGCTGCGTGACAGGGCGGACGCCCTTGTGCGAGAGAATCGCCAAGTGCAAAGGCGTCATTGACACCAGGATCGGTATTCTCGGCTTGTGCCGGGCGCATGGGCGCGCCTGGGCCAGGCCCCCTGGCCGCCGGCCGCAACCGGCCGGGGCCACGGAACGCCCCGGGCTTCGCCGGCGGGGGCGCCGATCTCGGCACCCTGCTGGGCCGCGAGCCGCGGGGGTTCGTGGTGAGGCGACGATCGGCCGCCCTGTTCGCCGCCGCCGGACGTGGTGCTGGATTTCACCGCGCGCGGCCGCCACCGCCGCCCATGTCGCCCTGGCGGCGTCGACCGGCACGGCCCTGATCGTCGGGACCACCGGGCTGAGCGCGACCAGCAGGCTGCCGCCGTGTCGCAGCGTCGGCAAGGCCGCCCTGCTGCAGGCGGCCAATTTCAGCTTAGGCGCAAACTCCTCGCCGCCCTCACCGCCAAGGTCGCCGGGATCCTGGGGCGGAGCAGTGGATATGACGATCGTCGAGATGCACCATCGCCACAAGGTCGATGCCCCCTCGGGCACCGCCCTGCCCTGGGCCAGGCAGCGGCGGCGGCGCGCGGCGTCGACCTCGCTGCCGTGTCCGACCGGGTGCGCGACGGCCACCCCGGCGCCCGCGTGAGCGGCCACATCGGCTTTGCCACCCTGCGCGGCGGCGACGTGGTGGCGAGCACACGGTCATCTTCGCCGCCGACGGCGAGCGGGTGGAGCTGACCCACAAGGCCGCCGACCGGGCATTTTCGCCCGCGGCGCCGTCCACGCGGCCCTGTGGGCGGCGGGCAGGCCGCCCGGCCTCTACAGCATGGCCGACGTCCTCAACCTGGATTGAACCCATGACGCCGCTGACCTGCCAACGGATCATCGCCGTGATGTTCTTGGGGATGGGCGGCTGGTGCCTGGTGGCGCCAGCGAGCATCAATGCGCTCGCGATCCGGCCCGAGGCGCAGGTCGACAGCGCCACCTTCCGGCTCATGATCGGCTGTTTCGGGGCGCAGGCCATGCTGGTCGGCCTGCTGGCGGCGACCGCCCGCTTCACCCGCACGACCTTCCTGGCCTTCGGCCTGGCGATGCTGCCCTTCTTCGCCTTCAACTACTGGTTCTATGTCGAGCAGCCGATCCTGAACGAGCTGATGGCGCTGGATTTCATCGCCAATCTCGCCTTCGTGGTGCTGTGCGTGATCGGGTGGCGGCGCGGCCCGGCGTCCCCGGCTGAGATTTTCGGGATCAAAGGCCCGTGGCTCGTGTTCTTTCCTTTGGACATTTGATCGTCCCACCGGAATCCACGAGGAGACACGATGAAAAAGTCGGCCATAGCCCTCGCCCTGCTGCTCGCCACCGGCGTTGCGGCCTGCGATGACAAGAACGCCTCGAACACTGCCCCGGCCCCTGCGGCCCCCACCGCGCCGACCCCGCGCCCACCCCACCCCGCCGGCGACACCGCCTGCAACCACCCCGCCGGCCCAATAATCCGGCTTGGATCCAAGAACGGCGGCACCCCTGGCGGTGCCGCCGTTTTCATGTGGGCGGGATCTTGTTGCCACCGATGGTGTTGATCCCGCTGACGAGCCTGCCTCGTCCCTATTGGATTTCTCAAGGATAGATCATGAACAAGTCGGCCATTGCTCTTGCCCTGCTGCTCGCCGCCGGCGTCGCGGCCTGCGACGACAAGACCAGCACGACCCCCGCCGCCCCCACCAACAGCAGCAGCGCCGCCCCCACCACCCCGGGTCCGGCCACTCCGGGTCCGGCCGAACAGACGGGCCAGGCCGCCGGCAAGGCGGTCGACGAGGCCGCCAAGGCCACCGGCGAGGCGCTGGACAGTGCCGCCAAGACCGTGGGCGCCGCCGCCGACGAGGCCGCCAAGGCGACCGGCGAAGCGGTCACCGAGGCCGCTAAGGCCGTCGACGAGACCCTGAACGGCCCGGCAGCGACCCAGCCCGCCCCGGCCCCCACCAACACCGCGCAGTAATCAGGCAACGGACGGCGGTACCCTCTTAAGGTGCCGCCGTCGTCAGGTTGGCGCGGCGCTGGGCCATCGCCTGGCGCAGGGCGCGGGCCAGGTCGATGCGCTCGCAAGGCGACAGGAAGCGGGCAAAGACGAAACGCCTGCCGTGGCTGGCAATCGCCAGTTCGGCCATCTCCTCCAGTTCCTCGTCGATATCGATCCGCGCCCAGGACGGTTCGAACTGCCACGAGCGCGCCCGGCCATTGGCCGCCACCCGCTCGATGGTCAGCAGCCGGTCGGTCAGGCGCACCCGCTCGAACTGGCGGGCACTGCGGAAATTGGCGCGGAAGGCAAACCACAGCAGCACGACGTCCAGGCCGAAGAAGCCGAACACCGGCCACGCGCCCAGGATCACGAAGACCATGCCGGTGGCGAAGCTGACGGCGGCGATCGCCAGCATCAGGATCAGGAAGCCGCGCGGCCCCAGCGCCCGGTGCGGGTGCAACACCGCATCGAACCACAGCCGGTCGATCTCCATCGCCTCGATGGCCACCGCGAAGCTCCGCTCAGATCACCGAGATATGGTGCCTGAACCAATCGGCCAAAGCATCTTCCTCGAGCATGCCGGCGGCCAGGGCGAGGAATGTTTCGACCACGTCGCGCTCGTCTGTCGCCAGTCGATGCCCGTTCAGCACCAGAAATGTCGCGGCGAGAACAAAGGCCGTCCGCTTGTTGCCATCGACAAACGGATGGTTTCGCGCCACCCCGAAAGCGTAGGCGGCGGCGAGCGCCGCCAGGTCGGGCGTGCCGTAGGCGCTGAGATTCAGCGGACGCGCCAATGCCGATTCAAGCAGGCCCTGGTCCCGAACGCCTTCGCCACCGCCGTGTTCGGCGATCTGGGCCGCATGCATGGCCAGGACCGCCCGCAGCGACACCCACCGGATGCTCATTTGGCGAGCTCTTTGAGCGCGTTACGATAGGTACGCATGACGCCCTCGGCAGCCGCCATCTCCTCGGCAAAGCTGGGATCGTAGGCCGTGAGCTCATAGCCATTGGGCGTCTCGATCAGGTGCACCGTGTCGCCCTTTTCGAGCTTGAGCCGCCCCAGCACCTCTCGTGGCAGGACGATGCCGGTCGAATTGCCGATGGTCGTCACCTTCAGTTGGATCATCACGGGCTCCGTTGTTATAACGTTTGTTATAACAGACTTGGGCCCGGATCGAAATCATGCGCAAGGCGGACATCGTCACCTTTTTCGAGCGGTTGCAGGCGCAGCGGCCCGATCCGCGCGGCGAGCTCGAACATGGCAATGCCTATCAGCTACTGGTCGCCGTGGTGCTCACGGCCCAGGCGACCGATGTCGGCGTGAACAAGGCGACCCAACCGCTGTTCCAGGTCGTGCGCACGCCGCAGCAGATGCTCGACTACGGCCTGGAGCGGCTGACGCAGACGATCAAGACCATCGGCCTTTACCGCAACAAGGCCAAGAACGTGATCGAGCTGTCGCGCCTGCTGATCGACCGTCACGGCGGCGAGGTTCCGCCCGACCGCATCGCCTTGGAGGCCCTGCCCGGGGTGGGGCGCAAGACCGCCAACGTGGTGATGAACATCGCCTTCGGCGAGCCCACCATCGCCGTCGACACCCACGTCTTCCGGGTTTCCAACCGCACTGGCCTCGCCCCAGGCAAGACCGTCGAGGCGGTCGAGGAGAAGCTGGAAAAGGCGGTGCCCAAGCCCTTCCGCCTGCACGCCCACCACTGGCTGATCCTGCACGGGCGCTACGTCTGCAAGGCCCGCAAGCCCGATTGCCCAAGCTGCATCGTCAACGACCTGTGCCCGTGCAACGGCAAGGTCGTCGCCTGAGTCCCTAGACGCCGCCCTTGGCCGCGGCCTTGGCGGCGGCTTCGGCCGCGATGCGGCGGGCGCAGACCTCGGGCGCATAGGGCCGCCGGCGACGATCGCGGGCATCCCAGTGGCGCACGGTCATGCCGGCGTCTTCACGGTAGAGAAACAGGAACAGCAGGCAGTCGCGGGCGGCGTATTGCCAGATCTCGGCCGGCGGTTCGCTGCGCTTGAGCGACGGCTCGCCCAGATAGGTCGGCAGTTGCGCCGCCGTGGCGCCCTTGAGCCCGCCTTCGGGCAGCGGCACCAGCACGATGCCGGGCGGCGAGAGGGCGAAGTCGTCGGCGCAGGCGGCGAGCATGGTCAGCATGGCACCGAGAAGTGCCAGACGAACCAGACCCGCCCCCCTCATCACACGATCGGACGCGGTGTTTTAGACCAGCGAGCCGTCGCCCCTCGATGCCCCGAAGGCCATCGACGGCGCGCTTTGCGGCACGCTGCTCGGCGATGCCCCGACCGACGCCGTCGATTCGCCCAGCTTGGGCGCTTCCACCGGCGGCAGGGCATTGCCCTGGACGGTGTGGATGTCGCCGATCAGCTCGCCGCCCAGCTCGATTTCGAGCTGGCCGTAGCGGATCTCGCCCTTGACCTTGCCCGTCGAGCGAATCAGCAGGCGGCCGCGGCAGATCAGCTTGCCCTCGAAGGTGCCGCCGATCAGCGCCTCGTCGATCTCGGCCGCGCCCTTGAAGACGCCGGTCGAGGTGATCTCGATGACCCGGCTTTCGGTCAGGGTGGCGTCGACGCGGCCTTCCACCACCAGCTTGTCGCAAGCGGTGATCTGGCCCGAGAGGACGATATTGCGACCGACGATCAGCTTCTTGTCATCCGACGACGGCGGCGGGGCCGCACTGGCGGGGACAGCCGGGATGATCGGCCGCGAGACGCCCGGCAGATCCGGGGTGCGGCGGGCGATTTCGGGGCGGAAGCTCGTCGATTCGTTTTCGGCCATGGCGGGCGTGCCTTGCTGGGTAGGGTTGAGGGGACGGGCCGTCGGCGGCGCAAAGGTGGTCGCCGGGCGGCTGGGCTGTACCGGTGTGGGTGTTGGTTGGTCCGGGGGGCCGTTTCGTTTTCCGAACATCGATCTCTCCGTTTTTTGACCCGGCTGGCGCCGGTTCGAACTCAAGCGGCCGGCTTAAGAGCCGGGTCGGCCTCACGCAGCGGCCGGCGGCAAAACCGGCCTCTAATTCCCCCTGGCCGGGCCCAGCCGCACCCCGCGCTCGAGGTGGACCATGGCCGCGACAGTCACGAGCGGTGCGATCAGGTTGACGATCGGCACCACCATCAGGGCAGTCCCCAGCAGACCGGCCCCGAATACAAGCAGACGATTGTCCCGGCGTATCCTTGCCGAAACCGTTGCCGATGCATGACGCATGGCAACCTGCTCGAAATACTCGCGGCCGACAAGATAGCCGTTCAATCCCAAGAACACCAAGAGATTGAGGAGAGGAACCACCAAACCCACGATCTGCAGGGGCAAAGCCACCAGATTGAGGACAAGTGCCAGGATCAGAAACCTGACGCCCGAAATGCCGCCTTCGACGAAGCCGATCTCGCGCCCCGGCGCATCGGCGGGATAGTCGCGCGTGGCGACCTTGGCCGCCGCCTCGTCCAGAAAGAGCGATTGCAGGGTGGTCATGATCAGGGGGAAGAGGAAGAACAGGCCGACCGTGGTCAGGATCCCGCCGGCGATGCGGATCGTCTCGTCCAGCCATTCCCAGCCGGTCGAGGGCGCAAACCCCAGGCCCTGGTAGGCGCCCCAGACGATCAGGATCGAGAGCACGACGCCCAGCCCCAGCACCCGCCACAGGATCGCCCGCAGGGGTGGCGACAAGGCATCTTCCAGGCCCTTGAGATAGGCGGCAATCAAGGACATCGGGCTCAAATCCCCCTGGCGAACTGCGGCGTGGACGTCATCGCCGCCATCCCTAATACTGCGGCCGGCGACTTCAACAGGGGCATCATGACCGCAGCGCGCTTCGACGTCATCGGTATCGGCAACGCCATCGTGGACGTATTGGCATCCGCCGACGACGCCTTCCTGGCGCGCGAAGACCTGGTCAAGGGCTCCATGACCCTGATCGACGATGCGCGGGCCGATGCGCTCTATGCCCTGATGAGCTCGGGCGTCGAAGTCTCGGGCGGTTCGGCCGCCAATACCATTGCCGGCGTCGCCTCGCTGGGCGGGGCATCCGCCTTCATCGGCCGGGTGCGCGACGACCAGTTGGGCGAGGTCTTCGCCCATGACATCCGCGCGGTCGGCGTGACCTACGAGACCCCGGCGGCGACCACAGGCCCGGCACCGCCCGCTGCCTGATCCTGGTGACCCCCGACGCCCAGCGCACCATGTCGACCTATCTGGGCGCCAGCGTCGGCCTTGGGCCCGACGAGGTCGACCCGGCCCTGATCGCGGACGCGGAAATCACCTACCTCGAAGGCTATCTGTGGGATCCCGCCAACGGCAAGGCGGCCTTCCGCAAGGCGATCGACGCCGCCCACGAGGCCGGCCGCCGGGTCGCCCTGTCGCTGTCCGACGCCTTCTGCGTCCATCGCTGGCGCAGCGAATTCCTCGATCTCGTCTCCAACGGGGGGGTCGACATCCTGTTTGCCAACGAGTCCGAGATCTGCGCCCTGTTCGAGGCCAACAACTTCAACGCGGCCCTGCAGGCGACCCGCGGCCTGGGGCTGACCGCGGCCCTGACCCGCAGCGAGAAGGGCTCGGTCATCATCGGCGGTGACGAGGTCCATGTCATCGATGCCGCGACCCCGGAACGGGTGGTCGATTCGACGGGCGCGGGCGACCTCTATGCCGCTGGCTTCCTGTTCGGGCTGACCCACGACATCGGCCTGGCCCGCTCCGGCCGGCTGGGCTCGCTGTGCGCGGCCGAGGTGCTGAGCCATTTCGGCCCGCGGCCGCAGGTGGCGCTGGCCAAGTTCGTCGACGGCAAATACTAACGCCGCCTGAACAGGCGCCCGTCGATCGCCGCCAGGCCGGCGCCGATCAGCGCCATGCCTAGGAAATGCTTGGGCGCCAGGGTCTCGTGCAGGACGAAGGTGCCGAGCAGGATGGCGCTGACCGGGATCAGGAAGGTGACCAGCGACAGGTTGGTCGCCCCGGCGCTGGCCATGATGCGGAAGAACAGGATGTAGGCGAAGGTGGTGGAGAGCAGCGCGAGGCCGACCACGGCCGCCCAAACGTCGAGCCCGGGCATGGCCAAGGTCCAGGGTTGATCCACCAGCAGCACGACGGGTGCCAGCAGCACGCTTGAAGCGGTAACCTGTCCCGTGGCGGTCGCCAGCGGTGAGATGCCCATGGCCTTGAAGCGCCGGCCGAAGATGCCGGCAAAGGCATAGGACACCGTCGCCCCCAGCACCGCCGCCTGGGCCCAGACTTTGTCGCCCAGGCCCGACAGCACGCCCGGCCCGATCATGCACACCACGCCGGCCAGGCCGATCAGCACGCCGGCCAGGCGATTGCCGGTCATCTTCTCGTCCGTGGTCAAGAAGTGCGCGACGACCACGGTCGCGACCGGCGTCATGGCGTTGAGGATCGAGGCCAGGCCGCTGGCGATCTGGGTCTGGCCCCAGACGATCAGGCAGAAGGGGATGGCATTGTTGAGCAGCCCCATGCCGAAGAAGGCGGCCCAGCTTTTGCCGTCGCGCGGCATGCGCAACCCCATCAGCGGCATCGCCAGGTTCAGCACCACGGCGGCCAGCGCCACCCGCAGCAGCACGATGGTGAAAGGCGGCAGGCCGGTGACGGCAATGCCGATAAAGAAGAACGAGCCGCCCCACAGCACGGAGAGGAGCAGGAGCATGGCCCATTCGGCAGGGCCCATGGTGCGGCTGATGGTCGAGGTCACGGTCATGGCCGGCACTCTGGCAGGTCGGCCGCGCCGCGGCACCCCGGATCTTGCGGCCTAATTCGGCCGCCGGACGAATAAAGGGGCGCGAACCCAACGAAGGTTGGGCGCGCCTTCGGGCCGCCCCGGGCATGGTGCCCGGGTGTGATGCGTTGCTTGGGCTCGAGATACCCGCAGAACCTGGAGAGCTGCATGGCAACGCCGATGAGTGCTTTCGACGCCGGCTGGATGGTGGCCGAGAAGATGGGATCGCCCGGGCATTTCGGCCCGCTGCTGATCCTGACACCCCCAGCGGCGGCCCGCCCGGCTTCGTGCGCGACCTGGTCGAGGCCTGGCGCCAATACCGCCACTTCGCCCCGCCCTTCAACCTCACCCTGGGCGGCCTCGTGCCGCCGCGGTGGCAGGCGGTGCCGGACGCCGATATCGACCTCGACTATCATTTCCGTCATTCCGCCCTGCCGGCGCCCGGCGGCGAGCGCGAGCTGGGCATCCTGGTCTCGCGCCTGCATTCCAACCCGCTCGACCAGCGCCGGCCGCTGTGGGAATGCCACGTCATCGAAGGCCTGGACGGTGGCCGCTTCGCCATCTACCTGAAACTCCATCATGCCCAGCTCGACGGCATGGGCACCGCCCGGCTGTTCGACCAGGTCATGGCCAGGGATCCGGCACTGCGCGACATGCCACCGCCCTGGGCCATCGGCATGAAGGCGGGCCGCCCAAGTCCCAAGCCGGGCAGCAGGCGGCCCGGGATTCTGGCGCGGGCGCAGGGCCTGGCCGGGCCCTGCCCAGCGTCGCCCGGGCCGCGGCCCAGGTGGTGCGCGCCGCCGTGCGGTCAAATGACGCGCATTCGCCGGCCCCCTACCGGGCGCCGCGCAGCCTGCTGAACGGCCGGATCGGCGGACAGCGCCGCTATGCCACCCAGTATTTCAAGCTCGATGCCCTCCGGCAGATTGCCAAGGCCGCCGACGCGACGGTGAACGAGGTGTTCCTGACCGCCTGCGGCGGCGCCCTGCGCCGATACCTGCGCGAGAACAACGCCCTGCCGCCGCGCACGCTGGTCGCCCAGGTACCGGTGAACCTGCGCGACGAGGCGGGCATCGACACCATCGGCAATGCCATCGGCTTCATCTATGTGAACATCCACACCGATATCGCCGATACCGCGGCGCGGCTGGCCGCGGTCAGGAAATCCGGCACCCTGGCCAAGCAGCAATATGCCGGCATCAGGCGCGAGGGCATCAACCTGTTCACCATGCTGCTGCTGGCACCCTACATGCTGCAGACCTTCTTAGGCCTGGGCGGGCGCCTGCCGGCCGCGGCCAACCTGGTCATCTCCAACGTCGCCGGCCCGCGCGAGCATCGTTACCTGAACGGTGCCAGGATCAACCAGATGTTCGGCCCCTCGGTAATCTTCGACGGCCAGGCCCTGAACATCACCCTGATGAGCTATGCCGACGAGGCCAACATCGGCTTCACCGGCTGCCGCACCACCCTGCCGCGCATGCAGAACATCGCCGTCTATCTCGGCGAGGAACTGCGTGCCTTGCAGGAAAGCTTCGACCTTGAAGCATAGGGCCGTTCACGCGCGAACCAGCAGCGGGCCAAGCGGCCGGCCACCCATGATGTGGACGTGGAATGGCACCACCCACCTCCCCCTCAAGGGCGGAGGGGAGAACCGAGCCCTCTCCTCTGAGAGGAGAGGGTTGGGTGAGGAGGGAAGCCAGGTGTTACTTGTCCCGCCCCGCCTTTTCCGCGACGCCGGATTTGCCCTCGCGGGCTTCCAGTTCCGCCCAGACGGCGTCCGGGGAAATGCCGCGCTCGGCCAGCAGGATCAGCAGGTGGAAGACCAGGTCCGCGGCCTCGCCGACCAGGTCCTGGTCCGACCCGGCAACGCCGGCCAGCGCCGTCTCGACGCCTTCCTCGCCCACCTTCTGGGCGATCTTCTGGCGGCCCTTGGCGAACAGGCGGGCGACGTGGCTGTCGGCGGCAGTGCTGCCCTTGCGCGACAGGATCACGGCGTAGAGCCGGGCGAGGACGGCGGCGTCGCTCATGGGATCCCCGCTGTCACAGGCGCATCGGCACGCCGCGCGCCGCCATGTGTTCCTTGGCCGCGCGGATCGAATATTCGCCGAAATGGAAGATCGAGGCGGCCAGCACCGCCGAGGCGTGGCCCTGGATGATGCCGTCGGCCAGGTCGTCGAGGTTGCCGACGCCGCCGCTGGCGATCACCGGCACGGTCACGGCGTCCGACACGGTACGGGTGAGGCCTAAGTCGAAGCCCGACTTGGTGCCGTCCCGGTCCATCGAGGTGAGCAGGATTTCGCCGGCCCCCAGGCTGACCATGCGCTGCGCCCATTCGACCGCGTCGAGGCCGGTCGGCCGGCGCCCGCCATGGGTGTAGACCTGCCACTTGCCCGGGCCGTCGGCCTTGGCGTCGATGGCGACGACGATCGACTGGCTGCCGACCTTCTCGGCCGCCTCGCACACGAAGTCGGGCCTGGCCACGGCGGCCGAATTGATCGAGACCTTGTCGGCCCCGGCCAGCAGCAGGGCGCGGACATCGTCCAGCGTGCGCACGCCGCCGCCCACGGTCAGCGGCATGAAGACCTGTTCGGCGGTGTGGGCGACGACGTCCAGCATGATCGCCCGGTCGTCGCTGGAGGCCGTGATGTCGAGGAAAGTAAGTTCGTCGGCACCGGCGGCATCGTAGATGCGCGCCTGTTCGACGGGGTCACCGGCATCGCGCAGGTCGATGAAATTGACGCCCTTCACCACGCGGCCGTTGTGGACGTCGAGGCAGGGGATGACGCGGGCCTTCAGCATCAGGCGGCCCTTGCCCGCGAGCGGATCAGCGCCAGCGCGGCCGCGGCATCGAGCCGGCCGTCGTAGAGTGCGCGGCCGGAAATGGCGCCGGCGATCGGCGTGCCGGTCACGTTCAGCAGGGCTTCGATATCGCCAAGGCCCGCCAGCCCGCCCGAGGCGATGACCGGGATCCTGACGGCATCGGCCAGCGCCGCGGTGGCGGCGACGTTGACACCGGTCAGCAGGCCGTCGCGGGCAATGTCGGTGAAGATGATCGCGGCGACGCCCGCATCCTCGAAGCGCCGGGCGAGGTCGACCGCGGTAATCTGCGAGGTTTCGGCCCAGCCTTCCACGGCGACGAAGCCGTCGCGCGCGTCGATGCCCACGGCGATCTGGCCCGGGAAGGCCTTGCACCCGGCGATGACCAGGTCCGGGTTGCGCAGGGCGGCGGTGCCGAGGATGACGCGGGCCAGGCCCTTGGCCAGCCAGCCCTCGATCGCGCCCATGTCGCGAATGCCACCGCCGAGCTGGACGGGCACGTCGGTCGCCTGCAGGATCGCCTCGACCGCGCCCGCATTGGCGGCCTTGCCGGCGAAGGCGCCGTCGAGGTCGACCACATGCAGCCATTCGAAGCCCTGGGCCTTGAAGGCGGCGGCCTGGGCGCCGGGGTCGGGGTTGTAGACCGTGGCACGGGCCATGTCGCCCTGGGCCAGGCGCACGCATGCACCGCCCTTGAGGTCGATCGCGGGATAGAGGATCACGGCCGCCACCTCAGGAAACCGGCGATCAGCGACAGGCCGAAAGCCTGGCTCTTCTCCGGGTGGAACTGGGTCCCGAACATGTTGTCGCGGGCAATGATGGCGGTGACCGGGCCGGCATAGTCGGCGGTCGCCAGCAGATCGCTTTCGCGTTCCACCGTCAGGGCATAGGAATGGACGAAATAGGCATGGGGCTGGGGCGCCGGCTGGCCCACCACCGGGTGGGAGCCGTGGAATTGCAGGTCGTTCCAGCCCATGTGCGGGATCTTGAGCGTGGCATCGGCGGGGGCCAGGCGATCCACCGTGCCGGGGATCCAGTCGAAGCCGTCATGCTGCCCGTGTTCCAGGCCGCGGCTGGCCATCAACTGCATGCCGATGCAGATGCCGAAGAAGGGCCGGGCTTTCACGGTCACCTGTTCGCGCAGCGCGTCCATCATGCCGGGCAGGGCGGCGATCGAGGTCTTGCAGTCGGCGAAGGCGCCGTCGCCCGGCAGCACCACCCGGTCGGCCGCGGCCACCACCTCGGCCTTGTCGGTGACGACGATCTGCTCAGGATTCAGGCCCGCCTCCGCGCCCATGCGCTCGAAGGCCTTGGCGGCGGAGCGCAGGTTGCCGGCGCCGTAATCGATGATGGCAACCGCGGGCGAGGCCATCAGCGCGCCCTCAGTACGACACGGTCGGCCGCTTCCGCCTTGTCGTGGGCGCAGACGACGCCCAGGGCGGCCATGCCGTGGCGCGCCAGCACCCGGCGGCGGATCTGCCCGGCCTCGAAGCCCACGAACAGGCCGGCGGCCAGGATCGCCGCGGGGGCCACCGCCAGGTCCGGCAACAGGAACAGCTGCACGACCACGGCCGCCGCGACCACCACGGCATAGGCGGCCAGGTCCACCCAGGCCATCTGGAACAGCAGCCACAGGGGCGCGAACAGGCAGGCGAGCAGCGAAAAGCGCTCGGCCACCAGGATCGGCTGGGTGCCCTGGCCGTGGACGGTATAGGCGATCGGTTTCATGGCCTGGATCTCATGGGCCTAGAGGCTGCCGCCCAGCACGCCCTTGGTCGAGGGCACAGCGGCCGCGGCCCGCGGATCGGTCTCGATCGCGTGGCGCAGCGCCCGGGCCAGGCCCTTGTAGCAGCTCTCGACGATGTGGTGGTTGTTCTCGCCGTAGAGGTTTTCGACATGCAGGGTGATGCCGGCCGCCTGGGCGAAGGCCTGGAACCATTCCTTGAACAGCTCGGTGTCCATCTCGCCCAGCTTGGGCCGGGTGAAGCCCACCTTCCAGATCAGGTAGGGCCGGTTGGAGCAGTCGAGCGCCACCCGCGTCAGGGTCTCGTCCATGGGGATGAGCGCGTCGCCATAGCGGCGGATGCCGACCCGGTCGCCCAGGGCCTTGGTCACCGCCTCGCCGATGGCGATGCCGGTATCCTCGGTGGTGTGGTGGAAATCGATGTGGGTGTCGCCCTTGGCGCTCACCTCGAGATCGATCAGCGAATGCCGCGAGAGCTGCTCCAGCATGTGGTCGAGGAAGCCGATGCCGGTCGACACCGTGTACTTGCCGGTGCCGTCCAGGTTCAGCGAGACCGCAATCTGGGTCTCCTTGGTCTTGCGGGCGATCGTGGCGGTCCGCATGGGAAAACATGTCCTCGAATGGCTGATCGCCGCCCGTTTAGCACGGGTTGGCGGGAGAGGCCAGTTTTTGGGCGGTCTGCGTCAGCGTGTCTGGCATCGGTCAGAGCAACGAGCGCAGTTGACTGGCCAGCGGGCCTTCGTCGCCCCTGAAGCTTGCAATCATTGCGGCCATGAAGCTGCCGGGAACCAAACGGAAAAGCTTTCATACATCGAAGCGGTCAGCCCTTCGGCTTTCCATACTTTTCAATGATGGCATGCCGGCGTTCATCGTCGGAAAGGTTCCGCCGATCGAAGTCTTGGAAATCCCGCGTCATCTCGGCCGAGAGGAAGATGCCCTCAACGGCGCTGATCTGCGCGAAAGCTTCTCGGCTCAAAGCGAGGCCGGAAGAGCCCTTGGGCTGGGCTTTCCTGGAGGCGGAACGGTCGGATTTCATACCGTCATGATACCACGATCCTTCGACTGCCCGGGTGAATTCATGCAGGCACTAGCGTGCTGGGCGCGCCCTTCTGGTAGCATCGTCTGGCACGCCACCACCGGCGTCGTTGCGGGGAGCTTTCCATGGGGCAGCACTATCGGGCACCGATTTCCTTCGGCTTTCCACTGTCGGGCGACGTCACCCAGGGGTTCGACTGGTCGGGGGCGCAGTTCGGTCTGTTCAACATCAACCTGGGCCGGTCGAGTGCCCCGGCCGTCGAGCAGAAGGTTCTCGAAGAGGTCGGCTCCTACGGCCGCCAGATCGGCCGGCTGGCCGACGCGGTGGAAGTGCTGATGAAGACCCTCGATACCACCAAGCTCAGCGAAGAGGATCAGAAGGTGCTGACCATCTTCAAGGCGATGCAGCACGAAATCCGGGCGATCAAGAAACGCGTCGGCAAGTCGTGAACATCCTCACCCAGGCCCGTTGTAGACCGCGTTGAGCTTGTTGCCGGTCGGGTCGCGGAAATAGGCGGCGTAGAAGGTGGGGCCGTAGTGTTCGCGGATGCCGGGGCCGCCTTCGTCGTGGCCGCCATTTGCCATGGCGGCGGCATGGATCGCGTCGACCTGGGCACGGCTGGCGGCATTGAGCGAGACCATGGTGCCGTTGCCCACGCTGGCCGGCTGGCCGTCGAAGGGCTTGCAGATGAACAGGCGCGGCGCCGTCTCGGTGCCCCAGGAAGCCCAGCCGTATTCGGCGCTGAAGTAATAGCGCGGCTGGCCCAGGATGCCCATCAAGGCATCGTAGAAGGCAACGCCCTGGTCGAAATCCACCACGCCCAAAGTGACATAGCCGATCATTTATCCCTCCGGTTTTTCGGACATTGCGAACATATCATGAACGGTATGACAGGAATGCGGCAATCGGTTTTTCTTGTGATCGCGATCGCGCCGCGCTATCACCGCCGCGTCATTGGGGAGTAGCCGCCCGCGTCTTCAAGCGGGGTGCGCGTCAACAGACTTGGGAACCGGGCCACCGGCGACCATGGCGCGCACGGCCGAGATGCTTGGCGAGACCTTTGGCAGGCTGCATCCATCCTTCGCAGGGTTGGGCTGTGCGGCTTGCCATTGGTTTGTCGCCCGACCCTGCCCCGGTGCCTGTTCCCATGGAAGCCTTCCTCGTTTCGACCGGCGTCGTCGCCATTGCCGAAATCGGTGACAAGACGCAACTCCTCGCCATCCTGCTGGCCTGCCGTTTCCGCCGGCCCTGGCCGATCGTCGTCGGCATCCTGGCCGCCACCCTGGCCAATCACGCGCTGGCCGCCACCGTCGGCACCCTGGTCGCCGCCGCGGTCGACCCGGCCGTCATGCGCTGGATCCTGGGCGCGTCCTTCATCGCCATGGGCGCCTGGGCCCTGATCCCCGACAAGGTCGATGACGACGAGGGCCAGGCCACGGGCCGCCTGGGCGCGTTCCTGGCGACCACCGTCGCCTTCTTCCTGGTCGAGATGGGCGACAAGACGCAGATCGCCACCGTCGCCCTGGCCGCCCGCTTCGAGACCATCTATGCGGTCACCGCCGGCACCACCCTGGGCATGATGCTGGCCAATGTGCCCGCGGTCTTCTTAGGGGAAGCGGTAACCCGCATCGTGCCCCTGAGCGTGGTCAGGACGGCCGCCGCGGCGATTTTCGTCGCCGTCGGCGTCGTCACCCTGGCTGTTGCCTAGGCCGCCGTCGCGGTATAGGCGGCGAGATTGTCCAGGCCCCGGCGATAGGGCTTACAGCCCAGCCACAGCACCAGGGCCGAGATCGGCATGCAGATGCCGCCGACCACCGCCAGCGAGAAGCCGACCATGTTTTCATCGTGGAAAACATAGTCGGTGACCATCGCCACGGCGGTGGGGCCGAGGCCCAGGCCGATCAGGTTGACGATAAATAAGTAGATCGCCGAGGCCTGGCCGCGCATCTGATTGGGCATGATCTCGGCGATCGCCGCCGGGGCCGCGCCGAAGCACATGGTGTAGAAGAAGGTGGTCAGGATCGAGAGGGCGAGCACCAAGTTGCCGTCCGGCATGAAGGGCATGGCGATGGCAAACGGCACGCCGGCCAGGCCGGCCAGGATGCCGACGCGGATGCGCCCGTCGCGCATGCCGCGCTGCTTGAAGAAATCGCCCAGCCAGCCGCCGAAGACGACGCCGGTGACCCCGGCGGTGAGCTGGACCAGGCCGAAGGCCAGGCCGATTTCAGGCGCGGTCCAGCCATGGGCGCGGATGAAGAAGGCGGGCAGCCAGGTCGCGGTGCCGTAGCCCACCAGGGCCAGCAGGGCGAAACCGATGCTGTGGCACAGCACGGCGGCGATATTCAGTTTCATATAGGCAAACACTTCACTGACCGGCACCACCTTGGCGGCCATGCTGCCGTCCACCTGGCGGGCCAGCTTGATGCCCCGGCGCACCGGCTCGCGCACCGTATACATGAGCAGCGCCACCAGAAGCCCCGGCAGGCCCACGGCGAAGAACACCACCTGCCAGGAATAGACCTCGCCCACGATCGGCAGGACCGTGTGCTCGACCCCCGACACCAGGCCGATCACCATGCCGCCGAAGATATAGGCGAGCCCGGCCCCAACGAAGATGCCCATGTTGTAGACGCCCATGGCCGTGCCCATGCGGTTGGGCGGGAAATAGTCGGCGACCAGGGAATAGGCCGCGGGCGACAGGGCCGCCTCACCGATGCCAACCCGATACGGGTCAGGAACAATTGCCAGAATTTGGTGGTCAGGCCGCAGGCGGCGGTGAACAGGCTCCACACCACGATACCGATGGTGATGATGCCGCGCCGGCTCTTGCTGTCGACCATGCGGCCGATCGGCAGGCCCACGAAGGTATAGAACAGGGCAAAGGAGAGGCCCGCGAGCAGGCTGAATTCGGTGTCGGTGATACTCAGGTCGCGCTTGATCGGCCCACCAGCAGGTTGAGGATCTGCCGGTCGATGAAGGAAACCGTGTAGGCGAGCATCAGGACGCCGACCACGTACCAGGCGTACCCGGAATTCGGATAAGGCTGCTCGACGGCTTGCGCGGCGGGCGGTGCCGCTGCTCGCGGTTCCTCGCGATACTCCGGACGCACGGACATGTTTCCTCCCCTGATTATTTATCAGCGCGCCTTGTTTGCGGCGCATGGGGCGATATTAACCGTGGTACGGGCCGTTTGTCGCGGCTTTATCGTCGCCCCGGGCGCACGCAAAACCGGCCCCCGCCGCCATACCCGATATTCTGATTTGCCTGAAGCCGGCCGCGAGAGCCGATTTCGGGCCACGTTTTTGTGACCGCCGTCACGGCCGGCGGCGCCGATTCGGCGTAACCGGGGATCATGCTTGTTGTCGCGACCGCGCTGCCCGTGGCACCGTCCGCGTAACCAACAAGATGAATTCGCAAGCGAGGGGGCGTTTGAATCATGGCGTGGATCAGGAAGGCTTGGGCGGCGGCGATGATGGGCAGCGCCCTGCTGGCGGCGGCCGTCGGTAGCGCGGCGGCGGCCGAGACGAGGGCCAAGGCCATCCTGGTGCTCGATGCCTCGGGCAGCATGTGGGGCCAGATCGACGGCAAGGCGAAATGGGACATCGCCAAGGTCGCGGTCGACAGGCTGGTGACCGGCTGGGATCCCGCGATCGATCTGGGCCTCACCGTCTACAGCCACCGCTCCAAGGGCTCGTGCGACGATATCGAGGACATCATCCCCGTCGGCCCGGTCGATCCCGCGCGCTTCAAGGCGGTGGTCGGCAGCATCAGCCCGAAGGGCAAGACGCCCATGACGGCCGCGGTGAAGCGCGCCGCCGAGCAGCTCAAATACACGGAGGACGCGGCCACGGTGATCCTGGTCTCGGACGGGGAGGAGACCTGCAACCTCGATCCCTGCTCGATCGCCCAGGAACTGGAACAGAAGGGCGTCGCCTTCACCGCCCATGTGGTGGGCTTCGACATTCGCGACCAGGCGACCCGGGACCAGCTCAAGTGCATCGCCGACAACACCGGCGGCACCTTCGTCCTGGCCGACGACGCCGCCAGCCTACAGGCGGCCCTGGCCACCGTCGCCGCCGCGACCGCGGCACCGGCACCGGCACCGACCCCGCCGCCGCCACCCCCGCCGCCGGCGCAGACCACGGGCAAGGGCAAGGTGACCTTCACCGCCGTGCTGAACGACGGCGTGCCGGTCACCGACAACGGCATGCGCTGGCAGCTTTTCCGCGACATCCCCACCCAGGAGGAGTTGCGCGACCCGGTCGACTATACCTATGCCGCGGTGTGGAGCCCGGACAAGGTCGAGCCAGGCGACTACATCATCGAGGCAAAGCTCGGCACCGCCACGGTGCAGCAGCCGGTGAAGATCACCGGCGAGAAGCAGGCCGTCACCGTCAACCTGGGCGCCGCGCGCCTGAAGCTGACCGCGGTCGAGGCCGAGGGTGGCCCGGCGATCGCCAAGGAGCTGGGCTGGAAGCTGCGCGATCCCGCCACCGGCAAGGACATCGACTACAGCTACGACGCCCAGCCGACCTTCTCGGCCAAGGCGGGCAGCTACCTGATCGTCGTCGACTATGGCGCGGCCAAGGCGGAAGCGCCGATCACCGTGAAGCCCGGCGATATCGCCCAGGTGACGGTGACCATCGGCGCCGGCACGGTCGAGGTCGAGGCGCGGCCCAGCGAGACCGAGCCGATGGCAACCTCCGGCGTATCGTGGAAGGTCTTCCCCGAGGGCAGCGATACCACCACCACCTATTCCTATGACGCCGCCGAAATCTTCCACCTGAACGCCGGCCGCTACCGCATCGTCGCCGAGATCGGCGAGGCGCTGGTCGAGCAGACGGTCGAGGTCAAGGCCGGCGAGGCCCAGAAGCTGACCTTCACCTTGAGCGTCGGCCTGATGAAGCCCACCGCCATCTATGCCGCGGGCGCGCCCAAGCCGACGAAGGACCTGTCCTGGTCAGTCTACAAGGCGCAAGCCGACATGACCGGCAACCGCGAGAAGGTGACCTACAGCTACGACCTGGAACCACAGTTCAAGCTGCCGGCCGGCAAGTATTATGTCGAGGTCGAGACGGGCGTCGCCAAGGCCGGCATGGAAGTCGAGGTCAAGGCCGGCGCGCCCACGGCACCCGTGATCAACCTCAACGCCGGCGCCATCCTTGCCAAGGCCCAGGCGGGCGGCATCAAGGTCTCGTCCGACCTGAACTGGGGTGTCCACAGCCTGGTCGCCGCCATGACCGGTACCGAACGCACCAAGGTCACCTACAGCTACGACCCCGAACCGGTGTGGATCGTCCCGGCCGGCACCTATATCGTTACGCTCGAAGCGGGCGGCAAGAGCGCCGAGGCCGAAATCACGGTCGAAGCCGGCAAGCCCACACAGGTTACGCTGACCTTGCCGTAGCAGGTGAAGCAAGAGATCACACAAGTATCGTCATTCCGGCGAAGGCCGGAATCCATCGACGGGACAGCGTGATGCAGACGATCACGCTGGTCCTGGTTCCCGCGCTGCATCGGAATGGATCCCGGCCTTCGCCGGGATGACGGCAGGGGTTGATCAGCCCCCGCCAGCCGCTGGGCCAGGCGGGCGAGGTCGATCAGGTCGATCAGGCGGGCGATGTAGTGGTCGCGCGGGTTGAAGGGCAGGTGGCTGCCGGTGCGCAAGCCGTGCTCGACGCCGTCGATCAGCCGGTTCAGGCGCCGGCGGTGCAGGCCCAGGGCCTTTTGCGCCGGGTCGGTGACGACGCCGGCGAAGGCGGTGAGCATGGCAGCGCCCAGGAACAGGCTGCCGGTCACGCCGGCCACCAGGCCGGTGCCGACGCTGGTGGGAAACCACTGGTACCACAGCCCGCCGATCGAGGCGCCCAGGGGAAAGCTGGAGACGGCAGCACTCTGCGCCAGGGCGCCGGCCAGGGCCGGCCCCAGGGTGAGCAGGCTGGGCGTCAACTGCTTGAAGGCGAGGGCGCCCACCCCCAGACTGGTCAAGGCCGTGGCGATTTCCGCCGCCGCGATACGGGTGTTGCCATAGCGCGACAAGGCCTGGTCCAAGGCTGCGCGGAAGACGGGGTCCTGCGCCCGGCGCCGGTGCGAAATCTCCAGCACCTCGAGGGCCGCCGCAACCGCCGGCTCCCGGCCCAGGGCGGCGGCCATGCCGTCGGCGCCGGAAGCGTCGGCCGCGAGACCCAGCAGGTCACGTTCGACCGCACGGCCCAGTTCCGCCGCCACCGCCGTGCGGTAGAGCAGGTCGACCCTGGAGAGCCGCGCCGCCGCCCGGGCACCGCCTAGGCGGCGGAGGCCGGCGGCCAGTGTCTGCACCCCCAGTTGCGGCACCGAGAGCAGGAGATTGGCCGGCGCCCGGGCGAGATCCCAGCCCACCGCGTGGCCGTGCAGGCGCAAGGAACCCCTGACCGAGAAATACTGCTCGATGAAGCCCGGCACCCGGGCCCGGCAGGCGGCGATGTGGCGCTCGATCGCCGCGTCGACGATGGCGGCCGCGGCAACCTGGTCGAGGGCAGGGACCGCGACGCTCATCGCCCGGCCGTCAGTTCCCGGTGGTGCAGGGGTGCTTGGCGCGCATCGCCGCCCGCACCAGGTCGCCCGCCGGCTTGTCGTCGAATTCGCTGCGGCCCTTGCCCCAGTCCAGCACCTGGTCGGAAATCTCCTGCCAGGACAGCTTGCCGTTGATGCACATCACCTGGTCGGTCGGCACCACGGGGCGGGCGTTTTCGAGGGTGAAGAAGTTCTTGAGGAAATCCTTGCACTGGCGCGCCGCCGGCCGGCTGCCGTCGCCCGGCGGGCTGGACAGGGCGCGGCCCGCCTTGGTGCATAGTTCGACGAAATCGGCGCCGCTGACGATCTCGCGCGTCGGCGTTTCCTGGGCCCGGGCCGGCAGGGCATGGAGGCCCAGCGCCAGCAGGCCGGCGGCCATCGTCCAGCGGATCGTGCGCATCGTCTTCTCTCCCACGGGCCTCAACGGGCCATCAGCCTTGTGCCGGCTGCTGCATCGGTGAGCAGAGGATAGCGCTCCGCCGCGGGCAGGTTGTAGTGCCACCATTCCGATTCGATGTGCTCGAATCCCGCCTGGGTCATCAACCCCAGCAGGATCAGGCGGTTGCGCCGGGCCTCGAGCGGCACCGGGGCATTGTGGAACGAGCTTTGCGTCATGTCGTCGAAGCCGGTGCCCATGTCCAGGGGCACCCCGTCCGGCGTGCCCAGGGTCAGGTCGACCGCGATGCCCCGGCCGTGGGTCGAGCCTGCCCTCGGATCGGCGATGAAGGTCGGATCCGGCAGGTGGTGCCACAGCACCCATTGCGCCTCGGTCGGGCGGAAGGCGTCATAGACGATCAGGGTCAGCCCGATCGCCCGGGCCGCGGCCTGGGCCCGGTCCAGCGCCGCCGCCGCCTCCACCTGCAGAAAGCAGGCGCTGCGGGTATAGATCGGCTTGTTGGTGAGGTTGTTGGCCGTGGCATAGGCCAGGCGGATGAGCGGGCGCCCCGGCCCTTCATGAATCTCGGTCAGCATGAGCGCAGTCTGCCAGAGCGCGGCCTCGCAGGTCCACCGTGCGTCCTTCGACAGGCTCAGGATGAGGTAAGTCTTTGTGGCATAAAAGTTTTCCTCATGGTGAGCCTGTCGAACCACGCAGGCCGTCAATCCCAGCCGCCGCTTACCAGCCTTGTGCCCGGGCCGCCGATCGCTACATACAAGGACCGACATTTCCCCCGCAAGGACATCCCCCTTGGATCAGCAATCACCGCTTTGGCACGGCACCACCATCCTTTGCGTGCGCAAGGGCAACAAGGTGGTCGTGGCCGGCGACGGCCAGGTCAGCCTGGGCCAGACCGTCATCAAATCGAATGCCCGCAAGGTCCGGCGCATCGGCAACGGCAAGGTGATCGCCGGTTTCGCCGGCGCCACCGCCGACGCCTTCACCCTGTTCGAACGCCTGGAAGCCAAGCTGGAGCGTTTTCCCGACCAGTTGACCCGGGCCTGCGTCGAACTGGCCAAGGATTGGCGCATGGACCGCTACCTGCGCCGGCTGGAGGCCATGCTGATCGTCGCCGATGCCACCACCTCGCTGGTGCTGACCGGCACCGGCGACGTGCTGGAGCCGGAAGACGAGATCACCGCGATCGGCTCGGGCGGCAACTATGCCCTGGCCGCGGCCCGCGCCCTGATGCCCTACGAGGCCGATCCGGAGGTGATCGCGCGGCGCTCGCTGGAGGTTGCCGCCGACATCTGCGTCTACACCAACCGCAATCTCACCGTCGAAGTCATCGAATCATGAGTGAATTTTCCCCGCGCGAGATCGTCTCCGAACTCGACCGCCACATCGTCGGCCAGAACGACGCCAAGCGCGCCGTGGCCATCGCCCTGCGCAACCGCTGGCGGCGCCAGCAACTGCCCGACGACCTGCGCGACGAGGTTCTCCCCAAGAACATCCTGATGATCGGGCCGACCGGCGTCGGCAAGACCGAGATCTCGCGCCGCCTGGCCAAGCTCGCCAATGCGCCGTTCCTGAAAGTCGAGGCGACCAAGTTCACGGAAGTCGGCTATGTCGGCCGTGACGTCGAGCAGATCGTCCGCGACCTGGTCGAAATCGCCATCGCCATGACCCGCGAGAAGCGCCGCCGCGATGTCAAGGCCAAGGCCGAGCTCAATGCCGAGAATCGGGTGCTCGACGCCCTGGTGGGCGAAAGCGCGTCGAAGGACACGCGCGAGAAATTCCGCGCCAAGCTGCGCAGCGGCGAATTGGCCGACAAGGAGATCGAGCTTCAGGTGGCCGATACCGGCTCGCCCCTGGGCAACATGGAGATTCCCGGCATGCCGGGCGCCTCGGTCGGCATGATCAATATCGGCGACATGCTGGGCAAGGCCTTCGGCCAGCGCACCAAGGCTAAGAAGGTCCTGGTCAAGGACAGCTACGGCATCCTGCTGGCCGAGGAATCGGACAAGCTGCTGGACCAGGAATCGGTCACCCAGGAAGCGATCCGCCTGACCGAGAACGCGGGCATCGTCTTCCTCGACGAGATCGACAAGATCTGCGCCCGCTCGGAACGCCAGGGCGCCGACGTCAGCCGGGAAGGCGTGCAGCGCGACCTCCTGCCCCTGATCGAGGGCACCACCGTGTCGACCAAGCACGGCCCGGTGAAGACCGACCATGTGCTGTTCATCGCCTCGGGCGCCTTCCACATCGCCAAGCCCTCGGACCTGCTGCCCGAATTGCAGGGCCGCCTGCCGATCCGCGTGGAACTGACGGCCCTTTCCCGGGCTGATTTCGAGCGCATCCTGACCGAGCCGGAGACCAGCCTGATCCGCCAGTACGTCGCCCTGATGGCCACGGAAGGCGTCACCCTGGACTTCACCAAGGACGGCATCGCCGAGATCGCCAAGGTCGCGGCCGAGGTCAACGCCGCGGTCGAGAACATCGGCGCCCGGCGCCTGCACACGATCCTGGAACGGGTACTGGACGAGATCAGCTTCGCCGCGTCCGACCGCAGCGGCCAGAGCGTAACCATCGACGCCGCCTATGTGGCCAAGAATGTCGGCGCGCTCGCCGCCAACACCGACCTGTCGAAGTTCATTCTGTAAGACTTGATCTCCCACCTGCCCGTCGCGGGTGGGCGATTCCCCATCCGGGCCTGCCCGCTCAATCGGTCGGCTGCCCCAGGATTTTCTGCTCGATGAACTGCAAGCGTCGCTTCAGTGCAACCGCCCATTCCGCGGTTGGCGGTGCGTTCACCGGAATCAGGCCGCTCACGGGTTCGCCGCGCTCGACCGCTTGAACCCACCGCGACATTTCAAATAGATACCCTTGAAGTGCCGACGCGGCGTCGTGACAGTCGTCGCAGACGAGGTAGGCAGGCGGCAGATCGCCGACGACGACCCAAAGCTGCTCGTCCACCTCGGGCCGGCCGGGAACAATACGAACCAGGAACAGCCCCAGGATCCCCGGAATCGCCTCGCCGATCCGGCCCTCGACAATCTCCGTGCACCAGCTATGGGACAGGAGGAAGTCGCTGGCTTCGCGAAACAGGCCGGCAACGTCATCACGATCAGGCGGATCGGCCGAAAGGTACTGCTCCACTGGCACCAGCTTCTCGGTAATGCTCAGCATATGCCGCTCGCCTTGCTCGGGAGATTTTCCGCTCCATGATTGCACCCGGCTTCGGAGAATGCGCAAGCGGGGACCGATTTCACGCTTCCTTCAACAGAATGGCTGTGGTCCGCCGCACCGCACCGCGATAGAGTTGCGGCCTGTGCAGTCGGGGGGCGGGCATGACGAAGGTTTCGGCGGGACTCTATCTGGCATCGTTGGGCCTGTTGCTGGCCGGCTGTACGGGTGGCGGGGGCGGGGGCGGCGTCCCCTTGCCGCCGGCGCCGGCGCCGGGCATCACCGGCCTGCGCGATGTCCTGCCCGATAGCGGTGCGGCGGTCGAGCCGGGGATCCAACTGAGCACGGCGCCGGGCGCAGAAGACGGCATCGGCGGGGCGCGCACCACCGCCCTCAATCAGGCCTATCACGAAGCCAATCTGAAGGAAGCCGGCGCCGACACGGTGCTGACCTTGAACCGGCGGCCGCCGGCGGCCGGCCCCGAGACCATCGCCACCTTCCACGGTTTTGCCGCCGGCACCGGCGCCCTGACCGACGTGCAGGTGGCGCGGACCCCGACATCACCCGGGGCGGGCCGGCCTTTCCCACCGGCGAGGCCCTGCTGCTGGACGGCAGCAGGACCGAAGCCTTCGAATTCATGACCTTCGCCTATTGGGCGATCGTCAACACCACCTCCGACACGATCATCACCGCCGCCGGCGGCTCGCTCGGCACCCCGGCGGCCGACTTGTCGGCCGGCCCCGGCCTGGGCACCGCGACCTATCGCGGCACCACCCTGGGCGGCATCGTCGACGGCGCCACCTCGGGCAATTTCCGGGTGCTGCGGGGCGACATCCAGCTCGACGCGAATTTCACCACCGGCCGGCTGGACGCTGCCATCACCGGCACCCGCCTGGCCAACCCCGATACCGGGGCCGACCTGGGCGCCGGGCCGACCTTCCAGTTCACCGGGGCAACGATCGTCGATGCCGGCGGCGCGGCCTCGCCCGGGTTCCAGGGTTCGACCGGAATCGGCGCCTTCACCGCCACCATGAACGGGGCGGCGCTCAATGCCGGCACCGGTTCCTTCGCCGACCTGGCCGGCGGCTTCTATGGCAACCGGCTCGAGGAAGTGGGCGGCGGCTGGTACGTCATCACCCCGACCGAGGAGATCAGCGGCGCGTTCGGCGCGGCCCGCTGATTGCGCGCGCGGTCGATCTTTGCCCTGGTGCTGGCGGGTGCAGCGCTCGGCGCCGGGGTGCCGGCGCGGGCGGACGACAGCACCCTTTCGGTGCCGGAAGCCCGGCAGATCGAGGCCCGCTTTAGCGAGGCCCTGCGGGCGATCGACGCCGGCCAGTACCGGGCGGCGATCGACCTGCTGGACGGCATTCTGGCCGACCATCCCGACCTGGTCCGGGTGCGCCTGGAACTGGCCCGGGCCCTGTTCCTGACCGGCGAGGACGACCTGCGCGCCACCTTCCAGTTCGAGCGCGTGCTGGCCGGCGACCTGCCTGAGACGGTGCGGGTGAACGTCGAGCGCTTCATCGCCGCCATCCGCCAGCGCCGGGTATGGTCGCTCAATGCCGCCGTCGCCATCGTCCCCGACAGCAACATCAATTCAGGCCCCACCAGCCGCGAGGTCATCATCGAGGGCTTGCCGCCGCTGGAGCTCAAAGAGTCCGTAACCGAGAAATCAGCCGTCGGGGTACAGGCGTCGCTGGGCGGCACCTATCGCTTCACCCTGAGCGACAAGATCCGGCTGCAGGTCGGCGGGTCGGTGTTCGAGAAGGCGTTCGAGGACAGCCGCTTCGACGACACGATCGTGCAATGGTCAGCCGGGCCGCGCTACCTGTTCGATCGGGGCGACGTCGGGGCCTCGCTGGTCGGCTATTACCGATGGTACGGCAATGATCCCTATACCCTGGCGCTGGGTGGGCGCCTCGACGGCAACTACCTGCTGACCGACCGGCTGCGCCTCGACGCCGCGGCCCAATTGCGCCGGCTCGACTATGTCACCGCCAATGAAAATGACGGCACTGCCTTCGACACCGACGCGACCTTGCGCTTTGCCGTAACCCCGGCGGTCCTGACCTTTGCCACGGTGCTGTTCACGGCGACCGATGCCGAACTGAAGACCCAAAGCTATGAATCGCGCGGCGTGACCCTTGGCACCTATGTCGACCTGCCGGCCGGCATTTCGGTCGGCCTGTCGGCCCGTTATGCCCAGACCGACTACCACGGCGTCAATCCCCTGTTCCGGGAGAAGCGCCGCGACGAGGACTGGCAGGAGTCGCTGTTGCTGCTGCACCGGGAATTCAAGCTGCTGGGCGCGACGCCGACCTTCCGCTACACCCGCATCGACCACACGTCGTCGATCGACGTCTACGAATACCCCCGCGACCTGTTCGAGATCGGCCTGACCCGGCAGTTCTGATCAGCGCCGGCGCAGGAAGGCGATGAAGCCCAGGGCGAACAACAGGTCGCCAAAGGCCGCGGCCAGGGCCGGCGCGGCCAAGGTGCCGGCAGCGAAGTGCCAGCCGATCAGGACGACGACGCCCAGCTTGCCGAAAATCCCTAAGGGCAGGATATAGCGGGCGGCCTCCAGGTTGCGCGCGACCATGGCATAGCCCAGCCCGAAATTGATCACCAGCAGCCCGACCATCTGCAGCAGCACGGCCACGACAGGGGCCGGATCGACCAGGCCGAAAAGCGCGCCGCCCTGGGCCGGCACCAGCAGCGGCGGCAGGCCGGCCAGCATGTTGTAGGCGGCGGCGATCCAGAAAAAGCTACGCCAATGCCGGTCGCTCATGGGTTCCCCTCCGCTGTTTTGCCCATCATCGGCCCGCGCCGGCGGATCGACCCCTGGGCAAAACGACGCGGCGCGCCAGGCCGCCAGCGCATCGTGCATTTGATAGGAAGCGCTTCGTCACCCACAAATTTCGTCATGACCGGGCTTGTCCCGGTCATCCACGTCGGGACGAGCCACATCCGTTGACAGCATAGGCAGCTTGCCGACGTGGATGGCCGGGACTTCGCCCGGCCATGACGGCTGGAGTATCGCACGTCAACCAGGAAGGGCGTTGGTCTAGCGGCAGGCGATGTCGCCGATCAGGCGCGAGACGCTCAAAGGATCGCCCCGCGATCCTTCAGGGCCTGCACGACACCGGCACTGTCGACACCCTGGACCGCGACCTTGTCGAGCACGGCATGGGCGGCGCAGATCCCGGCCGCCTCGCCGGCCATCATATAGGCCGGCTCCATCCGGTAGCTGCAATCGACCACGCGGGTGACCGAGGCGCAGACCGGCACGATCAGGTTACGGCACTGCCGCTCCAGCGGCAGCATGGCCCGCAGCGGCAGGTGATAGCGCTTGGCGCCCATGCCCGGGGTTGCGGCGGTATTGCTGCCCTCGATGATCAGTTTGCCCTCGGGACTTGCCAGATATTGCACCGGGTGGCTGTCGTAGTCGTAGCCCCAGATCAGGACGCCGTCGTCGAAGCGGGCGCCGGCGCTGGTCTCCTGCTGGCGCAGCTTGTAGACGCCCTTCATGCGCCGCGTTTCACGGACATAGAGCTGGCGCGGCCAGTTGTCGTTGTCGGTGAACTCGCTGAGCGCCAGGCCCCATTCGTTCGTCGAGTCGCGGTAGAACTGGGGCACGCGCGGGTCGGTCGCGAAGAAATAGAGTCGGCCGGCCTGATAGGTCCGATGGAAATCGACGATGCTCTTGCGCCGGGCCCGGGTGCCGTTGGGATAGCCCCAGTTCTCGCCCACCGGCTCGTCATTGTTGCGGTCGACCTTGGGCAGGTCGAGCAGTTCACCGCCCGCGTGCAGCCCGTCCGAGGGGAAGCTGCGCTCCAGGTCGATCAGGTACCAGTTGGAATTGTAATTGGGCGGCCTGGTCCAGGGGCGGCGGTCGGCCGGGTCGTTGGTCAGGCAGAGGCGGAAGTTGTAACCCATGACGGCCCGGTCGGCGGCGCCCACGACGGTGCTCGGGAACGGCTTGACCAGGGGAATGAGCTTGCCCGCCGCGGTGAGCACGTCGACCGAGGTCCGCAGCGACTGGGCCAGGCCGAAGCCGGCCGTCGGCTCGCCATACTCGGCCTGGCCGTCGCGGCCGGTCTCGTAGGAGACCCCGGCGGCCACCATCAGGTCGCCCTCGTAGCTGCAATCGACATAGACCGGGGCGGTCAACTGTACCCCGTCCTCGAGCTTCACGAACCGGATGCGGTTGCCTTCCATCATCAGCGGCCGGGTTTCGAGCAGGTCCTGGGCGTAGACGGTGATCCCGGCTTCCGTGAGCAGGCCGCGGAAATGCGCCTCGGCGACATGGGGTTCGAAGCGGAAGGCCGAGGGCAGGCCGTAATGGGCACCCATGGCCCTGAAGAAGGCGCCGGTGAGGCCGCCGATCGGCTGCTTTTCGTTGGCATCGGCCCGGCTCAGGCCATTGGCGGTCATGCCGCCGATCGGGTTGGGGCCGACCACCAGGGCAACCTTCATGCCTTCGCGCGCCGCCGCATAGGCCGCGAAGACCCCGGCCGAGGTGGCGCCGTAGACGATGACCTGAAAGGCCTGATTGGCCGCCGCCAGGGAGGCGCCGGCCGCCAGGAAGACGACGGTCGAACTGGTCGAGGCCAGAAAGCCTCGCCTGGAGATAAGCTGGGTCATCGCTTCTTCCAACGGGACACGCGTCAATGTCGTACTGGCGCCGCGCCCCTGGTCCCCCGGATGGCGCGACATCCCCGGCCGCAATATATACCCGGCCGGGCCGGCGAGCCACCGATGGATGCGCCGGATCCGGCAATTACCTCCCCGCGCGTGTGCGGTGTAGTCCAAATTGGGGATGCGGGCCGACCGATACCCGAGGAGGAATAGGAGCATGGGTCGGCCACAAGGCCCGGATGGGGGACAGTCGATGGAAACCGCCTATCTCGCCGCGCTCGGCATCATCGGGCTGCTGGGGCTCAGCACCCTGGGCGCCACCCTGCGCCAGGCCGGGCCTTACGGCCGGCACATGACGGCGGGCCAGACCGGCACCATGCCGGCCCGGGCCGCCTGGCTGCTGTTCGAAAGCCCGCAATGGTTCGCCTTCGCCCTGACCTTCTGGCTGGTGGCGCCGCCCGAAGCCGGCCCGTCGAGCGTGATGCTGTTCCTGTTCGGCCTGTGGCAGGCCCACTACTTCTATCGCGGGCTGATCTATCCCTTGCGGATGCGGGACCGGCACAAGAGCTTTCCCATCGTCGCGGTCTGCTTCGGCTTCGTCTTCAACCTGTGCAACGGCTTTGCCAATGCCTATGCGGTCGGCCATGCCGCGCACCTGATGGACACCGCGTGGCTGGGCGACCCGCGCTTCATCGTCGGGCTCGCCGTCGCCGCCTTCGGCTGGGTGGTGAATTTCCAGGCCGACAATATCCTGCTGTCCTTGCGCGGCGACGGCTTCACCGGCTATCGCATCCCCCACGGCGGCGCCTTCCGCTGGGTCTCGTCGGCCAATTACTTCGGCGAGATCGTGTTCTGGTGGGGCTGGGCGATCATGAGCTGGACCCCCGCCGGGCTGGTCTTCGCCCTGTTCTCCATGGCCAACCTGATGCCCCGGGCGGTCGCCCACCACCGCTGGTACCGCACCCGGTTCCCCGATTATCCCAAGAACCGCCGGGCCGTGATCCCCCACCTGCTGTGAACCCCCCTGTTGTGAACCCGAGGGATACGAGATGACCCCCGCCGCCCGCACCATCTTCTGGTTCTCGCTCTACATCTTCGCCGCCGGCGTGCCGATGATCCTGGCACCGGCCCTGATCCTTCAGGTCATGGGCTTTCCCGTGGAAGGCCTGGACTGGATCCGGTTCTTAGGCGTCGTCGTGCTGATCGTCGGCTACTACTACTTCAACCTGGCGCGCGCCAACGTCACCGCCTTCTTCTGCTGGTCGGTCCAGATGCGCACCGCCATCGTGCCGGTCTTCATCGCCCTGATCCTGGTCTTCGACATGCAACCGATCGTGTTCCTGTTCGTGGTGCCCGATTTCCTGGGCGCGATGTGGACCTGGTCGGCGCTGCGGCGCGAAGGGATCAATCCCTATCGGCCGGGATGACGGCATAGAGCGCAAAAAATAGGGCGACGGGTTGCCCCGTCGCCCAGGTCACCGAATGGGGGATGAGCTCACCCGGTGGGAGGAACTGGTGCTGCCCTTCAGGCGAAGTGCAGGCGGCGCACCGGCAGGTTGGCACGGGCGAGATTACGCGCCGCCGCCTCGATCTGGCCCAGGCGGCGGAAGTGGCTGCCGTCGAGCAGGCGGAAGCGGGGATCGGCGGCGACGAAGCGGAAGCCGGTGCGCTCGCGCAGGGCGACACCGGCGGCGATGTCGTCGACTTCGATGGTGAAGGCGGGCGTGGCCTCGAGGCCCGGAATGGCGATGGACATGGGTGCTCTCCTGGCCGGCCAGGCGTTTTGCCCGGGGCCGGCTCTATCTGCGGGATGTAACGTGCGGGGGTGGGGTCAGCCGCAGCGACAACAGGCGGCGCAGGGCGCCATGCCACAGGAGAAGAGCCCGGCGGTCGGCTCGAAATACTTGTTCATCGGTCCACTCCTTCATATCAGGGGGAACCACGACCACCGTCGTGGCGCTTTAGCTGGGGTAACGCGGTGCAAGCTGCTCCCGTCAAATGCCGCGGGTCCGTCACGGGACTAGGCGCCTCGTCCCGAGGGCTGGATAAGATTTAGCCAATAAGCGTTCGTGGTTCAAGCATGTTTTACATGATCGAACCCATGCACAATCTGAATAACTTATTGCGCGTGTGGAAAGAAGGCTTCAGCCAGCTCGATCACCGTCTCCAGCCGGTCGTGGTGGACCCAGTGGCCGGCCCGTTCCAGGGCCTCGACGCGGACATCCTTGAAATGCGCCGCCCTGCCCGTGCCGACCGGGTCGACGGCCCAGCTCTCGGTCCCGCGCACCAGCAGGACCGGGCAGGCGATGCGCCCCCAGAATCCGGCCATTTCCGCGCTGCCATGCCAGATCGGCGCCAGCACCCGGACATAGGGGTCGTATTTCCAGGAATAGGTGCCGTCCTCGTTCTGGGTCGCGGCGTGGACGGTGAGGTGGCGGGCCTGCTCGTCGGTCAGGCGGGTATTGGCGGCCTTCATCCGGGTGACGCATTCCTCGATCCCGGCATAGCGCGGCGGGCGCTTGTGGGCGACCGCGCGGGTATTCTCGATCCATTGGCGCAGGCGCTCGTGCGGGGCAAGGCCCGCCTGTGTCGCCTCCATCGCGGGCGAGGGGCCCCAGCCTTCGATCACCATCAGCCGGGCGACATTCTCGGGGTAGGTGCCGGCATAGATGGTGGAGACGGCGCCGCCCCAGCTATGGGCCAGGATGTTCACCGGGGCGAGCTGGCGCTGGGCGATCAGTTGCGCCAGGTCGAGCACGAAGCTGTGGGTGGGATAGTGGCTGCCCGGGGCGTGGTCGCTGTCGCCATGGCCGCGCAGGTCGAGGGCGATGACATGGAAGCGGTCGCACAGCGCCTGGGCCACCCAGTCCCAGCTCCGGCAATGGTCGTTGCCGCCATGGACCAGGATCAGCGGCGGCGCCGCATCATTGCCCCAGTCGACGTAATGGAGGCGGAGCCCCTGGCTGAAATAACGGTGCGAGGTGGGGCCCAGGCCTGACATGCGTTGCTCTCCGTCTGTTCTTATTGGTGTTCTTATTCGCGTGCGCGGCGCAGCAGCACATAGAGCGCCCCTTCGCCGCCGTCCTTGCGCTGGGCCGGGTGCCAGCCCAGCACCCGGTGGGCATGGTCCGGCGCGTTCAGCCAGCGCGGCACCATCTGATACAGCACACCATTGGGGGCTTCATCAATCGGCCCGCGCCCACGACCCGTGATAACGATCACGCAGCGCAGCCCCGCGCCGTGGGCCGAGGCCAGAAAGCGATCGAGCGCGCGATGAGCGCGTTCCTGGGTCAGGCCGTGCAGATCCAGGCGGCCTTCGATCGGCAGCTCGCCGCGAATGAAGCGCTTCTGCTTGGCCCCGTCCATGCCCTCGATGCGTTGGGCGGGGGCCGGGGCCTCGCCCGACAGGGGCAGGTAGTCGATCGAGGTGACGATGCGGCGCGGCCGGGCACCGGGCAGGGGTGCCAGCGGCGGCGCGACCACGGCTTTCGCCGCCGCGAGGCGCTTCACCCCGGTCATGGCATTCTCCAGTGCGGCCTTCTCCTCAGGCGTGGGCGGCCGGCCGGGAAACATGCCCCTGACCTTGGGCGCCTTGGGGTCGCGCGTCTTGGCCACCGCTCACCCCGCCGCGGGCAGGCGTGCGGCGACGGCATTGGGCAGCAGCAGCCACCAGCGGCCGGGCTGCTTCATCGCCCCCGCCAGGCGCTCGGCTTCCGCGCCGGGGCCGAAGAAGACGTCGCCGCGCACCGGGCCGCGAATGGCGCCGCCGGTGTCCTGGCCCACCATCAGCCGGTGCAACGGCACGGGTGTCGCCCCCTCCGCCGCCGCGGGCAGGGTGGCGTCCAGCCAGATCGGCAGCCCCAGCGGATAGAACTTGCGATCGACGGCGAGCGAGCGGCCGGGGGTCAGGGCCACGCCCTGGGCACCCAGCGGGCCGGGACCAGGGCCCAGATCGCGAAAGAAGACGTAGGACGGGTTGCGGTTCATCAGGGCCTGGGCCTCGCCCGGATGGGCGTTCAGCCAGGCCTTGATCGACTGCATGGAAACCCGCCCGCGCTCCAGCAGGCCGTCCTCCAGCATCACCTTGCCCAGGGCCACGTAAGGGTGGCCGTTCTGGCCGTCGAAGCCGACGCGCATGATCGTGCCGTCGGCCATGCGCACCCGGCCCGACCCCTGGATTTCCAGGAAAAAGGCATCGACCGGCGAGGCGACCCAGATCAGCTCCAGGCCCTTGCTGCCCAGGGCACCCTCGACGATCTTCGCCCGGTCCTCGAAGGGTTTCAGGCGGCCGTCCTGGACCCGGCCGGCGATACGCTGGCCCTTCAGTTCCTCGCGGAAGTCGCCCAGGTCGACCTGCACCAGATCGTCCGGCCGGCGGTAGAGCGGCGTGGCATAGGTCGCATCCGGTGCCATGGCGCCCAGCAGTTCAGGCTCGTAATAGCCGGTGAACAGGCCTTGCGCGTCACCATTGTTGGTGGCGGCGACCGGGGTGAAGCGGTCTTCGATGAAGGCGCGCACGGCCGCGGCATCGGGCGCCGCCAGGGCCAGCACCTCGGTACAGACGCCGGTCCAGTCGGCGGCCGTGCCGCCGATCCCCAGGTCGGTCTCGGGCTTGCGCTTCATCACCCGTTCGCACGACAGGCGCAGGGCGGGCCAGGCCTGGTCCTGGGCATCCTGCGTCCAGCCGGGCAGGTCGGCGAAGCGGGCGACTTCGAGGACCAGCTTGGGCGGGGCCGGCGGCGGCGGGGCCGGCCGGGGACCATGACCACCGCAAGTGCTGCAGCGCCGGCGCCGAGCAGGAAGGTGAGCAGGCCGAAGGCGGAGGATCGACGCACGATGAGCTGTCCGGCCTGCGATGGTCAGGTCGTGGGCGCGGTCGCGATCAGCGTCCAGTTGGGGTCGCGGCTGCGGGTATCGCGGGCGAAGGTCCAGACGTCGGAGAGTTCGCGCACGGCCGTCGGGTGGCCATCGACCACGTTGCCGCCGCCATCCCGGGTCACGGCGATGACATCGGCGACGAAGCGCACGGTGATTTCCGCGTTGCGCCCGACCATGGCGGCCCTTTCGATCTTGGCTTCCCGCAGCGCCACGATCGTCTCCTCGACGGTGTGGCCGGCAGCCTTGCGCCTGGCGATCACGCTCGAGAAGCCGGCGAAGACATCAGGCGCCACCAGCGGGCGCAGGGCGGCTTCATCGCCCTTGGCAAAGGCCCCGACGATGAGCTCATAGGCCCAGCGGGCGCCCTCGATGAATTGGGCGGGCTCGAAGCCGCGATCGGCCAGTTGCACCGCGGTCAGGCCCGGGATGTTCTCGTCGCCTGGAAAGGCGACCGGATCGGCCCGGCCGGGCAGCGGCACCACATTGTCGTCGCCCGGATTGGTCTTGGGGCGCGCCAAGGGATCCTGGCTTTGCTCGTGACCGGTCCGCTGGCCCAGCACGCTCCACAGGCGAAAGCCTATGAAACCGGCAATCAGGGCCAGGAACACGATGTCGAGATATTCAAAGCCGTTGCCCATGGTGGCTTTCACGTCGCTTTCATGGAGGGAGTCGAACCAGCATACCGGCAGGGCCGGCCTGAATCCAGCAATGCCGGCCACGCGCTACTCCCTTCACATAGGGTCTAAACATGGCAATGCCAAGGCGCCGCTTGTTGCCCTGGGTCCCTTGTGGTAGCGGAGGGGCGCTTTTCTTCAGGACCATCATCATGACCGACACCAATCCGGGCGGCACCGACCAGGCGCCCCAGCTCCAATTCTCGATCCTGGCGCAATATGTGCGCGACCTCTCGTTCGAGAATCCCGGCGCGCCCGGCAGCCTGCAGCTTCAGAGCCAGCCCAAGATCGACATCGGCGTCGACGTCCAGGCCCGCCGCCTGCCGGAAGACCGTTACGAGGTCGAGCTGCGCATCCGCGCCAGCGCCGCCGACGGCGAGGCCAAGCCGGTGTTCGTGGCCGAGCTGGTCTATTCCGGCCTGTTCCTGATCCGCAATGCGCCCGACGATGCCTTGCAGCCGCTGTGCCTGATCGAATGCCCGCGCGTGCTGTTCCCCTTCGCCCGCCGCATCGTCGCCGACGTCACCCGCGACGGCGGCTTCCCGCCCCTGATGCTCGAGCCGATCGACTTCGTGGCACTGTACCGCCAGCACGTCGCCCGCAGCCAGGCCCAGGCCCAGCAGGCGGTTCAGCAGTAGTATCGCCAACAAACTCGTTCGTCATCCCCGCGAAGGCGGGGATCCACGCTGGGGAAGTGCACGGGCAGACCCGTATCGCCATCACGGTGGATCCCCGCCTTCGCGGGGATGACGGACTATGAAGGTGATTCCAGCCTACTCCGCTGTCCAGATCGCGCCCTTGATCTCGGCGATCAGCGTCGCGTGGGCGGCCAGTTCGGTGTCGCTGGGGGCGTGGGGCCGGGCCGGGCGGGCTTCGCGCTGGCGGCTTTCCGCCCTGGCGGAGGCCGAGCGGACCAGGGAGAAGCCCTGCTGCCGGCCGCCCACCAGCTCCAGATAGACCGCCGCCAGCAATTCGCAGTCGAGCAGGGCGCCGTGCTTGCCGCGCTTGGACAGGTCGATGTCGAAGCGCTTGCACAGGGCGTCCAGGCTGGCCGGGGCGCCGGGGAATTTGCGCCTGGCGATCAGCACCGTGTCGGTCGCCCGCTCGATCGGGAACGGCACGCGCGCCAGCCGCGCGAATTCGGCGTTCAGGAAGCCGATGTCGAAGGCCGCGTTGTGGATGACGAAGGGGCTGTCGCCGATGAAGGCCAGGAACTCATCGGCCACGTCGCCGATCGGCGGCTTGTCGAGCAGGAAGTCGTCGGTGATGCCGGTAACCTGCAACGCCCCTTCCGACATCGCCCGGCCGGGATTGACATAGGCCTGGTAGAACTGGCCGGTGGGCACATGGTTCATCAGTTCCAGGCAGGCGATTTCGACGATGCGGTCCTCGCCGGCGAAGTCGAAGCCCGTGGTTTCGGTATCGAGGACGATTTCGCGCATCAGGGCAGCCTTCCGGGCATCTTCGGGGGCGGAGTCAGGATCAGGCGGTCGACGATCGCGCGCACATGGTCGCGCGCGACCTGCAAGCCCTGGTCGGTCGGGATGACGAAATCGGCGCCTGCGCGCTTCTGCGCGTCGGGCACCTGGCGGCTGAGGATCTCGTCGAGCTTTTGCGGCGTCATGCCCGGGCGCTCCAGCACCCGGCGGCGCTGCACTTGCGCCGGCGCGGACACCACGGCGACATAGTCCACCCGGGCCTCGCCCCCGGTTTCGAACAGCAGGGGGATATCGAGCAGGACCAGCCGGGCCTGGGCCGCCATCTGGGCCATCAGGAAATCCCGCTGCGCCTCGGCCACCAGGGGGTGGATCACCGCTTCCAGCCGCTTCCACGCCGCCGGATCGCCGGCCAGGTGGCGGGACAGGGCGGCGCGGTCGACGGCGCCGTCGGCGACCACGCCGGGAAAGGCCGCGCCGATCGGCCCGACCGCCTTGCCGCCGGGGGCGTAGAGGGCATGAACCGCGGCATCGGCGTCATAGACCGGCACGCCCAGGGCGGCGAACATCCTGGCCGTCTCGCTCTTGCCCATGCCGATCGAGCCGGTCAGCGCCAGTAGGATCGGCCTGGTATAGGGGTCAGGCGCCAAGGACATGGGCACGCAACTCCGCGGTGACTGTCGGGGTGGTGCCGAACCAGGCGGCAAAGCCTGGCACCGCCTGGTGCAGCAGCATGCCCAGGCCGTCGACCGCGACATTGCCCCGCGCCCGCGCCGCCGCCAGCAGCGCCGTCTCCAGCGGGGCATAGACGATGTCGGTAACCGTGGCGGTCGCGGGCAGGGCGTCGAGGGGCAGGTCCAGCGCCGGTTCGCCCACCATGCCGAGGCTGGTGGTGTTCACCAGCAGGTCGGCGCCCGCCAGCGCCTGCGCCCGCGCGTCCCAGGCAACGGCGCCGACCACCGGCGCGAAAGCCTCGACCAGGGCCTGCGTCCGCTCAGCACTGCGGTTGGCCAGGCGGATGCCGGCCACGCCGGCATCGATCAGGCCGACCACCACCGCCCGGGCGGCCCCGCCGGCGCCGATGACGACGGCGGTCTTGCCCGCAAGGTCCAGGCCCGGCGCACCCTGGCGCAGATTGGCGATGAAGCCCGGGGCATCGGTGTTGCTGCCGCTCAAGGTGCCGTCGGCCTCGACCACCACGGTGTTCATGGCGCCGATGCGCCGGGCCGCCGCATCGACCCGGTCGACGACGGCCAGCGCCGCCTCCTTGTGGGGAACGGTCAGGTTACAGCCGCGGAAGCCCAGCTTGGGCAGGGCGCGCAGGGCCGCGGCCAGGTCGTCCGGCCGGACCGCCAGCGGCACATAGGCGCCGTCGATACCGTGCTGCTCCAGCCAGTAGCCGTGCAGCCGGGGCGAGCGGGAATGGCCGACCGGCCAGCCCATCACCCCCGCCAGTTTGGCCTTGCCCGAAATGGTCATGACGCCAGCACGCCGCGCAGGCGCAGATAGTCGAGCACCGCGAGCAGGGGCAGGCCCAGAATCGTGAAGTGATCGCCCTCGATGCGATTGAACAATTGCAGGCCCAGCCCCTCCACCTGATAGGCGCTGACCGAGGCAAGAACCCGCTCGCCCGCCGCCGCCAGATAGGCATCGAGAAACTGGTCGCTAAACGGCCGCATTTCCAGTTTAGCGGTGGCCATATGACGCCAGACCACGGCCCCGTTTTCCGCGATGACCACCGCCGAGATCAGCTCGTGGCGGCGGCCGCGCAAGGCCTGGAGATGAGCCCTGGCATGATCGAGATCGGCCGGTTTGTCGAACACCACGCCGTTCTGCACCAGCACCTGGTCGGCACCGATCACCAGGGCGCCGTTCCAGCGGTTGGAGACGCGCACCGCTTTCAGTTCCGCCAGGAAGTCGGCGATGTCGCGCGGCGGCACCGCGTCGGCCAGCATGCTGCGTTTTAGTTCCGCCTCGTCGACATGGGCGGGATCGATGCCGATGGGGATGCCGGCGGCCTCGAACATGGCGCGGCGGGTGGTGCTGCCCGAGGCCAGCACCACGGCGCGGGCGACCGGCAGGGAGGACATGGCTTCGGCGCTTGGGGCGGTGGTCGGGGACATGCTATCTCTATGGACAGTTTCGCGGATCGACGCAACGGGTTGACGGGAACCGGCCGCCAGATGAGTGACTTTTCCGAACTCGACCGTCACTTCGCCGGCCCCGCCAGCGCCGGCGGCGACCAGTTTCTGTCGGCCCGGGACCGCCTGATCGAGTTCCTGCTGGGCTACTCCCTGATCGAGAGTTATTTCTCGTTCGTGCGGGCGCGCAAGGCCTATCCCTTCCTGCCCAAGACCAGCGTCGTCCCCGGCAGCGCGGTGCCGCGGGGCGAACACCGGCACCAGAACACGGCCTTCCTGATCCTGCTCGACGCGCCGCTGCCCTCACCCCTGATCAAGCATTTCCGCCTGCGCAAATCGAACCGGGTGACGGTGCAGAACCTGCGCCAGTTCTCGGCCGACCTGGTCATCGACCAGATCGACCCGCAGGCGCTGGACCTGGCCTCGCCCGAAAGCGACGACCTGCTGCGCCGCCTGTTGCCCCTGGACTATGCCATCCTGGCGGAACGCGGCCACCCGGGCGGGCCGCTGCAACTCTCCAATTGCCATGTGAAGATCGAGCGCCTGACCGACAACGCGATCCGCGAGCTGGGCCTCGACCTCGGCTATATCGAGCGGCGCCTGTTCGAGCGCGGCGAAGACTATGTCGATGCGCTCGAGGCCAAGTTCTATGAGTACTACGGCTTCCCCGGCAATGCCTCGGGCCGCAAGTCGGCCGCGGCCATGGCGGCCCAGATGCTGGCCAAGGCCGGCGCCCGCTTCACCGTGCTGCTGGCCAACCAGGACGATTGCCGGATCACCGTGCTCGACGACGGCGCCATCATCACCCAGTACATGCTGATCCGGCTGGACCGCGACGATACCGCGCAATTGCTGCGCACCGCCCGGGCCTTCGGTGCGGCCGACGCCGGCCCCTACACGGTCATCCGCGACGGCCGCAATGCGCCGATCGTGCTCTACCGGGTCGACTTCGCCCGCGCCGCCCCGGCCCGCGGCGCCCGCCGCTCCGATGCCGACCGGCTGCTGCGCGAACCCTGGCTCGAAATCGTCGACGAATGGATCCTGCGCGTCCCGACCGCCGAACATGTCGAAGGCACCGACGATTCCGCCGCCGGCCTGCCCGTCGCCCTGCCCTTCGTCTGGGCGCGGTTGCCATAAGAGCGTCATCCCGGCCGCAGAGCCGGGATCTTGTGCCGGATGGAGACCGAAACCACTGGTCCTGAGATCCCGGATCTGCGCTGCGCTTCGTCCGGGATGACGAAGCGAGGAGAACCTAAAAGCTCTTGCCGTCGACCTGTTTGACCGTCAGTGCACCGCGATCGATCCCTTCGACGCAGCGCAGGTTGACCGCGACCATCGGGCCCTTGGGCCCCTGCCCTTCGGCGAACGGCGCGCAGCCGCAGGCCGGGCAGAAGTGATGTTGCAGGACATGGCGGTTGAAGGTGTAGGTCGCGAGGTTTTCCCGGGGCGTCGTCAGGACCAGGGTATCGTGCGGGAAGAACGCCAGCAGGTAGCCCTTGCGCGAGCAGTGGGAGCAATTGCATTCGATCGCCTCGGTCGGCTCGGCCGCCAGGGTGAAGGCGATTTTTCCGCAGTGGCAGCTACCTTGGCGCATCGGCTGGCATCCTTTGAGCGGCGTGTGACCGCGGGCACATCCTGGAACGGCCCGCCGGGTTCTTGTCTCCCCCATCAGCCTGGGAGTTTGAGATGAGTAAAGTAGCGCGGGTCAACGAACTGATCGAGGCCTGGAAAGTCTATCGCAACGGCGAGACCGAACCCGGCCGGTACGACACGCTGCGCCAGGACCTCTACAATGTCCGCAACGGCATCGGCACCTACCCGCCCCACCTGCTCGACCCCGACGACGAAGTGTTGGCCTCGGTCGAGCATTACTTCCTGTGTCGCGGCTGGGTCGGCAACGGCCATTTCCCGGCCTGGCAGGTCACCGATCTGGTGCTGCTCTACGATGCCGGCAAGATGCTGAACCTCACCCCGCGGCACAACAAGAACAAGCCCACCACGCCCCTGTCGGCGATGCAGATCGCCTTCCAGGCCAAAGGCATCAAGGACGGCGAGACCGATGCCAAGGTCCACGGCATCGACGTGCCGATCCTGCCCCGGATGCCGCCCAAGTACTACTGATCGGCGCGCCGGCCCGCGGCCTTCACATCAGGTTGAGGCGGTCGTAGTAGAGGTTGAGGATGGCCGCGGCGGTTTCCTCGATCGAGCGGCGCGAGACATCGATGACCGGCCAGCCGTGCTTCACGAACAGGCGGCGGGCATCGGTCAGCTCGCGCTCGATCGCCTCGACATCGACATAGTCGGTCTGCTCGCTCTGGCCCAGCACCAGCATGCGGTGGCGGCGGATCTGCAGCAGCCGGTCGGCCGAAGTGGTCAGGCCGACCACCAGCGGGCCTGTCGCCTCGAACAGTTCGACCGGCAGCGGGCAATTCGGCACCACCGGGATATTGGCGGTCTTGATCCCGCGATTGGCGAGATAGACCGCGGTCGGCGTCTTGGAGGTGCGGGAGACGCCGACCAGGATCACGTCGGCCTCGAACAGGCCGGGCGAGCTCTGCCCGTCGTCATGGGCCAGGGTGAAATTCATCGCCTCGATCCGGCGGAAATACTCGGCATCCAGCACATGCTGGCGCCCCGGCATCGCCCGCGCCGGCACGCCGAGATAGGTCGCCAGGTTCTGGATGATCGGATCGAGCACGTTGATCACCGGCACATGGCGTTCCAGCGCGCCTTCGTCCATCGCCTGGCGCAGGCCGGCGTTGACCAGGGTATAGAGGATGATGCCGCCGCTTTCCCGGGCCATGTCCAGGGCGCGTTCGATCTGGGTCTTGGTCCGCGCCATGAAGGTGACGTGCAGCAGGGCGGCCACATCGGGGAACTGCGACATCGCCGCCTTGGCGACTGAAGACAGGGTTTCGCCGGTCGCGTCCGAGACCAGATAGAGGTGCAGCCGCCGCGCGCTCGTCGCTGTGGATAACGGGGGTTCCTGGGATAAGTCGGGTGACTCCGCCAAAACCTCGGCCAGGACGGATTCGATGGGCTTTTCGGTCAACGTAACGCTCCCTTGAGGGGCTTTTTTCTACCAGCCTGTGGACAGGAACGCAGCCCTTGCTTCTTGCGACGACGCTAGCAGATTTATCCCCGTGATCCCCAATCCTACGCGTCAAGGCGCCCCTCGACTCTCCCGGCTTTAACCACTACTGAAGGGGCAACCGGTCGCCCAACGGCTGTTCTGGGGACAAGATCGGGTGGCCCTGGGGAATACCGTGATCCACAGGCACCCACCACCTCCACTACCTTTTTCTATTTATATAAAGGTATAGAAGTTGTCAGAGCCCAAGCCGGCAACGCCCGCGCCGATCCCTGCCAAGAGCAAGCTGTTCCTGACCGCCCTGAAGGGTGAGCCGGTGGTGCGACCGCCGTTCTGGCTGATGCGCCAGGCGGGGCGCTACCTGCCGGAATACCGGGCGGTGCGGGCGACGACACGCGACTTCGTCTCGTTCTGCCTGGACCCCGAGAAGGCCTGTGCGGTGACGCTGCAGCCCATCGAACGCTTCGGCATGGATGCCGCCATCCTGTTCGCCGACATCCTGCTTGTGCCTCACGGCCTGGGCCAAGGCGTGCGCTTCGTCGAAGGCGAAGGCCCCCGGCTGGACCCGGTGACCGACCTGGAGGGATTGAAGCCCCTCTCCTTCGAGCGTTTCCATGAACGGGTCGGTGCGGTTTACGAAACCGTGCGCCTGCTGAGCCGGCAACTGCCCGGCGATGTCACCCTGATCGGCTTTGCCGGGGCGCCCTGGACGGTGGCGACCTATATGGTGGCTGGTGAGGGCACCAGCGACCAGAAGCCGGCCAAGCTGTGGGCCTACCGCGATCCGGTCGGTTTCGGCCAACTGATCGACCTGGTCACGACGGCGACGATCGACTATCTGGCGGCGCAGATCGAGGCCGGGGCGGAAGTCATCCAGATCTTCGATACCTGGGCCGGTTCGCTGGCCGATGATGAATTGCAGCGCTGGGTGTTTGCGCCGATCGCACGGATCAGGACCGAGCTGAAGCAGCGCTACCCGAATGTCCCGGTGATCGGCTTTGCCAAGGGGATCGGGCCGATGCTGGCCGAGTTCGCGCCGGCGACGGGTGTCGAGGCGGTGGGCCTGGACCCGACCGTGCCGCTGGCCTTTGCGCGTGACGCGGTGCAGCCCGCGGCGGTGGTCCAGGGCAACCTCGATCCGCTGCTGCTGGTGGCGGGCGGTGCGGCCATGGCGGCACGGGTCGAGACGATCCTGTCGACCCTGGGGCCCGGGCGCTTCGTCTTCAACCTGGGCCACGGCGTGGTGCCGGAAACCCCGCCTGAGCATGTCGCGGCCCTGTCGGCGCAGATCCGGAACTGGCGTGCATGACGCGCAAGCTGGCCGTCGTCCTGTTCAACCTGGGCGGACCGGATTCGGCGGCGGCGGTGAAGCCGTTCCTGTTCAACCTGTTTTCCGATCCGGCGATCATTCGCCTGCCCCAGCCCCTGCGCTGGCTGGTGGCCAAGCTGATTGCCGGGCGGCGGACGAAAACGGCAATCGAGATCTATAACCGCATCGGCGGCCGCTCGCCCATTCTGCCGCTGACCCAGGACCAGGCGTGCGCACTGGAACAGGCAATCGAGGGGCTTGGTCTGGGGGTCACGGTGAAGACCTTCATTGCCATGCGCTATTGGCATCCCCGGGCGGCCGAGACGGCAGCAGCGGTGGCGGCCTTCGCGCCTGACGATATCGTCCTCCTGCCGCTTTATCCGCAGTTCTCGACCACGACGACGCAATCCTCGTTGCAGGAATGGCACCTTGCCGCGGCCAAGGCCGGGATTGCGGCGCCGACCCGGGTGATCGAGAGCTATCCCACAGACCAGGGCCTGATCCAGGCCCAGGCCCTGCTGCTGGGCAAGGCGCTGGACGAGGTCCGCTCGCCGGTGCGGGTGCTCTTTTCCGCCCACGGCCTGCCGCAGAAGGTGATCGATGCGGGCGATCCCTATCAGCGCCAGGTGCAGCAGACGGCCGAGGCGGTGGCAAGGGCGGTCAGCCGGCCGGGCCTCGACTGGGTCGTGTCCTATCAAAGCCGGGTCGGGCCGATGGAATGGATCAAGCCCTATACCGAGGCGGAGATCAGGCGCGCCGGCAGCGAGGGCATCGCCCTGGTGGTGCTGCCGATCGCCTTCGTGTCCGAACATTCGGAAACCCTGGTCGAGCTCGATATCGAATATCGCCACCTGGCCGAGACCTGTGGCGTGCCGGCATATATACGGGTGCCGGCGGTTGGTACCGAACCTGCCTTCATTGCGGGCCTTGCCCGGCTGGTCGAGACAAGGCTGGCGACGCCCGCGGAGTAGACGTGATGGATTTCATTCGTAACAACTACGATCTCATCAAGGCATTGCACATCATCGCGGTGACGACCTGGATGGCGGGCATGTTCTATCTGCCCCGGCTGTTCGTCTACCATGTCGGCAAGGCGCCCGGCTCCGATGCCTCCGAGACCTTCAAGGTTATGGAACGCCGCCTGCTCAAGGCGATCATCAACCCGTCGATGATCGTGACCTGGATCCTGGGGCTGTGCCTTGCGGTCGCGACCGAGGCTTGGGGCTCCGGCGGCTGGTTCCATGCCAAGTTTCTGCTGGTCGTCATCATGTCGGGCATTCACGGCATGCTGGTGGGCCAGGTCAGGCGCTTTGGCCGGGACGAGCGGCCGCATGGGTCACGCTTCTACCGGATCCTGAACGAGGTGCCGACGGTGCTGTTCATCGTCATCGTCCTGCTGGTGGTTCTGAAGCCGTTCTAGTTGACAGCCGGGCGGTTGCAGCGCAAGGTGCGACCGTCTGGGCATGCCGGTGGCCTTGACCTTGGCCTGTTGCGGGCATCCATCGGACCTTTCCTCCTCTTCGGACCTGATCGCGGCAACTGGCCCATCCGGTTCGGCTTTGCAGTTCCTGCAGCCGGCACCGCCCGTCCGAATCCTCCCCCCTTATCCCCGCCTCAGGCGTCGGTGAAACGCATGAATCTCCAAGAACTCAAAGAAAAATCCCCGACCGAACTCCTGGCCTATGCCGAGGAGCTCGAGGTCGAGAACGCATCGACCCTGCGCAAGCAGGACATGATGTTCGCGATCCTCAAGCAACTCGCGGACCGTGACCTGGAGATCACCGGCGGCGGGGTGCTGGAAATCCTGCAGGACGGCTTCGGCTTCCTGCGTGCGCCGGAGGCGAACTACCTGCCCGGCCCTGACGACATCTATGTCAGCCCCAGCCAGATCCGCCGCTTCGGCCTGCGCACCGGCGACACGGTGGACGGCCAGATCCGCGCGCCCAAGGATGGCGAGCGCTATTTCGCCCTGCTGAAGGTCAACACCATCAATTTCGAAGACCCAGAGGCGATCCGCCACAAGGTCCACTTCGATAACCTCACCCCGCTCTATCCCAACCAGCGCCTGAACCTCGAGCCCCATGATCCGACCATCAAGGATCGCTCGGCCCGGGTGATCGACCTGATCTCGCCCCTGGGCAAGGGCCAGCGCGCCCTGATCGTGGCGCCGCCGCGGACCGGCAAGACCGTGCTGCTGCAGAACATCGCCCATGCCATCACCGGCAACCACCCGGAAGTCTACCTGATCGTCCTGCTGATCGACGAACGGCCGGAAGAAGTGACCGACATGAGCCGTTCGGTGAAGGGCGAGGTCATCTCCTCGACCTTCGACGAGCCGGCGGTGCGTCACGTCCAGGTCGCGGAAATGGTCATCGAGAAGGCCAAGCGCCTGGTCGAGCACAAGCGCGACGTGGTCATCCTGCTCGACTCGATCACCCGCCTCGCCCGTGCCTACAACACCGTGGTGCCGTCATCGGGCAAGGTGCTGACCGGCGGTGTCGACGCCAATGCCCTGCAGCGTCCCAAGCGCTTCTTCGGTGCCGCCCGCAATATCGAGGAAGGCGGTTCGCTGACCATCATCGCCACCGCGCTGATCGATACCGGCAGCCGCATGGACGAAGTGATCTTCGAAGAGTTCAAGGGCACCGGTAACTCGGAAATCATCCTCGACCGCAAGATCTCGGACAAGCGCACCTTCCCGGCCATCGATATCACCAAGTCGGGCACCCGCAAGGAAGAGCTGCTGGTCGACAAGGGCACCCTGTCCAAGATGTGGGTCCTGCGCCGCATCCTGATGCCCATGGGCCCGGTCGACGCCATCGAGTTCCTGCTCGACAAGCTCAAGCACACCAAGACCAACGGCGAGTTCTTCGACTCGATGAACTCGTAACCGGATTGGTTGCGCTCATTCTGGCCCTCTCCGCCCTTCAGGGGGGAGAGGGTTGGGAGAGGTGAGTCGGCGGCACAAAGCGCGGTCTCGATCACACACCACCTCACCCTCCCATCGCTCTTCGAGCGACGGGCCCCTCCCTCTCCCCGCAAGCGGCGGAGAGGTGTAATCTTCGAATTCACATCGGCGGGAAGTCGTCCGGGCGGCTGAGGCGGCGGCACAGGGCGTCGAGTTCGTCCAAAGTGCGGTAGTGGATGGTGACCGCGCCGCCGGTCTCGCCCTTGTGGGCGATGGCGACGGGCAGGCCGACGGCGGCCGACAGGTCGCCTTCCAGCAGCACGGTGTCGCGATCCTTTTCCGGTGCGCCGGGCTTGCCCGGCACGGCCGCGGCCGGGGCCTTGGCCTTCTTGGCGAGGTCTTCCATCTGGCGCACGGTCAGGCCCTGTTCCACCGCCTTGGCCGCCAGGGCCACGGCATTGGGCAGGCCGATCAGGGTGCGGGCGTGACCGGCCGAGAGCCTGCCCTGGTCGACGAAGTCGCGCACCGGGGCCGGCAGGGTGAGCAGGCGCACGGTGTTGGCGATATGGCTGCGCGACTTGCCCACCAGTTGGGCGATGACATCCTGGGTCTGGCCGAATTCGTCGATCAGGCGCTGATAGCCGGCGGCTTCCTCGATCGGGGTCAGGTCGGCGCGCTGGATGTTTTCGACCAGGGCGACTTCCATCACCTCGGTATCGGTGAAGTCCTTCACCACCACCGGCACGGTGTGGAGCTGGGCGGCCTGGGCGGCGCGCCAGCGCCGTTCACCGGCGATGATCTCATAGCGCTCGCCAGGGCCCAGGCGCCTCACCAGGATGGGCTGCAGGATGCCGTGGGTCTTGACCGAGGCGACCAGTTCTTCCAGGGCTTCGGGGGTGAAGCGCTTGCGCGGCTGGTTGGGGTTGGCCTGGACCTGTTCGATCGGCAGCTCGCGCAGGCCGCGCGGCTTTTCGCCGATCGCCGCCGCCGCGGGGGTAACTGCCTCGCGGACCTCGCCCATCAGGGCGGATAGACCCCGCCCCAGCCCCTTCTTCCGGCCCTCGTCTGCCATGTTCGTGCGATCTTTCTGGTGTGTCAGGCGGCGATGCGCGCTTCTTCACGGCGCAGCAATTCGCTGGCCAGCTTGATATAGGCCTGGCTGCCGGCACAACGGTGATCATAGATCAGGGCCGGCTGGCCATGGGATGGCGCTTCCGAGATGCGCACGTTGCGCGGGATCACCGTGTCATAGACCTTCGTCCCTAAGAAGCCGCGGACGTCGGCCGCGACCTGGTCCGACAGGTTGTTGCGGGCGTCGTACATGGTGAGCACGATGCCCTGGATTTCCAGCGCAGGGTTGAAGCTCTCGCGCACCTGGTCGATGGTCCGCAACAGCAGGCTGAGGCCTTCCAGGGCGAAGAATTCGCATTGCAGCGGCACCAGCACCGAATGGGCGGCGACCATGGAATTCAGGGTCAGCAGGTTCAGGGACGGCGGGCAATCGATCAGGACATAGTCGAAGTTGTCGACAATGGCGGGCGCCGACAGGGCTTCCTTCAGGCGGTGCGCGCGGCGGGGCTGGTCGACCAGTTCGAGCTCGGCACCCGACAGGTCGATGGTGGAGGGCACCAGGGACAGGTTGGGAATCGCCGTGTCGACCAGGGCTTCGGCCAGGGTCGCCTCGCCCATCAGGGCTTCATAGCTGGTGACGGCGCGATTGGCGCGCTCGATCCCCAGCCCGGTGGAGGCGTTGCCCTGGGGGTCGAGGTCCAGGATCATCACCCGGCGCCCCACGGCGGCCAAGGCCGTTCCCAGGTTGATGGCGGTGGTGGTCTTGCCGACGCCACCTTTCTGGTTGGCGACGGCGATGATACGCACCCCGGCCTCGGCGGCGTCAGTCATGGTCGGTCACTCTGATCTGGAAGATGGTGGCCGAGTTATCGGTTCGACTCTCGTGCCGTTTGACGTCCAGTGTGTAGCGCCGAGCGGCCTGGGTCAATTCAGCCTCTGCCTCCTTACCCTTGGGGATAAGGTGAATAGTGTGGGCAGTTCTGTGCGGTGCCGCCCAATCGAGCAGTTTTTCCAGCGGGGCAAGGGCCCGGGCGGTAATCACGTCCGCTTCCAACGGCGCCAGGGTCTCGATCCGCAAGGCGTGGATCTTGACCTCGGCGCCGGTGATTCGGGCGGCCTCGCGCAGGAAGGCGCACTTGCGCTGATCGCTCTCGACCAGATGGACCTCCCCCACCCCCAGGATGCCCAGGACCAGGCCGGGAAAACCGGCGCCAGAGCCCAAGTCGACCCAGCGCCGCGGCTTGGCCGGTTCGATCAGGGTGGCGAGTTGCGCCGAGTCCAGCATGTGGCGACGCCAGAGATCCGGCAGCGTGGCCGGGCCGACCAGGTTGATCTTGGCCTGCCACTTGGCCAGGAGATCGGCATAGGCGGTGAGCCTGTCCAGTGTTTCACGTGAAACACCGGTGGCAGCCGCGAAGTCCTCGCGGGTCATGGCACGGGGCAAGCGCATGGGTCATGCCACCTTGGCAGTGTCGGCAGCAGCGCGCTTTTTCACGTGGGCCAGCAAGGCGGTGAGCGCCGCCGGCGTGATGCCGGGGATGCGGGCGGCCGAGCCCAGGGTCGGCGGCCGGGCGGTGCCGAGCTTCAGGCGCGCCTCCGCCGACAGCCCGCCGACCACCCCGTAGTCGAGATCGGCCGGCAGGGCCAGGCCCTCGTCCCGGCGGAAGGCGCGGATATCCGCCTCGGCCCGATCGAGGTAGCCAGCATAGAGCGCCTCGATTTCCACCTGCTCGGCCACTTCGGCATCCAGGGTCTCGAGGCCGGGCCAGAGCCCGGCAAGGCGGCCGAGGGTGACGCCGGGCAGGCGCAGCAGGTCCAGCAGCGAGCGGCGTTGGCCATCCTGGTTCACCGGCAGGCCCTGCCTGGCGGCGTCGCTGGGCGTGATCTGCGTGGCGCGGGCATGGGCCAGGGCGGCCTCGACCGCGTCGCGCTTGGCGGTGAAGGCGGTCTGACGCGCCGAGCCGATGCAGCCCCAGGACAGCCCCTTGTCGGTCAGACGGCGGTCGGCATTGTCGGCGCGCAGCAGCAGGCGGTATTCCGCCCGGCTGGTGAACATGCGGTAGGGTTCGCTGGTGCCCTTGGTCACCAGGTCGTCGATCATCACGCCGATATAGGCATCGGCCCGATCGAGCGAGACCCCCTCGCCCCCGCCGGCCATGCGGGCAGCATTGAGGCCGGCCATCAGGCCCTGGGCCGCCGCTTCCTCATAGCCGGTGGTGCCGTTGATCTGGCCGGCCAGGAACAGGCCGGGGCAGCGCCGGGTCTCCAGCAGGTGGCTCAATTCGCGGGGGTCGACAAAGTCGTATTCGATGGCATAGCCGGGGCGCAGCATCACCGCCCGCTCCAGGCCGGGGATGGTCTTGAGCAGGTCCAACTGCACATCGCGCGGCAGCGAGGTGGAAATGCCGTTGGGATAGACCGTGTCGTCGTCCAGGCCTTCCGGCTCCAAGAAGATCTGGTGACGTTCCTTATCGGCGAAGCGCACCACCTTGTCCTCGACCGAGGGGCAATAGCGCGGGCCGACGCTCTCGATCTTGCCGGAATACATCGGCGCGCGATGGATGTTGGCGCGGATCAGGTCGTGGCTGGCGGCGCTGGTATAGGTGATGCCGCAGGCGATCTGGGGCGTGGTGATGGTGCGGGTCAGGAAGGAGAACGGCTGGGGCGGGTTGTCGCCCGGCTGCATGTCCAGGCCGGCCCAATCGATGGTCTTGCCGTCCAGGCGCGGGGGCGTGCCGGTCTTCAGGCGGCCCAGGGCGAAGCCCAGCCGGGACAGGGTGGCGGACAGGCCGATGGAGGGGGCCTCGCCCACCCGGCCGGCGGCGACGGTTTCCTCGCCGATGTGGATCACGCCGCGCAGGAAAGTGCCGGTGGTCAGCACCACGGCTTGGGCGGTGATTGTGCTGCCATCGGCCAGCACGACGCCGGCGATGCGACCGTCCCGGATGACCAGATCCTCGGCCGCGGCGGCCTTGATCGTCAGATTCGGCTGTTCCGCCAACAGGGATTGGACGGCCTGGCGGTAGAGCTTGCGGTCGGCCTGGGCGCGCGGACCGCGCACGGCCGGGCCCTTGGACTGGTTCAGGACACGAAACTGGATGCCGCCCCGGTCGATGGCGCGGGCCATGATGCCGTCCAGCGCATCGATCTCGCGCACCAGATGGCCCTTGGCCAGGCCGCCGATGGCCGGGTTGCAGGACATCTCACCGATGGTCTCGATCTTATGGGTCAGCAGCAGGGTGCGCGCGCCGAAGCGGGCCGCGGCACCAGCAGCCTCGCAGCCGGCGTGCCCGCCGCCGATCACAATCACATCGAAGTCCATCATGGCGCGCACTTTATGGATAAGCCGGCGCCAGTCAAACACGGAGATGTGTCATCCAGGGGGTGCCGTGCGTTTCACGTGAAACAGTGGCATGGCGGGCGCAGGGTGCGTCCTTCGAGACGGCCCTGCGGGCCTCCTCAGGATGAGGGGAATCTTTGTGGCATTAAAATTGTCCTCATCCTGAGGAGCCACCGAAGGTGGCGTCTCGAAGGACGCACCCCACTCACCCCAAGCCATGTTTCACGTGAAACATCACTTGCCGATGCAGAATTCCAGGAAGATCACGTCGAGCAGGTCTTCGACATCCACCGTGCCGACAATCCGGCCCAGCGCGCGCAGCCCCAGGCGCAAGTCTTCCGCCCGCAATTCCGGCGGCAGATCGCTGGCCAGTGCCCGGCCCAGCGCATCCGCCGCCGCTTCCACCGCCAGCCGGTGGCGGGCGCGGGTCAGGGCCGGGGTCTCGCCTGGCTCCAACTGGGCGGCGACCCGGGCGGTGATCTGCGCCAGCAGTTGCTCGATGCCGGCCCCGGTCAGGGCGGAAACGGGCATGGCGCCATCGGGTGCCGCGCCCAGGTCGGCCTTGTTCATCACCAGGATGGTGCCGGTATCGGCCGGGGGCGGCGCCTCGCCGGGGGCAAATACCTGCAGGCGCAGGTCGGCGGCCTGGGCCCGGGCGCGGGCGCGGCGCACCCCTTCCCGCTCTACCGGGTCTTGCGTCTCGCGCAGGCCGGCGGTGTCGATCAGCAGGACGCGGTAGCCGCCCAGGTCCAGCGCCACCTCGATGGTGTCGCGCGTGGTGCCGGGAATGTCGGACACGATGGCGACATCGGAATTGGCCAGGCGGTTCAGCAGGCTGGACTTGCCGACATTGGGGGCGCCCGCGATGGCGATCTCGAAGCCGTCGCGCAGGCGCTCGCCCTTGCCGCCATCGGCCAGATGGGCGCCGATTTCGGCCAGCAGCACCCGGGCGCCGGCGATCACCTCGCCCTCGATCGCCTCGTCCAGGCCCTCGTCAGGGAAATCGATCAGGGCCTCCAGGCGCGCCAGCAGCACCTTCAGCCGGTCGCGCCAGCCCTCGTAGAGCTGGCCCAAGGCGCCGTCGAGCTGACGCAGGGCCTGGCGGCGCTGGGCCTGGGTCTCGGCATCGACAAGGTCGGCGATGGCCTCGGCTTGTGATAAGTCCAGCTTGCCGGCCTCGAAGGCGCGGCGGGTGAATTCCCCCGCCTCGGCCGGGCGCAGCCCCAGGGCCAGGAGGACGCCTGACAGGCGCTGCAGGATCGCCCGGCCGCCGTGGACATGGAGCTCGACCACATCTTCGCCGGTGAAACTGGCCGGCCCGGGAAACCACAGGACCAGGCCGCGGTCGATGGTCTCGCCATCGTCGGGGTCGCGCAAAGCGGTCAGGTGGGCGGTGCGGGCCGTGGGCCTCCGGCCGGCCAGGGTTTCCAGCGCCGGCCCCGCCTGCGGCCCCGACAGGCGCAGCACGGCGATGCCGGCCCGGCCGCGGCCGCTGGCGACGGCGAAGATGGTGTCGCCGGCCATGGCCTATTCGGCGGCCGGCTGCTTCTGCTCCGGCAGCAGCATCAAGCGCTCGACCCGCCGACCCTGCTTCAGGTGGCTGTCGAGGATTTCGTCGATGTCGTCATGGGTGCGCGGGGCATACCAGATGCCCTCGGGATAGATCACCACCACCGGCCCCAGTTCGCAGCGGTCCAGGCAGCCGGCCTGGTTGATGCGGACATGGGTCAGCCCCAGCTCGCCCGCGCGGATCTTCATGTAATTGCGCAAGGGAATGGCGCCGCGCGCCTTGCACGAGCCGCGGGGGTGGCCTTCGGGACGCTCGTTCACACAGGCAAAGACATGGGCTTCGTAATAGGGCGCGGGATCACCCGGCCGTTGCCGATCATTCACTTGGTCTCTTCCTTGGCGTCGGTTCGCTTCTTGCCGCGCACACTACTTGCCGCCGACCACAGCATGTCCTGCAATTTCTCGAAGCCCTGCAAGCCGCCCTGGATACCCATGGGCAGCCATTGCTTGAAGATCGTCTCGGGATCGATCACGTTCAGGTACTGCATCATGCGCCCTTCCAGCTCGGCGATGATGCGCTGCTGCACCGGCTCGAGGTCCGGCAGGCCCAGGGCCTTGCGGGCTTCCTCGGGCGTGATATCGAACTCGATATTGATCTTCATGGGGACCCTCTTTGCGCTCGACCGGCCCGCGGCCTCGTGGAACAAGGTTGAGTGTAGATCAGCAGGACTGTGACGCAACATGACCCTTTCCAACGTGCTGGGCCGCGAGACCAGCCCCTATCTTTTGCAGCACGCCGAGAACCCCGTGCACTGGCAGCCCTGGGGTCCCGATACGTTGCGCCTGGCCGCCCGGCAGGACAAGCCGATACTCCTCTCGGTCGGTTACGCCGCCTGCCACTGGTGCCATGTCATGGCCCATGAAAGCTTCGAGAACGCCGAGATCGCGGCCCTGATGAACACGCTCTTCGTCAATGTGAAGGTCGACCGCGAGGAACGCCCGGATATCGACACGATCTACCAGACCGCCCTCGCCGCCCTGGGCCAGCAGGGCGGCTGGCCGCTCACCATGTTCCTCACCCCGTCGGGCGAGCCGTTCTGGGGCGGCACCTATTTCCCGCCCGAGGATCGCCACGGCCACCCCGGTTTCCCCGCGGTGCTGCGCGCCCTGTCGGACGCCTATGCCAACGACAAGGAAGCGATCGACAAGAACCGCCAGGCGCTCGCCCAGATCCTGGCCGAGCTCTCGGCCAAGGCCCATCCCGGCGAGCTGACCCGGGCGCTCCTCGACACCGGGGCCGAACAGCTTGGCCGGGCCGTCGACCCGCGCCATGGCGGCTTGAGCGGCGCGCCGAAGTTCCCGCAGCCCTTCGTCTTTGATTTCCTGTGGCGCGCCCATCGCCGCACCGGCCTGGAGGTCTATCGCCAACTGGTCGAGGTGACCCTGGTCAACATGGCCCAGGGCGGCATCTATGATCACCTGCGCGGCGGCTTCGCCCGCTATTCGACCGACGATCGCTGGCTGGCGCCGCATTTCGAAAAGATGCTCTACGACAATGCCCTGCTGATCGATCTCTACACCCAAGTCCACGCCGCCACGGGCGAGAGGCTCTATGCCCAGCGGGTGGAGGAGACCATCGGCTGGGCCCTGGCCGAGATGCGCCGGCCCGAGGGCGGCTTTGCTGCCAGCCTGGACGCGGATTCGGAAGGCGAGGAAGGCCGCTTCTATGTCTGGACCAAGGCCGAGGTGGCGGGGGTGCTGGGGGCGGCCGACGCCGAATTCTTCGGCGTAATCTATGACGTTACCCAAGGCGGCAACTGGGAGGGTCATACGATCCTCAACCGCCTGCGCTGGTCTGAACTGGTCGACGCGGCGGCGGAGGCGCGCCTGGCCGATTGCCGCGCCCGCCTGCTGGCGGCACGGAACAAGCGGGTGCGCCCCGGCTTCGACGACAAGGTGCTGTCGGACTGGAACGGCCTGATGATCGCAGCACTCGCCCATGCCACCCCGGTGTTCGACCGCACCGACTGGCTGGACGCGGCAATCGGCGCCTTCGACTTCGTCATGACCGCGATGCGGCCCGGCGGCCGGCTGCACCAATCCTGGCGCAACACCCTCTCGCCCGTGCGCGGCACCATCGATGCCGTCGCCGACATGGCGCGCGCGGCCCTGGCCCTGTTCGAGGCGACCGGCGAGGCCCGCTTCCTCGATGCCGCCCGCAGCCTGGTGGCGGAGGCGGAGGCGCATTACGCGGACACCGCCAAGGGCGGCTTCTTCCTCACCGCCGACGATGCCGAGGCGCTGATCGTGCGCACCCGCAACGCCCACGACAACGCGACGCCCAGCGGCAACGGCACCATGGTCCATGTCTATGCCAGGATCGGCCTGCTGACCGGCGAACGGTCCTCTATGGACAAGGCAGAAGCCCTGGTCCGCGCCTTCGCCGGCGAGGTGACGCGCAACTTCGTCCCCCTCACCACCCTGATGACCGCCCACGACCTCCTCGCCGACCCAGTCGAGGTGGTGGTGGTCGGCGCCAAGGCGGACCCGGCGACCGCCCGACTGCGCCGCGCCGCCTATCTCGCCGGCCACCCGGACCGGGTGGTGCTGACGGTCGAGCCCGGCACCGACCTGCCCGCCGGCCATCCCGCCCACGGCCGCACCGGGGTCACGCGGCCGACCGCCTATGTCTGCCGCGGCCGCACCTGTTCCCTGCCGCTCGAGCAGGCAGCAGCGGTAACCGCTGAAGTTGCGGGCAGGCACCATGGCTGAAGCCGGGGTGAAGACGCCGCTCGGCACCTTCTACATTATGGTCCAGGCCGAGGCGATCACCCGCGCCGGCTGGTCGCCCGGCGGCGATGTGAAGCCCAAGCCCAAGAGCGACGACGCCATCCTGCTGCGCCTGGCCCAGGCCCAGGTGGAGGACTACTTCGCCGGCCGCCGCCAGGCCTTCGACTTAGCCATCGCGCCCCACGGCACGCCGTTCCAGCGCAAGGTCTGGCGCCGCATCGCCCAGATCCCCTGGGGCCGCTACGAGACCTATGGCGTCCTCGCCCGCGATCTCGACGACGTTGCCGCCCAGGCGGTGGGCCAGGCCTGCAGCCGCAACCCCGTCGGTCTCCTGGTCCCCTGCCACCGGGTGCTGGCCGCCGGCCCCCGGCTCGGCGGCTACGGCGGCGACGGCCACATCAAGGCCTGGCTGCTGGAACACGAGGGGATCACGGGGATCGGGGTGTAGCGGCGCGCTGCAGATACAGCGAAAAGTGGTAGGCGGTGCCCGGCCACTGCTATGATCGGCGTTCAGACTTCTGCCCCCTCGGAGGGTCGTGACCATGGCGGACAAGGGCTTGCCTCGCGAAGGTGAAATCCTCCTCTATACCGGCGCCGGCGGGCATGTCCGGGTCGAGGTTCTGTTCGAGGAAGAAAGCTTCTGGCTCACCCAGAAGCGCATGGCGGAGCTCTTCGAGGTGAGCGTTCCAACGATCAGCTATCACCTCAAAGAGATATTCGATTCAGGCGAACTCCAGCGGGAGTCAACTGTTCGAAAATTTCTAACGGTTCGAGTTGAAGGCGACCGCGAGGTTAGCCGTGAAATCGAGTTCTACAACGTCGATGCCATCATCGCCGTGGGCTACCGCGTCAACAGCCGGCAGGCGACGCAGTTCCGCATCTGGGCGACCTCGGTGCTGCGGGAATTCATCGTCAAGGGCTTCGCCCTCGACGACGAGCGCATGAAGCTGGCCAAACGCTTCGGCAAAGACTATTTCGACGAACTGCTCGAGCGCATCCGCGAAATCCGGGCGAGCGAGCGGCGCTTCTACCTGAAGATCACCGACATTTACGAGCAGTGCAGCATCGACTACGCCAGGGACGCGGAAGTAACCCAGCGGTTCTTCAAGGTCGTACAGAACAAGCTGCATTGGGCGATCACGGGCAACACGGCCGCCGAGATCATCAGTGCTCGCGCCGACGCCGCCAAACCCAACATGGGATTGCAGACCTGGAAGAATGCGCCGGGCGGCAAAATCCTGAAATCGGACGTGGCGGTCGCGAAGAATTACATGTCCGAGACCGAAATGAAGGATCTCGAACGCATCGTCAGCATGTACCTCGACTATGCCGAGAATCAGGCCCGGCGGCAGATCCCCATGAAGATGAACGATTGGGTCCAGAAGCTGGACGCCTTCCTCACCTTCAACGAGTATGAGATCTTGAAGGACGCAGGCAAGGTATCCCATGAGGTTGCCAAGGCATTGGCCGAGCAGGCGTATGAATCCTTCCGCGTGATCCAGGACGCGAATTTCGAAAGCGACTTCGAGCGCGAGGCGACACAGGCGATCGCCCGCGCAAAAGTGGAGAAGCCCCGCCGTGCCAGGAAACCGAAAAGTGACGGTGATTGATGTTGGCGGCCTTGAGCCGGGCCACCATGGCGGTGGCAGGGCCACATCAAGGCCTAGGCGATTCTGCGCTGGCGGCCTTCAGCATTTCTACGATCTTTGGCGTCCCCGGCCGGCCCGCTGTTCGGGCAATGTCGATCAGGGGAATACCCCAGCAGCGGCTTTGAAGGTCGGGGTGGAGGGCCAGGATTTCAGCAAGAATTTCCGGCTCGCCAGACAGGACGGCGGCGCATAAGACGCCGCGCTTCACTTCGGCGCTGGCATCCCTCATACCGCCCAGGGACAGGAGCTTGCGCATCAGCGCCAGTCGTCCGCCTGCCGCGGCAACTTCGACGGACGATCGTTCGCTTCCCATGGCGGGGCAGGTGCCATTCGCACGGATACCGGCTTGCAACAGGGCGAAAGCCTGATCGTCAGAAATGCTTTCCAGTGAACAGGCGAAGCCGTCAGCAAGTATCTGCGAATCCGCGGAAATGTCTTGCTCCTTTAGGCCTTCGACCGTATCCGGCCCCAGCACAATCCATCGGCGTGTGCCTGCAACCCTGTCAATTTCCCGTTCCAGATCTTGCAGGCCGGCCGGCGCCCCGACATGGGACCCCATACTGTCGATCACAGTCTTCTTCCTACCATCGATCTGTAACGAAATCTCGTAGGTCGGCGCATCATCAACCCCGGCATCATACCGATCTTCCAGCGAGAAAAAGTCGGCCGCCTTGAACTTTTCCAGGAGATCAGCGACGTCTCGCGTGGAAATTCGGTAGTCAATGGATGTTGCCACTGCGACAAAGTATCCGCCATCAAATGTAACCTTTCCGTCCCCATCAATCGTTACCTCATAGACGGGACAGCTCCCCATACAGACCCCCCGCCGCAGTGTGATAACCGTGTTAGACGCGGAGGGATCGTCGACAGGCTCCGATGTACAGGCGCCAAGCAATGCGAGCAGAACGATGGAGAGAATGGCTGACCGCAACATGTTCATGGCTGTCGCTCCAGGATCTGCACCACCTTCGACCACTGGTTTTCACGGGCATAGTCGAGCACGGACTGACCCGAATTCGAGCGGGCCGTCGTATCCGCGCCCGCCTCGATCAGAGCGATGGCAGCATCTTCCGATTTGGCTGAGAGCAGCGGCGTCCTGCCGAAGGTGTTTCGCAGGTTGATGTCTGCGCCCACAGCGACGAGGGCTTTGACACTTGCCGCGTCCGAGCGGTTAAAGGCTATCGTGCCGCCGTCGGCGAAGCGGCGGTTGAGATCAATACCCGCCGCGATGAGCAGACGCAGGATTCGGATAGTCTTGTCCCGGCCATCAGATTCTCGAGCTTCGCAAGCTCCCAGCGCCAGGCCCAGCGGCGGAATGAAGTCAGGCTCGCTCGACACTTCAAGATCAGGCTTCAATGTAAGCGCGGCGGCTACCAGATCGGGCTCGCACCACATGATGCCGGATATCAGAAAGTTATTTCTCGATCTCTGGCTGGCGCCTTCTGCGCCCCCCGCCTCGACAAGGACCTTGAATGCCCCGGCACGGGCGGCATACGCAGCATTTTCGACAGCGCTGTGGTCATCGCAGGTGCCATTGGTGGGGACACCTGCCGCCAGCATTTCCGATACCAACCATCCGGGGGCACCAGTGGCGCTGCAGGCCAGCACATCCGCGGCCTGCCTGGAGCGGAAATCCCAGTTGGCGGCGCGCAGCATGGGCATGGTCTCGTCGGTGCCGCTGATCCACCGCTCCACCTTTGCTGCGCGGTCAATCGCGACTTCGATCGCCGTTACCGTTGCCGGCATGCCGACCGATTGGCCGATATAGTCGGTTACTGTTTTCACGGCATCGCCGATCTTGATGGATACCTCGTAGGTCGGACTGTCCGTTACGGTTGCTTCGTACTTGTCTGCGAGCGAGAAGAAGCCCGCGGCCCTGAACCGTTCGACCAAGGCGGCGACCTCTTCGGGGCCACGCGATAGTCGAGGGTCCCTGCAAAGGCGACATAGCGATAACCGCTCCAGGTCACGTCGCCCGTGCCGCGTATCGTTACGCCATAGATCGGGCAGGGGCCGTAGCAACTACCGCGTCGCAGGGTGATCTCGGTCGAAGCCAGGTCGTTCTCGGGAAAGTCCGTCTTGCGCCCCTGGGGCGCCGCCGGCGACAGGGAGGCTGCCGGCTCCGGCGTACCGCAACCGGTCAAGAACATCGGGAGGGCAAGCAACACAAAGACAAGCAACCGGGCGGTCATTTTTCCCTACCGCTGCTTTGCAACCAGCTCGCTCACATCGCGCCATTTCTGTTCCTGGGCGATCTGGGCAATCGTTCGGCCGCCGGGGTCTTTCACGTGGACGTCGGCGCCGGCGATGATCAGGGCTTTCACGGTGTCGCGGCGGCTGGCTTCGGCGGCCAGGGCCAAGGTGCTGATGCCGTCGCAGGCGCCGTTGGGGCCGACGCCGGCGGCGAGCAGGTCGGCGATCAATCTCTCGGGCATGCGCTGGATGCCGCAGGCGAGCATCTGGGCGGCGTCGGGGGATTCGAAGCGCCAGCCGGCGCGCTTCAGCGCCGGGATGGTCTCGGGCGTGCCCTTGATCCACAGCTCGGTCATGGCGGCCTGGTCGACCGCCTTCTCCAACTGCTCGACACTCATCGGCATGCCCACGGCGTAACCGATGTAATCCTTCACCGACTTGGTCTTGCCGCCGAGGCTGAGGGTGAGCGTGGTGGTCGGGCCGTCGGTGATCTGCGCGCGGTAGCTGTCGTCGAGCGAGAAGAAGCCGGCCTGGCCGAACCGCTCGACCAGGCCAGAGACGTCCTGCGGCGGCACCTGGTAGATCACGGCGCCGGGGATCGCGACATGGGATTGGCCCTGCCAGGTGACGTGGCCGCTGCCCTCCAGCGTGACCTTGTAGACCGGGCAGGTGCCATAGCACGCGGTGCGTGTCATCGTCACCTGGGCCGTGGCGGGGCTGCCCGCCGGCATGGGCAGGGTGCGCGCCGGCGGGCGCTCCCGCGGCAGGACCTGGACATAGTCGACGAAGACGGCGGGCACCGCCTTGCCCTCGCGCAGGAAGGGCTTGTAGCGGGTGCGGCGCACGGCCTCCTCGGCCGCCGCGTAGTAGTTGGTCTTGCCGCCGATCACCTTGGCCTCGGTCACCTGGCCCCGGGCGTCGACGGCGACGGTCAGCGAGATGCTCTCGAACAGGTCGTCCTGGGTCGCGTCCCGGATGAAGATGAAGGGATCGGGCCCCTCCCGGTGGGCATCGACCTCGTCGCGCGGGATGGTGGGCTGGCCCCCGGCGGTGATTGCCGCGATGCCGCCGGTCGCGGCGACCTCGGTACGGGGCGAGGAGCTGCACCCGGCCAGGGCGGCGCTGGCGAGCAGGGCCAGGATGGGCCACGAAATCGCGCGGTATGCGCCGGTCATGGACGCCTCTTGAAATTGTATGCTGCCCGCCTGTCCCGTCGCGATGGTATCCGCGCGGCGGGCGCCTGTCGACGCCCGCTATCGCCGGCGAGAGCGGCCGCTCAGGCGTAGACGAAGGCCTCGTCGTCGAGGTCGATCGCGGGCAGCTCCTTTCGCTCGGCCCAATAGTCCTGGGTGTGCTGCCATTCGGGCTTGTCGCCCCGCTTGGGCAGCAGGTGCATGCCGCGCATCAGGTAGCCGGGGTTGAAATTCTCCGGGTCGATCCAGGGCAGCAGCGGCATGTCGCGGTCCTGCGGCCGCAGCGCCACCTCCACGCGACTGGCCCCCTTGGCCTTCATGTGGTTGAGCAGGCGGCAGACGAAATCGCCGATCAGGTCGGCCCGCAGGGTCCAACTGGCGCGGAAATAGCCGAAGACCCAGACCAGGTTGGGCATGCCGGTGAACATCATGCCGCGATAGGTCACCGTGTCGGCAAAGTTCAGCGGCTTGCCGTCGACGGTGAAGGCGATGTCGCCCAGGACGTTGAGGTTGAAGCCGGTGGCGGTGACGATGATGTCGGCCTCCAGCTCGAGGCCCGATTTCAGCAGGATGCCCTTGGCGGTAAAGCGCTCGATCTCGTCGGTGACGACCGAGGCCTTGCCGGCACGGATGCCCTGGAACAGGTCGCCGTCGGGATGAAGGCGATACGCTGGCGCCAGGGGCGGTAGCGCGGCGTGAAATGCTTGACCACGTCGTCCTCGTCCAGGAACAGGCGGGCGGCGTCGAGCAGTTCCTTGGTCACCGCCTCGGGCTCCTCGAACGAGCGCCGGGTGAACTCCGCCTGCTCCTGGAGGATCTTGCGCCGGGTGATCTCGTGGATCCAGGCCTCGTCGACCTCGAGCTGGCGCAGCGTGTCGGCCAGGTCGTTGGCGTTGCGCGCCGGGATGAAATAGGTGGGCGAGCGCTGCAGCAGCGTGACATGCCGGCAATCGCCGGCGATGGCGGGTACCAGGGTCGCCGCGGTCGCGCCCGAGCCGATGACGAGGACATTCTTGTCCTTGTAGTCCAGGTCTTCCGGCCAGGTCTGCGGGTGCACGATCCGCCCCTGGTAGGTCTCCATGCCCGGCCACTCGGGCGTATAGCCCTGGGCGTGGCGGTAATAGCCCTGGCACATCCACAGGAAGCCGGTGGTGATAAGGGAGGTTTCGCCCGTGTCGCCGGCGGTAACCTCCAGGGTCCACAGGTTGTCGGCGCTGGACCAGGTGGCCCGGGTGATCTTACGCTGGTAGCGGATGTGCCGCGCCAGGTCGTTGTCGGCGATCACCTCGCCCATATAGGCCAGGATTTCCTGTCCCGTGGCGATGGGCGTGCCGGTCCAGGGCTTGAAGCGATAGCCGAAGGTATAGAGGTCGCTGTCCGAACGGATGCCGGGATAGCGATGCATCTGCCAGGTGCCGCCGAAACTCTCCAGGGCTTCCAATACGACGAAGCGGGTACCCGGGCATTGCGTCGTCAGGTGATAGGCCCCGCCCACGCCGGAGATCCCCGCCCCCACGATCACCACGTCGAAATGCTCGGCCGGTTGGGGCTCGGTCTCCCGCGCCAGTGCTGTCGCCGCCATGATTGTTCTTCCTCCCGTTGTTTTTGTTGATGGTGCCGAAAATGACGCCTGCGTCAACTTTTATCGACAAGGCGCCCCGCCGCCTTGATCGAGATCAATCGGGTGATCCGGCTTCCTGGCCGCTATGCCATGACAACGCCATTTCTTGCCGCTAGCATCCACCCCCTAGAGACAGGGAGGCCAAAGCCCATGACCGGTTCGACCATCACCATCGGCGCCAACGACGGCGGCAGTTTCTCGGCCTATGTGGCCCGTCCCGCCGGGGCGGCGCCCGCGCCGGCGATCGTCGTCATCCAGGAGATTTTCGGCGTCAACCAGGTGATGCGCGATATCTGCGACTGGCTGGCCGGCGAAGGCTACATCGCCGTCTGCCCCGACCTGTTCTGGCGTATCGAGCCCGGTATCGACATCACCGACAAGTCCAAGGCAGAATGGGACAAGGCCTTCTCGCTGTTCTCGGCCTTCGACCGCGCCCATGGCATCGCCGATATCGAGACGACCCGCGCCGTGGCGGCGACGCTGCCCGGCTGCACCGGCAAGGTGGGTGCCGTCGGCTATTGCCTGGGCGGCCACATGGCCTATCGCACCGCGGCCCAGACGGTGATCGATGCCTCGGTCGGCTATTACGGCGTCGGCATCAACGATGCGCTGGACGTGGCCGGCGGCATCAGCAAGCCCTTGATGCTGCACGTCGCCGAGAAGGATGCCTTCGTGCCGCCCGAAGCGCAGGCCAAGGTGGCGGCGGCGCTGGGCGCCAACCCGCTGGTCACCCTCCACAACTATGCCGGCCAGGACCATGCCTTCGCCCGCGAAGGCGGCGAGCACTACGACGCGGCAGCGGCGAAACTGGCCAACAGCCGCACCCTCGACTTCTTCAAGACCCATCTGGCCTGAGGCGAGGCGGCGCATGATGGTGAACAGCCAGGCGATCCGCTTCCACGCCCCCGGCGGGCCCGATGTCCTGCGGCTGGAGCCGGTCGACCTGCCCGATCCCGGCTTCGGCGAGGTGCGCCTGCGCCAGACCGCGGTCGGGGTCAATTACATCGATACCTATCACCGCACTGGCCTCTATCCCGTGCCCCTGCCGTCGGGCATCGGGCTGGAGGCGGCCGGCGTGGTGAAGATGGTCGGCCCGGGCGTCGAGGGTGTCGCGGTCGGCGACCGGGTGGCCTATTGCACGGCGCCGATCGGCGCCTATGCCACCTGGCGCAACTTCCCGGCCGAGATGCTGTTCAAGATCCCCGACACGGTCGAGGACGAGCAGGCGGCCTCGATCATGCTCCAGGGCCTGACCGCGTGGTATCTGCTGCGTCGCACCTATGCCGTGAAGGCGGGCGAGACCGTGCTGTTCCATGCCGCCGCCGGCGGGGTCGGCCTGATCGCCTGCCAGTGGGCGCGGCACTTAGGGGTACGCCTGATCGGCACCGCCGGCAGCCCGGAAAAGGCGGCCCTGGCCCGGGCCCATGGCGCGGCCGAGGTGATCCTCTACCGCCAGCAGGATGTGGCGGCCCGGGTGCGCGAGCTGACTGGGGCAAGGGCGTGCCGGTGGTCTATGACGGTGTCGGCAAGGATACCTGGGAAGGCTCGCTCGACAGCCTCAGCCCACGCGGCCTGATGGTCAGCTTCGGCAATGCCAGCGGCGCCGTGCCGGCCTTCAATCCCGGCATCCTGTCGGCCAAGGGCTCGCTGTTCCTGACCCGCCCGACCCTGTACCACTACATCGCCGACAAGGCGGAACGGGCAACGGCGGCGGCCGAACTGTTCGACCTGGTCGGCCGCGGCATTATCAAGACCAACGTCCGCCAGCGCTATGCCCTGGCCGAAGCGGCCGAGGCACACCGGCAGTTGGAAGCCCGGCAGACGGTGGGCTCGACGGTGCTTCTGCCCTGAGTTCCCTCGCCCCCAGCGGGGGAGAGGGCTAGGGTGAGGGGGTGTCGGGCAATCGTCGTGGCTCCAGCAACCCCTCACCCCAACCCTCTCCCCGCTTGCGGGGCGAGGGAGTCAGAGGCTATCGCCGGCCGGCGCGGGCGGCGACGCCGGCGATCCGCATCAGGGCGCGGGCGGTCAGGGCGTCGGTCGGGTTGCCGGTGGTCTTGCAGTCGAGCTCGGCCTCGATCAGCAGGTCGACGGCATCGTTCAGGTGCCGCCCGCTCCAGCGGTTGAGCTGGGCCTTGAAGGCGCGGTCGCGGGGAAAGCGGACCGGCGGGCGAAGCTGCATCAGGGCCCGCTCGGCCGGGGTGCCGCTGTCGACCAGGCTGCGCGCCAATTGCAGTTGCAGCACCTGGCGGCTGACGCTGCGCAGGATCACGACCGCATTCTCGCCCGCCTGGCGGCACCGCTCCAGGCTGCGTTCGAGACGCGGCATGTCGCCGCTCAAGGCAGCCTCGACCACGTCGTCGATGCCGATATCGGAAGCGTCGCCCACGGCCGCGCGGACATCCTCCAGCGTTACCCGCTTCGCCCCCTCGCCCATGTAGAGCACCAGCTTGTCGAGCTCGCCGCGCGACAAGGCCCGGTCGGCACCCAGCCGCTCGATCAGCCAGGACTGGGCGCCCGGGTCGATGTCCAGCCTGGCCTTGCGCAGGACCGCGTCGATCAGGTCGTCGAGGCTCGCGGAATCGTCGGCGTAGCAGGCGATGGCGGCGCCATTGGCGGCCTCCTCGACGGCGGTGCGCAGGGCACTGCGCTTGCCCGGCAGGTCGCCGGCCTCGGCGACGATCATGGCATCGCCGGCGGGATCGTCGAGGAAGCCGGCGATCGCCTTGGCGTGCTTGTCGCTCAAATCGCGCAGGCGGATCACCCGGCGCCCGCCGATCATGGAAATGGCGGCCGCTTCGTCGGCCAGGCGCGCCGGATCCTCGTCCAGGGATGCCCCGGTCAGCTCGGCAACGCGGAAGGGATCGTTGAGGTCGGGCACCACGGCGCGGGCGATGGCGGTTGCCCGCTCGCGCACCAGCCCGCCGTCGGGCCCGAAGACCAGGGCCAGGCGCACCGCCGGGTCCGGTCTGGCCAGGAAGCGCTCGATCGACGGGCCGGTCAGCTTCATGGCGCAGGCCGCACGCGCGCCTCAGCTCCGGTGGGTTTCGAGGAAGCTGGCCACGCGGGCGCGGATCTCGTCGGCCAGGGCGCCGGAAGCCCGGTTATAGGCGTCCGACTGGGCCGAGATCGCGGCATATTCGGATTCCGGCACGTTGTAGGCGGCGGTGGTGCGCGCGGCCTCGGTCATCACCGAGTTGCCAGTCGCGACATCGACCAGGCGGAAATTGCCGCGCAGGGTGACGACATAGCGGGTGATCGAGGCGTCGGTCTGGACCAGGCCGCCCAGTTCGCTGCGCTCGAGCTTCACATCCAGGCGGTAACGCGGGTTGCTGGCCGAGCGGCCGGCCGAAATCCGGTCGATCAGGTCGTTGCGCAGGACCTGGGAAATCCGGTCGTCGCCGATCGGGGCGATGGCGACGCTGCCCAGCAGGGCCTCCGCCTCGGCGGAGGTCGACTCGCTGCCGTACATCGGCCGAAAGCCGCAGGCGGACAGGCCAAGGCCGAGGCCAAGGACGAGGACGGCGGCGATGCGGGCAACTGCCATGACTCAAACCACCAGGTTGACGATGCGACCGGGCACCACGATGACCTTGCGCACCGGGCGCCCGTCAATCGCTTTCTGCACCGGGTCGAGGTCGAGGGCCAGCTTCTCCAGTGTCTCGCGGTCGGTCGCGGCCGGCACCAGCAGGGTGCCGCGCAGCTTGCCCTGGACCTGGACCGCGATGGTGATCTCGTCGTCCGCCGACAGGGCGGGGTCGGCGACCGGCCAGGGGGTGGCCGTCAGCAGGGTCTTGGCGCCCAGCAGGGACCACAATTCCTCGGCCAGGTGCGGCATCATCGGCGCGACCAGCTGGACGATGGTCTCCAGCGCCTCGCGGGTGGCGGCGGGGCTGGCGCCGGTCTTGCCCAGGGCGGCATCCTGGGCCGCGTTGGCGAACTCGTAGAGGCGGGCGACGGCCTTGTTGAAGTGGAAGGCCTCGATGTCGGCGGTGACGCCGACGATGGTCTTGTGGGTGGCGCGGCGCAGGGGCGCATCCTCGGGCCCGTAGGCGCTATCGCCGACGGGGCCCAGGCGGCCCATCGCCTCGGTCACCATGCGCCACAGGCGCTGGGTGAAGCGCCAGGCGCCTTCGATGCCGCCCTCGGTCCATTCCAGGTCGCGCTCGGGCGGGCTGTCGGACAGCATGAACCAGCGGGCGGTGTCGGCGCCGTAGCGGTCGATGATGTCGTCGGGGTCGACGACATTCTTCTTCGACTTCGACATCTTCTCGACCCGGCCCGAAGTCACCGCTTCGCCGGTCGCCAGACGCACCAGGGCACCGCTCTCGCTCTTGCCGACCTCGGCCGGGGTCAGCCACTCGCCATCGGCCGACTTGTAGGTCTCGTGGTTGACCATGCCCTGGGTGAACAGGCCGGCGAAGGGCTCGGCGATCCCCAAGTGCCCGGTCACCTGCAGGGCGCGGACGAAGAAGCGGGAATAGAGCAGGTGCAGGATCGCATGCTCGATGCCACCGATGTACTGGTCGACCGGCAGCCAGTAATCGACCGCGTCACGATCGAAGGGTGCATCGCTGCGCGGCGAGCAGAAGCGCGCGAAATACCACGACGAATCGATGAAGGTGTCGAAGGTGTCGGTCTCGCGCCGGGCCTCGCCGCCGCATTGCGGGCAGGTCACGTGCTTCCAGGTCGGATGGCGGTCCAGCGGATTGCCCGGCACGTCGAAGGTCACGTCGTCGGGCAGGGTGACCGGCAACTGGTCTGCCGGCACCGGCACGATGTCGCAGGTGGCACAATGGATGACCGGGATCGGCGCGCCCCAATAGCGCTGGCGCGAGACGCCCCAGTCGCGCAGGCGGTAGGTGGTGGTGCCCTTGCCGGCCTGGAGTTCCTCGATCCTGGCGATCGCGGCGCTCTTGGCCTCGACGACGCCCAGCCCGTTCAGGAAGTCCGAATGATAGATCGTGCCGTCGCCGGTATAGGCCTCGGTCTCGACATCGAAGGTCGCCGGGTCGGCGCCGGGCGGCAGCACCACGGGGGTGACCTCCAGGCCGTATTTGCGGGCGAAGTCCAGGTCGCGCTGGTCATGGGCCGGGCAGCCGAAGATGGCGCCGGTGCCGTATTCCATCAGCACGAAATTGGCGACGTAGACCGGCAGGGTCTCTTCGGGCAGGAACGGGTGCTGCACTTCCAGGCCGGTGTCGAAGCCCAGCTTCTCGGCGCGCTCGATCTCTTCCTGCGAGGTGCCGCCCTTGCGGCATTCCTCGATGAACTTGGTCAGCACCGGGTCGGCCTTGGCCAGGGCGGCGGCCACCGGGTGGTCGGCGGCGATGGCGACGAAAGCCGCGCCGAACAGGGTATCGGGCCTGGTGGTATAGACCTCGACCGAATCCGCCGGCGCGCCGCCCTTGAACTTGAAGCTCAGGTTGGCGCCTTCCGACTTGCCGATCCAGTTCTCCTGCATCAGGCGCACCTTGGGCGGCCAGCGGTCCAGGGTCTCCAGGCCCTCTTTCAGTTCGTCGGCGAAGGCGGTGATCTTCAGGAACCACTGCGACAGCTTGCGCCGCTCGACCACCGCGCCCGAGCGCCAGCCGCGGCCGTCGATGACCTGCTCGTTGGCCAGCACGGTATTGTCCACCGGGTCCCAGTTGACCCAGGATTCCTTGCGATAGACCAGGCCGGCCTTGAGGAAATCCAGGAACAGCTTCTGCTCGTGGCGGTAATACTCGGGGTGGCAGGTGGCGATCTCGCGGCTCCAGTCTAGGGACAGGCCCATGGACTTGAGCTGGGTGCGCATCGCATCGATGTTCTTGTAGGTCCAGTCCGCCGGGTGAACCTTGCGCTCCATCGCGGCGTTTTCGGCCGGCATGCCGAAGGCGTCCCAGCCCATGGGGTGCAGCACGTTGTAGCCCCGCGCCCGCTTGTAGCGCGCCACCACGTCGCCCATGGCGTAGTTGCGCACATGGCCCATGTGGATGCGCCCCGACGGATAGGGGAACATCTCCAGGACGTAATACTTGGGCTTGCTCTTGTCGTCGCCCGCACGGAAGGCATCGGCCGCCTCCCAGGCGGCCTGCCACTTCACTTCCGCCGACCGGGGATTGTAACGCTCGTTCGACATCAGGGGGAACTATCGGCTTTCTGGCGGGAGACAGAGATATAGGGCGAGGGCTTCCACGCTGACAATGGAATATTGCCGGACATCCCTCACCCGGCCCAGTAACAAGTTCCCTCGCCCCCGACGGGGGAGAGGGCTAGGGTGAGGGGGTGTGGATCACACACGCGGAAGCAGAAATCCATGCCCGATCCAGCCATTGCTCGCGCCAGGCGCCTGCGCCGCGACGCCACCGAGGCGGAGCGGCTGCTCTGGCGGCTGCTGCGGGAGGCGCCGTTGCCCTTGCGGGCGCGGCGGCAGCATCCGGTGGCCGGCTATTTTGCCGATTTCGCCTTTACCAGCCCCGGCTGATCGTGGAGATCGACGGCGGACAACATGCCGGGAGCGATGCAGACGAGCGACGAACGGTGGCGCTCCGGGGCGCGGGCTGGCGTGTCCTCCGCTTCTGGAACAACGAGGTCCTGGAAAATCCCGAGGGGTCCTGGCGGCGATCGTCGCAGCCCTGGAGGCCCCTCACCCCGGCCCTCTCCCCGCAAGCGGGGCGAGGGAGTGAGGCGGTGCCTGCTACTGCCCGATGCTCTGGACGCGAAGCTGGCGGGCGCGGGTCAGGATGGCATTCTCGAGCTGGGCGACGGTCTCGGCCGAGACCGGCACGTCCAGCCACTGCCGTTCCGGCCCGATCTGCTGGCGGAACAGCGCGACCTTCAGGCCATCGGCGCGCAGGCGCCGGTCGAGGATGTAGACCGTGGCCTTCATGCGCTCGGACGGGCGATCGGGCGAGGAATACCAGTCGGTGATGATGACCCCGCCAAAGGGGTCGGCCGAGGCCAGGGGCATGAACGACAGGGTGTCGAGCGACGCGCGCCACAGCAGGGCGTTAACGCCGATGCCGCTGGTCGCCCCGTCGTCCCGGTTCTTACCGCCATCGAACAGGGTCAGGCCGTCAGGCCCCAGAATGCCGCCTTGCGGGGCGTTGGGGTCGGGCGCGGGGATGGAGCGGCCGCTGTAGGTCGACTGCGAGGGATACTGCTGGACCGGCTCACCGGCGCTCTCGCAGCCCGCCAGACCCAACCCAACCGATAGAAAAACGAGCGCTGCACGCAAACGCAGACCGATCATCAATGATTCCTCGCGCCTTGACACACGGGCTGACGCACCTGTGCGAAGGCCTTTGAATAAGGGATGCGGCCCGCCAAGGCAATGGCGGCCCGCGACGGCGGCGGGGCTAGAATGCCAGAAAACAAGTTCTCGGTTTCGTTAACGGGCGGTCACAAGTTGTTTCATTGATGCAACAGCCGCCACGCATTGTCTTCGTGACGCGCCGCACCATCGGGCATTCAGCTTGACCCGCCGCGCGCCGTGGGCCTCCCTATGCCCGGGTAACGACCGCAAGGTCGGATCGTCCGGGGGCCATTCCGGATAACACTTATCCCTCAGGGGGTTTTATGAAGAAGATTCTGTTGGGCACGACGGCGCTTGCCACCGCCGTTTTGATCTCCGCCGGCGCGCAGGCTGCTGCGGAACCGGTCTCGCTGAAGATCAGCGGCTATTTCAAGGGCTTGGTGGCTTTCGGCGACAACGGCGTCACCGACGCCCGCAACGTCGCGGTGAAGAGCTGGGACTCCGAAGTCCACTTCACGGCCAAGGGCGTGGCCGACAACGGCTTGACCTACGGTGCGCGCATCGAGCTGGAAGGCAACACCACCGGCAACCAGATCGATGAGGCCTTCCTGTTCTTCGAAGGCGGCTTCGGCAAGATCGAGGTCGGCTACGACGACTCGGTCGCCTACCAGATGCTCAATACCTCGCCGGCGCCCGACAAGCTCGGCATGCTCGCCCTCAACACGCCGAACTACGCCTGGGGCGGCGCGACCGCGCAGACCCTGGATGCGCTGTTCAACAACGACGCCGCCAAGCTGATCTATTTCACGCCGCGGCTCGCCGGTTTCCAGCTCGGCGTCTCCTATGCGCCGGACGTCAACTATAACAACAACGCCACCAGCATCGGCTCCGATGCCGACTTCACGCTCGACAACGACGCCGCCTACGGCCAGGGCACTTCGGTCGGCTTGAACTACAACCAGAAGCTCTCGACAGTCACTGTGGGCCTGTCGGCAACCTACAGCTGGTACGAAGCGGAACTGGCACCCGACGATGCGAGCTACTGGGGCCTCGGCGCCAGCTTGGGCTTCGGCATCGGCGAAGGCACCCTCACCGTCGGCGGCTCCTACGCCGAGAACAACGACCGCTTCGCCAGCGGCGTCCTCGCCGACACCCAGGCCTACGATGTGGGCGTCAAGTACGCCATGGGCCCGTGGAGCCTCGGCGCCAACTACATCTGGCAGGACTACGGGCGTAGCAGCGACGACGAGATGTGGGGCGCTTCGGTCGGCGGCGGCTATACGCTGGCGCCGGGCCTCGAGCTGTCGGCGGGCTACATCCACTACGACCGCGATGCCTCCCTGACCACGGTCCCCGCGGACGGCGACGCCAGCGCGGACGTCTTCGTCCTGGGCACGGGCCTGTCGTTCTGATCTGCGACAAAGCGTCGACCAAGAAGAAGAGGGCGGTTTCCGCCCTCTTTTTTCTTGGGCGGCGCGCGTATATAGGTGCCGTCGTCGCTTGATGGAGGGTCCGGGTTTGGGCCAACTGATCTGGCTCGCGTCCTTTCCCAAATCGGGAAATACCTGGCTGCGAACCTTCCTGCACCACCTGTTGATCAATCCGCCCGCCCCCCTGCCGCCGGACCAGTTGATCCGCTTCACGGTCGGGGATTCCATGCGCGTCTGGTACGACAAGGTCGCCGGCAAGCCGACCCAGGGCATGACAGAGGCTGAAATCGCGGCCTTGCGGCCGCGCGTGCAGGCCTCGATGACCGGCGCCTTTCCCGATTCCGTCTTCGTCAAGACCCACTCGATGCTTGGCGAACGCGACGGCACGCCGCTGATCTCCGAGGCGGTGACAGCCGGCGGGATCTATGTCGTGCGCGATCCGCGCGACGTCGCCATCTCGGGCGCCGACCACTTCGGCCTGTCGATCGACGAGATGATCGACAAGATGGCGGATACGCGGGCGATCGCCGGCGGCGACGTCAAGCATGTGGTCACCCATGTGTCGAGCTGGAGCCAGCATGTCATCAGTTGGACCGCGCAGCCGCTGCCGCAATTCCACGTTGTGCGCTACGAGGACATGGAACAAGCGCCGTTCAAGACCTTCGGCGGCATCGCCCGCTTCCTGGGGCTGAAGCCGCCGCGCGACCGGCTCGACCGGGCGATCAAGTTTTCCTCGTTCAAGGTGGTTCAGAACCAGGAAGCCAAGCACGGCTTCCAGGAGCGCAGCGGCCATTCGCAGCGGTTTTTCCGCGTCGGCAAGTCGGGGCAGTGGAAGGCGACGCTGACGCCGGCCCAGGTGGCGCGGATCGAAGCCGACCACGGCGAGCAGATGCGCCGTTTCGGTTACCTCTAGGCCCGACTCTCCCCGGTTTTTGCGGTCCGCGGGCAGGCGCGGCGCGGCTTTGGTGCCGGTTTCCGGCAGCAAGTCGGCTCTCCGATGTGTTACCCCACGGCCACAGGGCCGTCACAATGTCGGCGGCCAGTGCTGCGCTGCGGCGCCTTTCGCTTGACCCGGGGGGTGGGATGGAAATTCTATCGCCCAGTAGCGATCCACATCCGGATCGTCCGGGGGCCACTCCCGGCTGCATTGACCGAATGAGGGGATGATGAAGAAGATTCTACTTGGCACGACGGCGCTTGCCACCGCTGCTCTGCTTTCCGCCGGTGCCGCCCAGGCGGCTGCCGAGCCCGTGAAGCTGACCGTCAGCGGCTATTTCAAGGGCCTGATCGCTGCCGGCGACAACGGCGTCACGGACGCGCGCAACGTGGCCGTGAAGAGCTGGGATTCGGAAATCCGCTTCGAGGCCAAGGGCGTTGCCGACAACGGCCTGACCTATGGCGCGCGCATCGAGCTGGAAGGCAACACCACCGGCAACCAGATCGACGAGAGCTACCTGTTCTTCCAGGGCGGTTTCGGTCGTCTCGAAGTCGGCTACAACGACAACGTCGCCAACCAGATGCACTATCAGGCGCCCTCGCCTGACGCGCTCGGCCTGCTCGGCGTGAACTCGCCGAACTACGCCTGGGGTGGTTCGACCGCCCAGACCTACGATTTCGTCGACAATGACTCTGCCAAGCTGATCTATTTCACCCCGCGTATGGGTGGCTTCCAGCTCGGCGTGTCCTACTCGCCGGACATCAGCTACAACAACAACGCCGGCAGCGTCGGCGCTGACAGCGACTTCAACCTCGACGACGATCTGGCCTACGGTTCGAACGTCGCGGTCGGCCTGAACTTCAACAAGGAGTTCTCGGGTGTCACCCTCGGCCTGTCGGCTACCTATAGCTGGTACGAAGCCGAGTTGGCTCCGGAAGATCTGACCTACTTCGGCTTCGGTGGCAACGTGGGCTTCGGCGTCGGCGTCGGCACCCTGACCGTCGGTGGGTCGTACGCTCAGTACGACTCGGACGATACCTTCCTGGATACCGAATCCTTCGACGCTGGCGTCCAGTACGCCCAGGGTCCGTGGACCGTCGGCATCAGCTACATCAACGAAGACTACTCGACCCTGTTTGGCACCCCGACCAGCGATGGTTCGATGTGGGGCGTGTCGGCCGGCGGCGGCTATCAGGTCGCCCCGGGCCTCGACGTGTCGCTGGGCTACATCCACTACGACCGCGAGGCCGCTGTGACCACCGACACGATCGACGACACGACCTCGGACGTGTTCATCCTCGGCACGGGTCTCTCGTTCTAATTCAGAACGGAACCTGCGGGAAAAGGGGGCGGTTTCCGCCCCCTTTTTTTGTGCCCGCGCCCAAAACTTTCGCGCCGTCTACATCCTTCGGTCAACTTGCGCCGCCGGGGCCTGCTTCGCATAATCCGGCCCACAAAAGGCCAACCGGGAGGATGCCTCATGAGTTCGGAACCCCTGTACCCTGTGCTTCCCGCGTTTGCCGCCGGTGCCCACGTCGATGCGGCCGGCTATGCCCGTGACTACCGCCGCTCGGTCGAGGATCCGGCCGGCTACTGGGGCGACGTCGGCCGCCGCCTCGACTGGATCAAGCCGTTCTCGGCCGGCGCGGTGAAGGACACGTCCTTCGGCCCCGGTGACGTCCACATCCGCTGGTTCCACGACGGCGTGTTGAATGTCGCCGCCAACTGCCTCGACCGGCACCTGGCCACGCGCGGCGAGCAGGTCGCCATCATCTGGGAAGGCGACAATCCCGCCGACAGCCGCCGCATCACCTACCGCGAGCTTCACGCCGAGGTCTGCCGCTTCGCCAATGTCCTCAAGGCCCAGGGCGTCAACAAGGGCGACCGCGTCACCATCTACCTGCCCATGATCCCGGAAGCCGCGGTCGCCATGCTCGCCTGCGCCAGGATCGGCGCCATCCATTCCATCGTCTTCGGCGGCTTCTCCCCCGACAGCCTCGCCGGCCGCGTCACCGACTGCGCCTCAACCATCATCATCACCGCCGACGAGGGCCTGCGCGCCGGCAAGACCGTCCCCCTCAAGGCCAATGCCGACAAGGCCCTGGAACAGTGCCCCGACGTCAAATCGGTCATCGTCGTGCGCCGCACCGGCGGCAAGGTCAATGTCGTCCCGGGCCGCGACCTCTGGTACCACGAGGCCATGGCCGCGGTGGCGGCGGATTGCCCGCCCGAGCCCATGGGCGCCGAGGATCCCCTGTTCATCCTCTATACCTCCGGCTCCACCGGCAAGCCCAAGGGCGTGCTCCACACCTCCGGCGGCTACCTCGCCTATGCCAGCCTCACCCATGAGCTGGTCTTCGACTACCATGCCGGCGACGTCTACTGGTGCACCGCCGATGTCGGCTGGGTCACCGGCCACAGCTACATCGTCTATGGCCCGCTCGCCAACGGCGCCACCACCCTGATGTTCGAGGGCGTGCCCAACTTCCCCGATCCCAGCCGCTTCTGGCAGGTCATCGACAAGCATCAGGTCACCATCTTCTACACCGCCCCCACCGCCATCCGCGCCCTCATGCGCGAGGGCGAGGACTGGGTTGCCAAGACCGCCCGCACCTCCCTGCGCCTGCTCGGCTCCGTCGGCGAGCCGATCAACCCGGAAGCCTGGACCTGGTATCACCGCGTCGTCGGCGACGGCCGCTGCCCCATCGTCGACACCTGGTGGCAGACCGAGACCGGCGGCATTCTCATCACCCCCTGCCCGGCGCCACCGACCTGAAGCCCGGCTCCGCCACCAGGCCCTTCTTCGGCGTCCAGCCGGTCATCGTCGATGCCGAGGGCCACGAGCTCGAAGGTGCCACCGAAGGCAACCTGTGCATCGCCGACTCATGGCCCGGCCAGATGCGCAGCGTCTACGGCGACCACGAGCGCTTCGTGCAGACCTATTTCTCGACCTATCCCGGCAAGTACTTCACCGGCGACGGCTGCCGCCGGGATGCCGACGGCTACTACTGGATCACCGGCCGGGTCGACGACGTCATCAACGTCTCGGGCCACCGCATGGGCACGGCCGAGGTCGAGAGCGCCCTGGTCGCCCATCCCAAGGTCGCCGAGGCAGCCGTCGTGGGCTATCCCCACGACATCAAGGGCCAGGGCATCTATGCCTATGTCACCCTGAACGCCGGCGAGCAGCCCTCCGAGCCCCTGCGCAAGGAACTGGTCGCCTGGGTGCGCCAGGAGATCGGCCCCATCGCCAGCCCCGACCTGATCCAGTTCGCCCCCGGCCTGCCCAAGACCCGCTCGGGCAAGATCATGCGCCGCATCCTGCGCAAGATCGCCGAGAACGAACACGGCGCCCTGGGCGATACCTCCACCCTCGCCGACCCCAATGTCGTCGAAGACCTCGTCACCAACCGCATGAATCGCTGAGACCTAGCACCCCTCCTCACCCAACCCTCTCCTCTCAGAGGAGAGGGCTCTGTAACCCCCTCTGCCCTTCAGGGCGGAGGGGTTGGGGGAGGGGGGTCAGCCGCACCACCCGACCCGCGCCTTGCCGTCGTAAGGACGGGCGAGGCCTGCGGCGATGAGCTGGTCGGTCAGGGCCCGGCCGTCGGCGGTCGAGACCAGGGCCAGGACGCGGCCGCCGTATTTGTCGTAGCGGACATCGCGCAGGGTGACGGTGCCGCCGGCCACCAGCCGAGCCAGCAGGTCGCGGGCGGCGGCGGCCTTGCGCTTTTCATCGTCGCAGTCGCCGCGCAGTTCAGGGGTATCGATCCCGACCAGGCGTACCCGGGTGACCACTTCCTGGCCCAGCCAGATCATCACCCGCACTTCCAGCGTGTCGCCGTCCACCACCTCGAGGACATCGGCGGTGAAGGGGCCGGGCATGGCATCGGCCAGGCGCGCGCCAAGGCGGTCCGGGCTGGTGGCCCAGGCGCCGATCCCCAGCGCGCCGACGACGGCCAGGGCCAGAAGAATCAGAATCGGGCGAAGTCCGTGGGCCATGGCGCGAACAATAAGAGAACGAATGGCAGGCCGGCAAGCGGCGCAGTGGCGGCCTGTGCCACCCGATGCTAAGAGACACGCAAATTCGTCCTGCCCACAGATTTCAGGTTCCCCATGATCGCCCGCGCCCTCCTCTCGGTCTCGGACAAGACCGGCCTCGTCGAATTCGCCTTTGCCCTGGCCGAGCGTGGCGTCGAACTGCTCTCGACCGGGGGCACCGCCAAGGCGCTGCGCGATGCGGGCCTGAAGGTGGTCGAGGTGGCGGACCACACCGGCAGCCCGGAAATCCTCGACGGCCGGGTGAAGACCCTGCACCCCAAGGTCCATGGCGGCCTGCTGGGCCGGCGCGACGTGCCCGACCATGTCGCCCAGATGGCGGCCCACGGCATCGCCAATATCGACCTGGTGGTGGTCAACCTCTACCCGTTCGAGGCGACGGTGGCGCGCGGTGCCGATTGGGACGAGACGATCGAGAACATCGATATCGGCGGCCCGGCCATGATCCGCTCGGCCGCCAAGAACCATGACCATGTGACCGTGGTGGTCGAGCCGGCCGACTACAAGGCGGTGCTGGACGATCTCGCCACCCACGGCGGGGCGACCACGCTCACGCTGCGCCGGCGCCTGGCGGCCAAGGCCTATGCCCGCACGGCCGCCTACGACTCGGCGATCTCGGGCTGGTTCGCCAGGCAACTGGACGACACCTTCCCCGAACGCCTGACCCTGGCCGGCAGCCGTGTCGCGACCTTGCGCTATGGCGAGAACCCGCACCAGTCGGCCGCCTTCTATGCCACGGCGGAGAAGCGCCCCGGCGTTGCCACGGCCCAGCAGCTCCAGGGCAAGGGACTGTCCTACAACAATCTGAACGACACAGACGCGGCCTTCGAGCTGGTGGCGGAGTTCGACCCGGCGGAAGCGGCCGCCGTGGTGATCGTGAAGCATGCCAACCCCTGCGGCGTGGCCACGGCGCCGACCCTGATCGAAGCCTGGAAGAAGGCCCTGCTGTGCGATCCGGTCTCGGCCTTCGGCGGCATCGTCGCCACCAACCGTCCCTTGGACGGCGAAACCGCCGAGGCGATCGCCCAGATCTTCACCGAGGTCATCGTGGCGCCGGAAGCCGACGGGGCCGCCCGCGCGGTGCTGGCCGCCAAGAAGAACCTGCGGGTGCTGGTCACCGGCGGCCTGCCCGATGCCAAGTCGCCCGGCCTGATCGCCAAGACCCTGGCCGGCGGCCTGCTGGTCCAGACCCGCGACACGGTGGGCGCCGACGCCAGCCGCTTCGAGGTGAAGACCGCGCGGGTACCCAGCCCCCAGGAAACCGCCGACATGGCCTTCGCGATCAAGGTCGCCAAGCACGTGAAGTCAAACACCATCGTCTTTGCCCGGAACGGCGCCACGGTGGGCATCGGCGCCGGCCAGATGAGCCGGGTCGACAGCGCCCGCATCGCCTTCCGCAAGGCCCAGGACGCGGCCAAGGCGGCCGGGCTGGAAGAGCCGCTGACCAAGGGCTCCGTCGCCGCCTCCGACGCCTTCTTCCCCTTCGCCGACGGGTTGGACGTGCTGGTCGAGGCGGGCGCCACGGCGGTCGCCCAGCCGGGCGGCTCGATCCGCGACGGCGAGGTGATCGCCGCGGCCGACGCCGCGGGCCTCGCCATGGTCTTCACCGGCGAACGGCATTTCAGGCACTAAGCCCTCCGGCGCTCAATGCGCCTTGGGTTCTTTGACGCCTGAGAGCAGCCACAGGCCCAGGGCGAGGAACGGCAGGACCACGGCCAGGCCCCAGCGCTGGCTGTGGGTCAGGTCGGTGACCAGGCCGATCATGAACGGGGCCAGGAAGGCGGTCGCCTTGCCCGACAGGGCGAACAGGCCGAAGAACTCCGTGACCATCCCCGGCGGTGCCAGCCTGGCCATCAGGCTGCGGCTGGAGGCCTGGGCCGGGCCGAAGGGCAGGCCTAAGATCAGGGTGCAGGCCAGGAAGGCATGCTCGGCCGGGCTCGCGAACAGGCCGCGATCAGGGGCGGGGGCCGCCACCTCGATCACGAAGAATATCCGCTCGGGGCCGATCGACAGGATGCCAAGGATGCCGACGATCATCATCACGATCGCCAGGGCGATGGTGCGCTTGGAGCCGATGCGCGGCTCCAGCACGCCGCCGATGAACGAGCCGGTCATGGCCAGCACGTTCAAGAGGATGCCGAAGATGCCGATGGTCAGCAGGTCCCAGCCGAAGGTGGCACGGGCATAGATGCCGCCGAAGGCGAAGATGGCGAGCAGGGCATCGCCATAGATCATGTGGGCCAGCAGGTAACGCACCACATTGCGGTAGTGCTTCAGCCCGCGCAGCGTCTCGCCCAGTTGCCGCAGGCCCGCACCGACCGCGGCCCCGATCGCGACGCCGCGTGATTTCTGGTCGGGCACGAAGGCGAACATGGGCAGGATGAAGACGGCCAGCCAGAGCGCGGACAGGGGCCCCACCATCCGTTCGGCATCGAATGTCGCCTTGTCCAGGCCGAAGGCCGGCACCTGCGGCAGGACGAACAGGCCCAGCACCAGGCCCAGCGAGATCAGCCCGCCGACATAGCCAATGCCCCAGCCGATGGCCGAGAGCACGCCGATGCGCTCGGGCGGCACCAGGCTGGGCAGCATGGCATTGTTGAAGACGATGGCGAATTCGGCGCCGATGGTGGCGATGGTAATCGCCGCCAGGATCCCGAACAGCATGCCGCCGTCGATCCCCGGCACTGCCCACCACAGCACGGCGCAGCCGGCAAAGGTCAGGCAGGCCAGGGCGAAGATCCACGGCTTGCGCGGGCCGGCCGCATCGGCAATGGCGCCCAGCACCGGCGACAGCAGGGCGATGGCAATCCCCGCCACGGTCTGGGTGTAACCCCAATAGGCCTGGCCGGTCACCGGATCGGCGACGACGGCGCTGGTGAAGTAGGGGGCGAAGATGAAGGTGGTGACCAGGGTGAAAAAGGGCTGGAACGCCCAGTCGAAGGTCGTCCAGGACGCCTGCGCCAATTTGGAAGCCACTGCGCTATCCCCCTCCCCCAACCCCTCCGCCCTCAAGGGCAGAGGGGCGTCATCGAGCCCTCTCCTCCTGGGAGGAGAGGGTTGTGTGAGGAGGGAACCACGGAATGCCGTCGGTCCGCTACACCGAGAACTGGCCGCGCAGGTGGCGGCCGGCGAAGGTCAGCTTGGCGAGGCTGGCGCCGCCTGTCGACAATTCGTTGACCAGGGCCTGGGTGCGGCCGATGCCCGCCGCATTGACCTCGACCCAGCCGTCGACCCCGCCGGGCGCGGCACTGGCGGCCGCGGCCAGCAGGCGCTGCTGGGTATAGAGGTCGTCGACCAGGGCGTTGAGGGCCAGGCGTTCCCAATGGTCGGCCGGATCGATGGAAGCGGCCGCGTCGCGCAGGGCGTCGAGGCCGATGACATCGCCCAGGCGGAAATAGGTCCCGCCCATGGCGATCACCGCGGTCTGGGTGCCGGTGGCGGCGGCAACGATGTCGAGGCCGCCGGCCAGCGACGGCAGGGCGGCGATGGCCTGGGCCAGGTCGGCCGGCACGCCGGTGGCGACCAGGCTGTCGCGGGCGGCGGCCAGGCGCTGAGCCGGGCGTTGCGGCAGCAGCTCGCCCAGGGCGGCCGAAAGGGCGGCCATGCCGCCCTGGAAGCGGTCCACCGTGTTGCCGATGGCCATGGGCTGCACCTCGTTGTGCAGCAGCCACATGGTGGCCTGCCTGGTGGCGTCGCCGGTGCCCAGCAGCATCGCGGTCTGGGTCGCCGCCGGCACCCTGCCGTCCAGGGCGTCGATGGCCTGGCATACCCCGCGCAGGTCGAAGATGGCGCGGGCGGCGGTATAGGCCCTTGCGATGGTGCCGACATCGAAGCCGGTCGATTCCTGGATCCGGCTGATGAAGGTCGGCCCCACCCAGTTGACGATCGAATTAGCCAGTTGCGTGGCGATGATCTCGCGCCGCAGGCGATGCTTCTCGATGCCGGCGGCAAAGCGCGCTTGCAGCAGCTCGGGGAAGTAACGCAGCAGGTGCGACGAGAGATAGGAATCCTCGGGCGCATCGCCCTCGAGCAGGGCTTCCTGCAGGTACATCTTGGCATAGGCCAGCAGCACGGCCAGCTCCGGCCGGGTCAGGCCCTGGCGGGCCCGGGCGCGGGCGGTCATTTCCTCCTCCCCGGGCAGGAACTCGACCGCCCGGTCGAGCATGCCGTCGGCCTCCAGCATGCGCATCAGGCGCGACTGGGACTCGAGCGCCTTGTGGCCGCGCGCCTCGATCATGCTGATCGCCTGGGTCTGCAGGTAGTTGTCGCGCAGCACCAGGTCGGCGACGTCGCCGGTCATTTCCTTGAGCAGGCTGTCGCGTTGCTTGCGGGTCAGGTCGCCGTCGGCCATGACGCCGTTCAGCAGGATCTTGATGTTGACCTCGTGGTCCGAGCAGTCGACGCCGGCGGAATTGTCGATCGCGTCGGTGTTGATGCGCCCGCCGGCCAGGGCGTATTCGATGCGCCCGCGCTGGGTGGTGCCCAGATTGGCGCCCTCGCCCACCACCCGTGCCCGTAGGTCGCGGCCGTCGATGCGGATGGCGTCGTTGGCCTTGTCGCCGGCCTGCAGGTTGGTCTCGCCCTGGGCCTTCACATAGGTGCCGATGCCGCCGAACCACAGGAGGTCGACCCGCGCCTTCAGGATCGCCTGCATCAATTCCTGCGGCGTGACCTGCGCGGCGGTGAGGTCGAGCATGGCCCGGACCGGTTCGCTGAGCGGGATCGATTTGAGGTTGCGCGAAAACACCCCGCCGCCGGCCGAGATCAGGCCCTTGTCGAAATCGTCCCAGGACGAGCGCGGCAGGGCGAACAGGCGCTGACGCTCGGCAAAGGTCCTGGCCACGTCCGGGTCGGGGTCCAGGAAGATGTGGCGGTGGTCGAAGGCGGCGACCAGCCGGATCACCGGCGACAGCAGCATGCCGTTGCCGAAGACGTCGCCCGACATGTCGCCGATGCCGGCCACGGTGAAGGGCGTCACCTGGGTGTCGTGGCCCAACTCCCGGAAGTGGCGCTTCACCGCCTCCCAGGCGCCCTTGGCGGTGATGCCCATGACCTTGTGGTCATAGCCGGCCGAGCCGCCCGAGGCGAAGGCGTCGTCCAGCCAGAAGCCGCGCTCCTGGGCGATGCCGTTGGCGATGTCCGAGAAGGTGGCGGTGCCCTTGTCGGCCGCGACCACCAGATAGGGGTCGTCCTGGTCGTGACGCACCACGTCGCGCGGGGGCACGATGGCGCCCGCCTTGATGTCATCGGTTACATCCAGCAGGCCGCCGATGAAGATCTTGTAGCATTCGATCGCTTCGGCCTGGACCGCCTCGCGGCTGCCGGCCGCGGGCATGCGCTTGGGGTAGAAGCCGCCCTTCGAGCCGGTCGGCACGATCACCGCGTTCTTGACCATCTGGGCCTTCACCAGGCCCAGCACCTCGGTGCGGAAATCCTCGCGCCGGTCGGACCAGCGGATGCCGCCGCGCGCCACCCGGCCGCCGCGCAGGTGGATGCCCTCGACGCGCGGGCTGAAGATCCAGATCTCGACCAGCGGCTTGGGCTTGGGCAGGCCCTCGACCTGGCGCGAGTCGAGCTTGATCGCCAGGCAGGGCTTGGCCGCGCCCTTGGGGCCGGCCTGGAACAGGTTGGTGCGCAGGCTGGCATCGATGATGTTCAGGAAACGCCGCAGGATGCGGTCTTCGTCGAGGCTGGCGACCTCGTCGAGGGCCGCGACGATGGCCTCGCGCCGGGCGGCATAGAGGGCGGCGCGATCGCCGGCCAGCCGCGGATCGTGGCGCAGGCGGAACAGGGCGACCAGTTCCCGGGCGATCGCCGGCCAATGGGCCAGGGTCTCCTCCATGTATTCCTGGCTGAAGGCGATGCCGATCTGGCGCAGGTACTTGGCGACGGCGCGCAGGATCATGACGTCGCGTGCCGGCATCGCCGCCAGGACCACCAGGCGGTTGAAACGGTCGTCCTCGGTGCTGCCGGCCCAGGCCTGGGCGAAGGCGTCCTCCAGCAGGGGGCCCAGGGCATCGAGGGTCAGCTTGCCGCCATTGGGCTCGATCAGGCGGAAGTCGAGCATCCACACGATCAGCCCGTCGGCCAGGCGCAGGGCATAGGGGATCTCGTCCATCACCTTGAGGCCCATGTGCTCGAGCAGCGGCAGGCAGTCGGACAAGGGGACGGGCAGGCCCAGGCGATACAGCTTGAAGCGCAGGACGGACTGGTCGTCCTCGAGCCGGCGATAGACCGCCTGGGTGACGGCACCCAGCTCGCCGCGGGCGACCAGCGGCTCGGCCCGGGCGATATCGGCCAGGGCCGCGTCGGGCCCCTGGATCTCGCGATAGCCGGCGGGAAAGGCATTCTGCCAGCGCCGGTTCAGGCGCAGGCCCTGATCCTCGCCCTGGGCGCCGATCAGGGCCTCGCGCAGGCGGTCGGTCCAGCCGCGCGCGGCCAGGGTGATTTCTGCCTCGATCGCGGCAGCGTCCAGGGCCGGCACCTTCTCGGCCGTCGCATGCACCACCAGATGGACCCGGGCCAGGTCGCCCTGGCCGACCAGGCTGGTGCGCGACATCACCTCGCCGCCCGCGGCACGCATCAAGATCACCTCGATGGCCTGGCGCAGCGCCGTGTCGAAGCGGTCGCGCGGCAGGTAGACCAGGGCCGAGATCCAGCGCCCGAAGGGATCGACGCGCAGGAACAGGCCGGTGCGCGGCCGCTCCTCCAGGCGCAGGATGCCCAGGGCGATGCCGGACAGCTCGTCCTCGGAAAGCTGGAACAGCTCGTCGCGGGGATAGTTTTCCAGGGCATTGACCAGGGCTTTGCCGTCGTGGCTGCCCGGGGCGAAGCCGGCCCGGGCGACGACGCGGGCGACCTTGCCGCGCAGCAGCGGGATATCGCGCGGCCGCAACTGATAGGCGGTCGAGGTGAACAGGCCGTAGAAGCGGCGCTCGCCCACGGCTGCGCCCGCGGCATCGAACTGCTTCACGCCGACGAAATCCATCACCGCCCGGCGATGCACGGTCGATTCGATGTTGGCCTTGGTGATGATCAGGGAATCGGGCAGGTCCAGGACCTGGTGAATCCCGCCGGTCAGGTCCTGGCGCCCCATGCCGTGGCGATCGGCATCGCGCAGCAGGCCCAGGCCGGCCGCCTGGACCAGCGCCCCATCCTTGACGACATAGTCGCGGGCCCCCAGCAGGACGAAATTGTCGGCCGCCAGCCAGCGCAGGAATTCGCCGTATTCGGCGCGCTGGGCCTCGTCCTCGGGCGCGGCGGCGAGGCCGGCGATCGCCGATTCGAGCAGCGCCCGCATGGCCCGCCAGTCTTCGACCGCCGCCCGCACGTCGCCCAGGATCTTGTCCAGGGTGGCCGCCAGGGCATCGCGCGAGGCGGCGTCGCCATCCTCGTCGATTTCGATATGGATCATCGATTCGAGCACAGCGCCGGGCGCGTCCGGGGCCAGCAGGGCGCCGCGGCTGCCGTCGGCGCGCCGCTCGACCGCCAGCACCGGATGGGCGATCAGGTGTACGCCGCGGCCCTGGCGGGCCAGTTCGGCGGCGATCGAATCGACCAGAAAGGGCATGTCGTCGGTGACGGTCTCGACCACGGTATGGGCGCTTTGCCAGCCGTGGACGTCGAGCCTTGGATTGAAGACGCGCACCTTGTGATGGCCGGGCAGGCGCTCCTCGGCGAAACGCCAATGGCCCAGGGCGGTCCCGAACAGGGCATCGGGGGTGCGGGCGGTCAGGTCGTCGGTGGCCAGGCGGTCGAAGTAGCGCTCGACCATGGGCACGATCGCCTCGGCCCGGTCGCCCATTCGCTCGCGGACATGGTCGATCAGCGCCGTCATCTGGTCGCGCCGCGCCTGCGCCGCCTTGCTTTCGCCCATGATTATGTGCCCCGCTTGTGCCCTCGGTTGGCCGGAGCCTAGCCGAGCATCATGGCGGGGCCAAGGCCGATCAGGGCGGCTGACGTTGCGTCAGGGCCGAATTCGGCGGGCGATTTCTAAAGCCGGGTTTGAGGACTAGACTGCGGCAAACGGCCAAGGGATGGGACCGATCATGAATCTGTTCAAGGTTGTCACGGCGCGGGACGAGGTCGTGATCGGCGTGCCGGCCGAGGCCGCGTCCGAGCCCATCCACGGGATCCCGCTCGATACGCTGGCTGCCCGCCTGTTCGCCGCGGGCCATGTCGTGGTCTGGCAATACGCGGCCCAGCGCGGCCCCGACGGGGCGATTCGCCAGGCCCCCCTGCGCCGGATCGCGCTGGCCGCCGCCGGCGTGGTGCGGATCGAACCCTTTGTCAGCGAGCAGGAAGTGGTGGCACCCGACTGAGCCTGCCGCCTAGTCGCCGGCCTCGTCACCCACGGCCCCGTCACCCCCGGGCGGCACCGCCCGCCACATGGGCTGGCTGCCGCGCTTTTGCGCGCGCCGGTCCAGGAGCGCGAGCCAGCCCCGATAGGCGGCCAGTTCGATCCGGTCGAGGAAGCGGAAGGGCAGGCCGGGCAGCGGGTTGAAAGGATTGGTGCGGGCCATCGACCAGATTTCCAGCCGGCTGGCCGGCCGGTCGGTGGCCTCGCCCCGGCGATGCAGGCCGCGGGTATCGGCCACCACCAGGGTGTTGCGCCTGACCGCGAAGGCTTTGGGCGGCGGCAGGCCTAGGGCCGCCAATTCATCTTCCTGCGCCCGGAACGAACCCTTGGCGGAATAGCGATCGGCCAAGGTCGAGGCCGCGATGCTGCGCCGCCATTCCCAGGCCATGCGCTTAAGGGTCAGCCGGTGCGACCCGGGCACGTAGGTGAACGGGCCGTTGCGCGTGTCGACGTCGTCGAGGAACAGCCAGGCCTTCATGGTCGGCTGGAAGGTGTCGGCATGCAGGTTGCGCTGCGGGTCGGGCTGGCCGGGCAGCACGCCGGTGCGGATGGTCTGCACCCACTGGCCCGGCACCCGCAGGCGCCCGGCGACATAGCCCAGCAGGCGGCGGTAGCGGCGGTCCCGCAGCAGGGCGGCGGTGGCCGGCAGCCGGGCCAGCGCCTCACCGTCGAGCAGGATGCGGTGGGTGATGGTGTCGCCCTGGTGACATTCCCGGCCCGGCGCGCGCAGGGCGCGAACCTCGGCCTCCAGCGCGGCGAAGGCCTCGGCCGGCAGGAAATCGCCCTTCAGGATGAAGCCGTCACGTTGGAAGGCCCGCCGATCGGCCGCCCCTACCAGCGGGGCGAGCATGGCGCGGCGCAGCCACATGATTCGATCGGCGAGAATCAGGCGCACGACATGAAGGCCCAGGCGGTTCAGGAGCACGCTGCCGATTGCCGCATTCCCAATAAACGACTTGGCGCCGGTGCCCAGCGCCAGGATATCGACCGGCAACCGCAGGATTGTGCGGATGCGACGTGTTGTCTCAGGGTTGATCTGGGTCATGGCACAAACGGGAAAATTGTCGGTGTGCGGCAACAAAATGCGCATCCGGGACCGCAACGCAAGGAAGTGGAGTCAATTCTTGATACTATTTGCAATATGATCATGGCATGCTAGCTATCGTGTGGGGGCGTCATTTTTGGCAGTTTGTTGGTGGCTTGCGTGGTGTGACAGCCAAAGCCGGCGCCGAAGGAACTCAAGGAGAATACTCGATGCCAACCAAGGCAAACCCGGTCGACATTCATGTTGGTGCGCGGGTCAAGCTGCGCCGTCAACTTCTCGGCTTCAGCCAGACCGAACTGGGTAATGCTCTGGACCTTACTTTCCAGCAGGTCCAGAAATATGAAAAGGGCACCAATCGCATTTCGGCGTCCAAGCTGCACAAGATGGCCGAAGTGCTGGATGTGCCGATCTCGTTTTTCTTTGATGGTGTCGAAGGTGCCAAGCGGGATTCCGATTCGGGCGATCTCGACATGATGTCCCGGGCCGAGACCATCAACCTGGTGCGCGCCTATTACTCGATCGACGACGATGCCGTGCGCCGCAAGGTGATCGAGCTTCTCCGCACCCTGGGCCGCGAGGTTCCGGCCGAGGATTGATTCGACGAACGCTGCCGCCGCCCCTTCCGGGGGGCGGGCAGCTTGCGCTATAGTGGCCGCATGGCCACGATCCGCCGCTCCGCAAGCTCTCTCACGCGCAAGCGCGTGCTGCTGATTCATTGCGCCCGCATCGGTTACACACCGCCCTATTGATCGTCCTGGCCGCCCGGCATCCGCCGGCGCGGGCCACTTGTCGTCATCTTGTATTTCTTACCCGACGAGGCCGATCATCATGACCGTTCAACCCTTGCGCAATTCCACCAAAGCCTGGCAGGAAAGCGACGCCCGCCACCATCTACACCCCTTCACCGATCACGCCGGCCTGGCCGCCAAGGGCGCCCGGGTGATCACCAAGGCGTCGGGCGTCCACCTGTGGGATTCCGAAGGCAACAAGCTGCTCGACGGCATGTCGGGCCTGTGGTGCGTGAACGTCGGCTACGGCCGGCCGGAACTGGCCCATGTGGCACAGCAGCAGATGCTGGAACTGCCCTATTACAACACCTTCTTCCAGACCACCCACCCGCCGGTGGTGGCGCTCAGCGAGAAACTGGCCCAGATCGCGCCCGCGGGCATGGACATGGTCACCTATGCCGGCTCCGGCTCCGAGGCGAATGATTCGATCGCCAAGCTGGTGCGCTATTTCTGGAACCTGCAGGGCAAACCCAAGAAGAAGACCATCATCAGCCGGCAGTATGCCTACCACGGCGTCACGGTGCAGTCGGCGTCGCTCTCCAGCCTGGGCGGCATGTATCAGCAGTTCGACCTGCCCCTGCCCGGCGTGGTCCATGTCGAGGCGCCCTATTGGTATGCCCATGGCGGCAACCTGAGCCCCGACGAATTCGGCCTGAAGGCGGCCCGCGCGGTCGAGCGCAAGATCCTGGAACTGGGGCCTGAAAATGTGGGCGCCTTCATCGGCGAGCCGATCCAGGGCGCCGGCGGCGTGATCATTCCGCCCGGCACCTACTGGCCCGAGATCATGCGCATCTGCCGCCGGTACGACGTGCTGGTGATTGCCGACGAGGTGATCTGCGGCTTCGGGCGGACCGGCAACTGGTTCGGCAGCCAGACCTTCGGCATCGAGCCCGACTTCATGACCATGGCCAAGGGCCTGACCTCGGGCTACATCCCAATGGCCGGGATCATGATGGGGGGCGGGTCTCGGACGCCTTCCGCACCGCGGGCGAGGATCTGGCCCACGGCTTCACCTATTCCGGCCACCCCGTCGCCGCCGCCGTCGCCCTGCGCAATATCGAGATCATGGAGGAGGAGCATCTGGTCGACGCCGCGGGCGGCGAGATCGGCGCCTATTTCCAGGAACGCCTGGCGACCCTCGCCGACCACCGGCTGGTGGGCGAGGTGCGCGGCGTTGGCATGATCGCGGCCATGGAACTGGTCGAGCACAAGCCCAGCCGCGCCTTCTTCGACCCCAAGCGCAACGTCGGCCTGACCTGCCGCAACCATTGCTTCGCCAACGGCCTGGTGATGCGGGCCTGCCGCGACGTCATGGTGCTGGCGCCGCCCCTGTCGATCACCAAGGCGCAGATCGACGACCTGGTTTCGATGGCGGCCAAGTGCCTGGACCTCACCGCCCAGGACCTGGGTCGCTAGCGGTTGCCCGGCCTCAGGCCTTGGCCCCCGGCGCCGCGGCAGCGGCGTCGAGGGGCCAGCGGGCGCGGGGTTTCAGGTCCAGGGGATCGCTGCGGCCCAGGCGGAAATGTTCGAGGCCGGCCCAGGCGATCATCGCCGCGTTGTCGGTACACAGGCGGATCGGCGGGGCGATGAAGGCGGTGCCGTGGCTGGCCGCCAGCGCTTCGAGGCGGGTGCGCAGATGGACATTGGCGGCGACGCCGCCGGCCACCACCAGGGGTGCGCCGGCCGGCATCAGGGCCAGGGCCCGGCGCGTGCGGTCGACCATGACGGCGCCCACCACCTGCTGGAAGGCGGCGGCGATGTCGGCCTTGTCCCGGTCGGACAGCGGCTTGGGCAGGCTGGCGGCCAGGTCCCGCACCGCGGTCTTGAGGCCTGAGAAGGAGAAATCGCAGCCGGGCCGGCCGATCATCGGCCGGGGCAGGGTGAAACGCGAGGGATCGCCCGCCTTGGCTGTCGCTTCCACCGCCGGGCCGCCGGGATAGCCGAGGTTCAAGAGTTTCGCCGTCTTGTCGAAGGCTTCGCCCACCGCGTCGTCGATGGTGGTGCCCAGCCGGCGATAGCGGCCGACGCCCTCCACCGCCAGCAACTGGCAGTGCCCGCCCGAGACCAGCAGCAGCAGATAGGGGAAGGGCACATCGGCGACCAGGCGCGGGGTCAGGGCATGGCCTTCCAGGTGATTGACCCCAATCAGCGGCTTGCCAGCACCCAGGGCCAGGGCCTTGGCGGTGGTCAGGCCGACGATGACGCCGCCGATCAGGCCAGGCCCGGCGGTCGCGGCGATCGCCGAGAGGTCGCCCAGACCCACCCCCGCCTCGTCCAGGGCGCGGCGAATCAGGCGGTCCAGGTGGCTGACATGGGCGCGCGCGGCGATTTCGGGCACGACCCCGCCATAGGCGCGGTGATCGTCGAGCTGCGACAGCACCACGTTGGAGCGAATGCGCTTGTCACCGTCGACCACCGCCGCCGCGGTCTCGTCGCAGGAAGTCTCGAGGCCCAGCACCAGAAGGGGTGCGGCCATTCCAGGGGTTTCCATGGCACCTGACAGAATGTTATGTGGCGTGCGGTAACACCGGAACCATGTCCCTTGCAAGCAGCCTTGAAAATCGGTACCCGCGGCAGCCCGCTCGCCCTGGCTCAGGCCAATATGGTGCGCGACCTGCTGATTGCCAGCCATCCGGGCCTCGGCACGGTCGAGATCGTGATCATCAAGACCACGGGCGACAAGGTGCAGGACCGCCCGCTGGCGGAAATCGGCGGCAAGGGCCTGTTCACCAAGGAGATCGAGGAAGCCCTGCTGGCCGGCTCGGTCGACGTCGCCGTGCATTCGATGAAGGACGTGGCGACCATGCCCCCGCGCACGCTGACCATCGACTGTTTCCTGGAGCGGGAAGACCCGCGCGACGCCCTGATCGGCGCCGCCAGCCTGGACGCCTTGAAGCCGGGCGCCCGGGTGGGCAGCGCCTCGCTGCGCCGGGGTGCCCAGGTCAGGCTGCGCCGGCCCGATCTGGTCGTCTCCTCCCTGCGCGGCAATGTCGGCACGAGGCTGGCCCGTATCGCCGAAGGGGCCTTCGACGCCACCTTCCTGGCCCTGGCCGGCCTGAAGCGCTTGGGGTTGGCCGACCGTGCCGACGCCGTGATCGAACCCGAGGTCATGCTGCCGGCCATTGCCCAGGGCATCATCGGCATCCAGCGGCGCAGCGACGATCATCGCGCCGCCGCCCTGCTCGCCCCCTTGAACCACGCCCCCAGCGCGGCGGTGGCGGCCTGCGAGCGGGCCTTCCTGCGCGGGCTGGACGGTTCCTGCCGCACGCCGATCGCCGGCCTCGCCCGTCTCGACGGCGCCGGCGGCCTGCATTTCCTGGGCGAAACCCTCGCCCCCGACGGCAGCGCCCACCTGACCGTCGAACGGCGCGGCCTGGCCGCGCAGGCCGCACAGATCGGCACGCAAGCGGCGCAGGAACTGCTGGCCCGGGGGGCCGGCGCGCTGCTCGGCCGGGGCTGATGCGCCTGCTGATCACCCGCAGCGCCGAGGAGGCGGACAGCCTGGCAACGCTGCTGGGCGCCAAGGGCCATGACTGCCTGGTGGCGCCGCTGATCGAGATCGTGCCCCGGCCCGGCGTCGCCATCGATACCACGGGGGTCCAGGGCTTCCTGGTGACCAGCGCCAATGGTGCCCGCGCCTTGAGCCGGGCCACGGCGCGGCGCGACCTGCCCGTCTACGCCGTGGGTGATGCCAGCGCCCGCTGTGCCGCCGATCTGGGTTTCGTGCCCGTACACAGCGCCGACGGCGATGTCGAGGCGCTGGCCGCCCTGGTTGCCGCAACGGCGCGGCCCCGGGACGGCCGGCTGGTCCATGCCGCCGCGGCGACCCTGGCCGGCGACCTCGCCGGGCGGCTGCGCGGCGCCGGTTTTAGCGTCGACTGCATCACCCTTTATGATTCGGTCACTGCCACGTCCTTGCCGCCGCCGCGGCACAAGGCCTGGCTGCACGGGCATTTGACGGGATTCTGTTTTTCTCTCCCCGCACCGCGGCGACGTTTGTTACCCTCGCCCGGTCCGCGGGTGCCGATTTGGCCACGGGGACGGCCTACTGCCTTTCGGCGGCGGTGGCGGCGGCGGTGGCGCCCCTCGGCTTCGGCCGGGTTCTGGTCGCCGCCCGCCCCACCCAAGCCGACCTGATCGCGCTGATCGACGGAGCATGAGATGACCGAGCGCCCCGACCAGCCGGGCACCCCACCCGAACCGCGGCCGGATCCGGTCGATCTCGAGGTTGAAGTGGACCCGGCGGCCGCCCAGGCTCGGCCCGAGGGGTCCGAGCCGCCGATTGTCGACAAGCCCCTGGAGGATCCGCCGCGGCTGGATGCGCCCTATGTCGCCCCGCCGCCCGCCCGCGGCTTCCGCCGCAGCCTGTGGCTGGGGGTCGGCGCCATCGTTCTGATCGGCGCCGGCGCCGTCCTGTGGCACCGTTACGGCGACGCGGTCAGCGGCACCGTCACCGCCCCGATCGCCGCCCCCAGCATCCCGGCCCCCGCCGCTGCGGACGATACCCGCCTGTCGGCGGTCGAACGTGCCGTGGCCGGCCTCGACCGCAAGCTCGAAGCCCTGGAAGGCCGTGTTGCCGAATTGCCGAGCGAAGCCGCCGCCCCGGTGGACGAGGCCCTCGAGGAACTGCGCACTGCCATCGCCGAACTGCGCGAGCGCCAGGGCGTGCTGGAAGAATCCTTCGCCGCCGTCGACCAGCCGCCCGATACGGCCGAACCCGCCCCGGCGCCGGGCGGCGGCACCATCGGCGAAGCTGCCCTGTCCTCCCGCTTGGCCTCGCTGGAAGCGAAACTGGCCGAGCTTTCGCCCGCGGTCCCGGCCGTCGATCCGGCCGAATTCGCCGCCCTGCAGCGCGAGATGGCCGCGCTGAAGGCCCAAGGCGCCGAAACCGCCCAGCGCGTCAGTGCTGAGATCGATCGCCTGAAGGCCGTGGGCCGCGGCGTGTCGCTGGTCTATGCCATCGGCCGGCTGCGCGGCGCCGTCGCCGGCAGCGTCCCCTATGCCGGGGCGCTGGACACCGTGCGCGGCCATTTCGAGGCCTTGGACCTGCTGCGCGAACCGGCTATCGGCAAGGCGCTGGAAACCTTGGGCGCCCATGCCAAGGAGGGCCTGCCGACCCGCGCCGACCTTGCCGCCGGCTTTGGCCCGCTGGCCCGGGCCGCGGTCCAGGCCAGCAACGTGCCGGCCGACGGCGATCTGGTCGACCGCCTGCTGGCCGAAGCCGGCAACCTGGTCACGGTGCGCCCGGTCGGTGACGTTCAAGGCAACGACGTCGCCGCCCGCGTCGCCCGGCCGAGCTGCGCCTGGCCCGCGGCGATCTCGACGGGGCGCTGGGCGAGGTCAAGGCGCTGGAGGGCGGCGCGGCCGCGGCCCTGGCACCCTGGCGCGTCCAGGCCGAGGCGCGCCTCGCCGCCGAGAGTGCCGTGGAACTGCTGGATGGCGAGGTTTCCGCCCGCTTTGCCGAGGCGAACTGAGCGATGCGCGCCACCCTTCGCGTTGCCCTCTGGTTCGTCGCCATCGCCGTCGTCGCCGGGCTCGCCGCCTGGCTGGCGGATCGGCCGGGCACCATCGCGGTCGACTGGCTGGGCTACCGGATCGAGACCACGGTCGGGGTGCTGATCGCGGCGCTGGTGCTGCTGGGGGCCATCCTGGCGGCCCTGGCGCGCCTGATCGTGATGGCCCTGCGCGGCCCCCGCCTGTTCGCCGAACTGCGCCGGCGGCGCAAGCGGCGCCAGGGCGAACTGTCCCTGGTGCGCGGCCTCGTCGCCGTCGCCGCGGGCGACGCCAAGGATGCCAAGCGCCAGGCCATCGCCGCCGAGGGCTTGACCGACGGCTCGCCCCTCGCCCTCCTGCTGGCGGCCCAGGCGGCGCAGTTGAACGGCGACACCGCCGCCGCCGAGCGCGCCTACAATCTGATGCTGACCGACGACGAGACCCGCTTCCTGGGCCTGCGCGGCCTGATCGTGCTGGCCCAGCGCCAGGGCGACAGCACCACCGCCCTGAGCCTGGCGCGTGAGGCCCAGGCCCTGCGCCCGGGCGCGCCCTGGGTGGCGAGCGAGCTGTTCGGCCTGCAGGCGGCCCTGGGCGAATGGCACGCGGCCGAGGAGACCCTGGTCGGCGCGGTGCGCCACAAGCTGATCGACCATGCCCAGGGCAGGCACAACCGGGCGGTCGTGCTGATCGGCCGGGCCGACGAAGCCCTGGCCAAGGGCGACAATCGCGAGGCCCTGGGCCTGATGGAAACCGCCCACACGCTGGCCCCGATTTCGCGCCTGCCACCGCCCGCCTGGCCCGCCTGCTGGCCGGCAGCGGCAAGGTCCGGCGGGCCGAGAAGCTGATCGAGGCGGCCTGGGGCGAGGCGCCCCATCCCGAACTGGCGGCCGCCTACGGCGACCTCGTCGCCGAGGAGGCGCCCGAGGACAAGGCCCGGCGGCTGGAACGCCTGGCGGCCAACGGCGATAGCCGGGAAAGCCGCCTGCTCAAGGCCGAGCAAGCCCTGGTCCGGCGCGACTGGCACGCGGCCCGTACCGCCCTGACCGCGATGATCGACGCGGGCGAGGCCACGAGGCGCACCTTCGACCTGCTGGCCGAGCTGGAACGCCGCGAGAAGGGCGATGAGCGCCGCGCCGCCGAATGGCACGAGAAGGCCAATACCGGCGAGGCCGAGCCGCGCTGGTACTGCGATGCCTGCAATCACACGCCGCCGCAATGGACGCCGCATTGCCCCGCCTGCCGTTCCTTCGATACCCTGGAATGGCGGGCACCCGGCGCCGCTGCCGAAATCCTGCCGCCGCCCGCCCTGCCGGCCGACGGCACCCTGGCCGCCGCCAGCGTCGGCAAGATCGCCTAGGGCATGCGATCGGGGACTTCATATCGGCATGGCGCCGCGCCGCACGGCGCAACGACCAAAGAGGGAATGTCATGAGCCTGAACGAAGATGCCGCGACACTTGCCACCGTGCCGTTGTTTCAAGGTGTCGACCCCGCTCGATTGAAGCTGATCGCCTTCGCCGCCGAGCGGCAGACCGTTCCGGCCGGCAGCGTGCTGGTCGCCCAGGGCGAGGCCGGCGACGCCGTCTATGTCGTGCTCTCGGGCGAGGCCGATGCCCTGGTCACCACGGCGGACGGCTCGACCATCAGGGTCGGCGGCATCCCGGCCGGCACCTTGTTCGGCGAGGTCGCCCTGCTGGCCGACGTGCCGCGCACCGCGACGGTGAAGGCCACCACCGAGATGATCGTGCTGCGCCTGGGCGCCGACCTGTTCTTCGAGCTGATGAACGAATTCCCCGCGGTGGGCGTCGCCGTGATGCGCGAACTGGCCCGCCGCCTCGACCGCTCGACCACGCTGCTCCAGAAACGGGGATAGGGATCGGCCAAAGGATCGGCCAATTTCCCTTGCTCAAATCGACTTTCGCCCTGATATCATGCGTTTATGAAAACACATGATCGGCCAATCGGGTGACTGAAGAAAGCGTTCAGCGCATCGAGCCTGCGCGCCTGGACGACACCCCGGAAGCCATTGCTGATGCCGTTGCCGAACTTGCGGCGGCCTCGGCGACACTCGGGCGCGCATTGCACCCGCGAACCGCGGCCAGCCTCGCGGGCCTCGTCCGGATCATGAACACCTACTACAGCAACCTGATCGAGGGGCACAATACCCGCCCGCGGGATATCGAGCGCGCCTTGGCGGGGGAATTCGATAGCGATCAGGGGCGCCGCGACCTTCAGGTCGAAGCCGCTGCCCACGCGCGCGTCCAGGCCGAGCTGGATCGCCAGGCCGTGGAAGGGAACCTGCCGGAACCGGCGGGCGCCGCGTTCCTGCGATGGCTCCATCGTGAATTCTATCGCGATGCCCCGGCCGCCATGCTGCGCCTTCGGGGCGCCGGCCATGAGTTCGTCATGGTCCCCGGCGCATGGCGCTCCTCGCCCGAGCACGAGGTCGTGGTCGGGCGGCACCAGCCACCATCAAGCGCCCGCGTCGGCGACTTCATGCAGTATTTCGAGGATCGCTATCGGTTCGATCGCATGGGCAAGGCCGCTCGCATTCTGGCGATTCCCGCTGCCCACCACCGGTTCAATTACATTCACCCGTTTCCTGACGGCAACGGCCGGGTGAGCCGGCTCATGAGCCACGCGATGGCCCATCAGGCCGGCGTCGGGGCCCAGGGTCTATGGTCGATATCGCGTGGGCTCGCCCGAGGGCTCGAAGGCCGCGGCGAATACAAGCGCATGATGGATCACGCCGATATGCCCCGCCAGGGCGATCTCGACGGTCGCGGCAACCTCTCACAACGCGCCCTCGTCGACTTCATCCGGTGGTTCCTGCGGGTCTGCATCGACCAGGTTACCTTCATGGCCGGTCTCTTCGAAATGAACACGCTCGCGCGACGGCTTCGTACCCACGTAGAGCGGCATGAGAGTTTCAAGCCGCAGGCGGCAGGCCTGCTCGAGGAAGCGCTGATCCGCGGCGAATTCGAGCGGGGCGAGGTGCCGCGCATCACCGGCCTGCCAGAGCGCTCGGCCCGGCGCGTTTTCAACGATGTCCTCGCCAGCGGCCTGCTGGCATCGGATACGCCAAAGGGTCCGGTGTCGCTGCGCTTTCCTGTCGACACCCTCGACAGCCTCTTTCCGCGCCTGTTTCCCGAGGTTTGACGGGACGGATCAGCGCTCCAAGGTCACCAGGACCGGCACGTGATCCGATGGCCGGTCCCAGCCGCGGGCCTCGCGCAGGGTCGAGGTCGAGACCAGCCCGTCTTTCAGCGCCGGCGTCACCCAGACGTGGTCCAGGCGCCGGCCGCGATCGGCGGCGTCCCAGTCGGCGGCGCGGTAGGACCACCAGGAATAGAGCTTTTGCCGTAGCGGCACGAAGTGGCGCACCGCGTCGACCCAGTCGTGGGCGGCGAAGACCTGGCCCAGCAGGTCGGTCTCGACCGGCGTGTGGCTGACGATCTTCAAGAGCTGCTTGTGGTTCCAGACATCGTGTTCGTGAGGGGCGACGTTGAGGTCGCCGACCATGATGGCGCGGGTGTCCGAGCGCCGGCGCCGGTCGCCCCATTGCGCCAGCTCGCGCAGGAACTTGAGCTTGTGGGCGAACTTCGGGTTGATCGCGGGGTCGGGCTCGTCGCCGCCGGCGGGGACGTAGAAATTGTCGACGATCAGGTCGTCCTCGAAGCTGACCCGCAGGTGGCGGGCATCGCCCATGGCACACCAGTCATCACGCTCGACGGTCTTGAACGGGTGCTTCGAGGCGATGGCGACGCCGTGATAGCCCTTCTGCCCGGCAATCGCGATATGGGCATAGCCCGCCGCTTCCAGCGCCTTGCGCGGGAAGGCGTCGTCGAGCGTCTTGGTCTCCTGCAGGCACAGCACGTCGGGGGCGTGGGCGCCCAGGAATTGCTCGACCAGGCCGATGCGCAGGCGCACGGAGTTGATGTTCCAGGTGGCGATGGTAAAGGGCATGGGGACAGGTTCCAGTCAGCCGGCAGTGAGGGCGTCGAGTTCGGCCTGGGTATAGAAGGCGTCGGCGTGGCAGTCTTCCGGCCGGATGCCCTTGTCGATCAATACCGCGCGACAGGTCTCGACCATTACCGGCGGGCCGCACAGATAGGCCTTGGTACCATCGGCCGCGCCGTCGGCGATATCCGCGCGCAAGGCATCGGCCAGGTTGCCGGTGCGCAGGCCGGTCGGGCCGCCGGGCTCCGAGAGGACCTGGATCACGGTCAGGTTCGGCGACCTGGCCGCCAGATCCGCCAGGTAGTCGTCAAGGTAGAGGTCGCGCTGCGCCCTGACCCCGAAATAGAGCCGGATCGGCTGGCGGAGGCCGGCCGCCAAGGCTTCATCCAGGATCGATTTGATCGGCGCCAGGCCCGAGCCGCCGGCCAGCAGGTAGATCGGCCCGCGATGCAGCTTGCGCAGATAGGAGGCACCGTAGGGCCCCTTCACCGTCACCGGGTCGCCCACCTTGGCGTGATCATAGACATGGCGGCTGACGGCGCCGGTGGCGCTGACCCGGACATGGAATTCCAGGGTGGCGCTGCCCGGCCGGTTGGCGAAGGAATAGTCGCGCGGCGGCAGGCCGGGCAGCGCCAGTCTGGCGAACTGGCCGGCGGCGAAATCGAGCGGCGCCCCCGTCGTTTCGATGCGCAGGATCGCCGTGTCGTGGGTCACGCGATCGATCGCGGCAATGGCCCCTTCGAGGCTGCGCAGGCGGTATTCCGCCGGCTCGTCCAGGTCGACGAAGGCGACTTCGCAGTCAGACAGCGGCAGCGCCCGGCAGGCCAGGATCAGGCCCTGCTCGCGTTCCTCGTCGGACAGGGCGAAGGCGGCATAGGGCTTCAGCTCGACCTTGCCGGCGATCAGTACCGTCCGGCAGGTGCCGCAGGTGCCGCCCCGGCAGATGAAGGGATAGTCGTAGTCCTCCTCGAGCGCCGCCTCCAGGATGGTCTGGCGCGGGGCAACCTCGATCGGCCTGTCGAACTGGCGGACCTTGACCGTGAACGTCATCGCTCTTCCCCGGGATCAGCGCAGGCCGCGAAACTAGGGAAGGGGTCAGGCCGCGTCAAAGAGAAAGCGGTTCCCCGGTTGCGCACCACACAGATCCGTCATCCCGGACGAAGCGCAGCGCAGATCCGGGATCTTGGGACCAGTGTTTCGGGCGTCCGGGCGTCACGAGATCCCGGCTCAAGGCCGGGATGACGCCTTGTAAGACAGGCTATTGAGGCCAAAAACAAAGCGCCCGGCCGAGGGGGATCGGCCGGGCGCAGTCGCGTTTGTCACGCGAAGCGGCATCGAGGGGGTAATGCCGCTGGGGATGGTCGCCCGGGTCATCGGGGGGATCGCCCATACGGCAACCATCCTGTTGAACCCAAGATGGGGTTAACCATGCGATTGTTCAACGCCTCACTTCATGCAGCGGATGCACCCCTGTGATGCACATCGGCGACAGGGTTCGATAATAATTTTTCAACCCTTAGTCGTTCGCCGCGGCCGCCATGCGTTCAGCCCGTTGTCGTTCGACCGTCGCCCGTTTCTGCAGGATCGAGGCGAAGATGACGCCCACCGCCACGATCGTGATCATGATCGTGGACAGGGCATTGATCTCGGGCTTCACCCCCAGCTTCACGGCCGAGAAGATCTTGATCGGCAGGGTGTCCCAGCCCGGCCCGCTGGTGAAGGACGAGATCACCACATTGTCCAGGCTCAAGGTGAAGGACAGCAGCCAGCCCGAGACCAGGGCGGGCGCGATCACCGGCAGGGTGATGACGAAGAAGGTCTTCAGGGGGGTGGCGCCCAGGTCCTGGGCCGCCTCCTCGATCGAGCGGTCGAACGAGACCAGGCGCGACTGCACCACCACCGCGACATAGGACATGCAGAACGAGGTATGGGCGATGATCATGGTGCCCAGACCCCGGCTCCATTCGATCGCCACGAACAGGAGCAGCAGCGACAGGCCGGTGATCACCTCGGGCATGACCAGCGGCGCATAGACCATGCCGGAGAACAGGGTGCGGCCGCGGAAGCTGGTGAAGCGTGCCATGACGAAGCCGGCGATGGTGCCCAGGATCACCGACAGGGTCGAGGTCGCGGTGGCCAGCACCAGCGAGACCCAGGCGGCGGCGAGCAGGTCTTCGTTCTGGAACAGCTCGCCATACCATTTCAGCGAAAAGCCGCCCCAGACGTTCACGATCCGCGACTCGTTGAACGAGAAGAAGATCAGGATGAGGATGGGGACATAGAGGAAGGCGAAGCCGAAGGTCAGCGCCGCCAGGTTGATGCCGGTCAGCCCCTTCTTCATTGCCCGGCCTCCTGCAGCCGTGCCTGCTGGCGCTGGAACAGCATGATCGGCACGATCAGGATCAGCAGCAGCACGACGGAGACCGCCGCCGCCAGGGGCCAGTTGCGCTCGCTGGAGAAGTCGGTGAACAGCTTGCGGCCGATGACGCGGACATTGTCGCCGGCCAGCAGTTCCGGGATCACGTATTCGCCCACCGCCGGGATGAAGACCAGGAAGCAGCCGGCGATGATGCCGGGGATCGCCAGCGGCACGGTCACCACCCAGAACGCCTTGATCGGCCGGCAGCCGAGGTCGGCCGCGGCCTCGAGCAGGGTCATGTCCATGCGCTCGAGATTGGCATAGAGCGGCAGGACCATGAACGGCAGGTAGGAATAGACGATGCCGATATACATGGCCCATTCGGTGTTGAGGATGTGCAGCGGCTCGTCCGGCCCCAGGATCCCCAGGTACATCAGCAGCCCGTTCAGCACGCCGCCCTCAGGCTTCAGAATCACGATCCAGGCATAGACGCGGATCAGGAACGAGGTCCAGAACGGCAGGATCACCAGCATCAGCAGGGTCGGCCGCACCCCTTCGTCGGCCCGCGCCATGGCATAGGCCATGGGGAAGCCGATCCCTAGGCACAGCAGGGTCGAGATCGCCGCGATCTTGGCCGAGTTCAGATAGGCCCGGACATAGGTATCTTCCGAGAAGATGGTCCAGTAGTTGCCCAGGTTCAGCTTCAGGTTCAGGAAATATTCGAAGCCGTCGTCGACCACCTCGATCAGGTCGGTATAGGGCGGAATCGCCACCGCCGTTTCCGAAAAGCTGATCTTCAGCACGATCAGGAACGGCACCACGAAGAAGAACAGCAGGAAGGTGAAGGGGATCGCGACGACCAGGCCGCGGCCGGTGATGCCCAGCCTCTGCGCCAACACCAGCGCCCAGCGATAGGGCGGAAAGCCGAGCAGGCGGCGGTGCAGCAGTTCGAGCTGGGAATGGACCTCGCCCGCCAGATAGGCGGAAGGCGGGCGGTCGTCGTGGTGGCCGTTGCCCGCGCTCATGATACCAGCACCACGGCGCTGTCGGGCATCCAGGTGAAATAGACCTGGTCGTCCCAGGTGATCGGGCGGTCGCGCAGGCGCGTCCGGTTGGCGACCGCTGCCGTCACCTTTTTGCCGTTGGCGAGGCGCACGTGATAGATCGTGAGATTGCCGAGGTAGCCGATATCCCAGACCTTGCCGGTGACGCAATTATAGGTCGGATCGTCGGGCGGGGTCAGGCCCACGTCGATCTTTTCCGGCCGCACCGCGACCCACACGGTGGCGCCCGGCGCCGCCGAGGTGCTGCGGTCGACATAGATATATGCGTCGGCCTCGGCCGAATGGATCAGCACATGATCGGGTTGGGCCTCGGTCAGGCGGCCCTCGAACATGTTCACGTCGCCGATGAACTCGGCGACGTAGCGGCTGTTGGGGAATTCGTAGAGTTCGGTCGGAGTCGCGACCTGGGCGATGCGGCCGTGGTTCATCACCGCGATGCGCGAGGAGACGGTCATCGCCTCCTCCTGGTCGTGGGTGACGATGACGAAGGTGATGCCGACCTGTTCCTGGATGTTCATCAGCTCGAACTGGGTCTGCTCGCGCAGTTTCTTGTCGAGCGCGCCCAAAGGCTCGTCCAGCAGCAGCATCTTGGGCTTCTTGATCAGGCTGCGGGCCAGGGCCACGCGCTGGCGCTGGCCGCCCGAGAGCTGGTGCGGCTTGCGCTTGCCGAATTTGCTGAGCTGGACCAGGCCCAGCATTTCCTCGACGCGCTTGTTGCGCTCGGCCTTGGGCACGCCGTCCTGGCGCAGGCCGAAGGCGATGTTGTCCTCGACCGTCATGTGCGGGAACAGGGCATAGGACTGGAACATCATGTTCACCGGCCGCTCGTAGGGCGGCACCGCCGACATGTCGACCCCGTCCAGTTCGATGCGGCCCGAGGTCGGCCGCTCGAAGCCGGCCAGCATGCGCAAAAGCGTGGTCTTGCCGCAGCCCGAGGGCCCGAGCAGGGAGAAGAATTCCCGCTGATAGATGTCCAGGCTGATGTTGTCGACCGCGACGAAGTCGCCGAAGGTCTTGGTGACGTTGACGATGCGGATATAGGGCTTGGCCTGCGGATCTTTCCACGGCTCGAACGGCACCCGCGAGGCGCTGGCCACACTCATCCCCTGATCCCCCTAGTGCTGAAAACGCTTAAGATCACAACGAAAACGGCCGGCACCTTTGGGAGGAGCCGGCCGCTGGTCGGGCGATCACTCGCCCAGTTTGATGGTTTCCCAGACCTTGTTCAGGATCCGCTGCTCTTTCTGGGAGTAGGCGGTGATCAGGTAGAGGATCTTCATCGTGTCGGGCGTCGGATAGATCCCCGGGTTGTTGACGACTGAGGCATCCATCAGCGGCTTGGCCCCGGCATTGCCGTTGGCGTACTGGGTCGCGGCCGAGTTACGCGCGATCACCTCGGGCTTCATCATGTAGTTGATGAAGGCATGGGCCGCATCGGGGTGCGGCGCATCGGCCAGGATCACCATCGAATCGAACCACAGCTGCGCCCCTTCCTTGGGCACATAGAAGGCCAGCTCGACGCCGTTCTTGGCCGCTTCCGCCGCCGCCTTGGCCTGGAACAGGTCGCCGTTCCACATGATGCCGAGGCAGATGTCGCCGGTCGCCATCTTGTCGATCATCGACGAGGATTCGAAGCGCTGGATGAAGGGGCGGATGGCCTTGAGCACCGGCAGCGCCTTCTTCAGCACCTCCGGGTCCTTGGAATTGGGATCCTCGCCGATGTATTTCAGCACCGCCGGGATCACTTCGTCGGGCGCGTTCAGCAGGGTGACGCCGCAGCCCTTGAACTTCGCCACCACCTTGGGATCGAATACCAGCTTCCAGGAATCGACCGGGGCATCCGGCATCAGTTCCTTGATCTTCTTGACGTTGTAGGCGACGCCGGTGACGCCCCACATGTAATCGACGGCGTATTCATTGCCCGGGTCGAAGACGCCAAGCTTCTCCATGATCGCCGGGTCCATGTTGGTGATGTTGGGCAGCTTGGACTTGTCCAGCTTCTGGTAGGCGCCGGCCGCGATCTGGCGCTGCAGGAAGGCGCCCGAGGGGAAGACCACGTCATAGCCCGACTTGCCGGCCAGGATCTTGGCTTCCAGCGTGTCGTTGGAATCGAAGGTGGAATAGACCACCTTGATGCCGGTTTCCTTCTCGAAATCGGCCAGAGTGGTGTCGTCGATATATTCTTCCCAGTTGTAGACGTTGACGACCTTTTCCTCGGCCCAGGCCGGGCCCGCGAAGGCCGCGGCGGCCATACAGGCCCCCAGGAAATACTGTTTCAACGAACCCCTCATCATCATTCTCCGCCTTTGGGCGAGTGGAGCCCCCGCCTCATTGCACCCGCCGAATTAGAACCGTGGGGCACGCGCAGGGTCAATCAAAACCGGGATATAGGCCCGCCGAACCGGCGAAAGCGGTTCAGCCGCTCGCTTCCGCCTGCCCAAGGGCGCCTCACCAGCGCACCGGGGCGGCCTGGTCCTTCTTCAGCAGGGCGCCGACGGCGTGCTGGTAGGGGATATTGCGGATCGGGGCCAGGCGGAACAGGTTGTCGGTTTCGAGCGGGCGATAGGGCAGCGGGAAGCTGTCGATCAACTGGCTGTGGTCGATGGCCAGCGGCACCCAGGCCTCGTCGATCGCGCGGATCAGGCGGGGCCAGTCGCCGGGCGTATCGTGCGGCCATTCGTAATGGCTCAGGCGCTGCCGGCCCGCGCCCAGGTAGAAATCCACCATGCGCTTGTCGATGCGGGGCTTGGCCGTCAGGTCGACCTGGGTCAGCCCGGCCGCCCCGCGCGGCGAGAAATAGAGGCATGGAATGCCGAAGGTCTCGGCGATGACCATGCCGTGCAGGCTGGTCGAGACGATGCGCCGGCACGACAGGATCTCGGCCATCTTGGCCTCCAGCCCGTCGGCGCCGATCGGCGTCAGGGTGTTGATCAGGCGCACCTCGCCGGCGAGGTCGGGCGGGACATGGTAACGCGCCAGTTCCTGCTTGGGCCCGGCGGTCAGCGCGCGGCCGTCGAGTTCGGACAGGTGCAGGATGACACCGAGTTCGTGGCGCTTGGCCACGGGGGCCTTGTAGAACTGCGGCAGATGGGCCACCGGGTCGCCATAGGCCCGGGTCGTGCTCCCGGTGGCGGCGCTCAGGATCCTGGCGGTCACAGGGCCGCGGGTGGCGCAGACGGTGAAGCGGGTGTCGGGCGGCGGTGCCCACTTGCCGGCGTCGGCCTGGCCGGGGCGCCTCGCCTCGCTCATCCCCGTGCCCCAGACGAAGACGTCGCCGCCCTCGAAGCCGTGGGCGATGGTGCCGACGCAGGACATGCGCACGGACTTGGACGCCATCGGCCGGCGGTCGACGGCCAGGCCGCTGAAGGCCGCGACCATCACCGGGCTCAAGGCATCGCCCAGGTTCAGGTAGTTCTGGGCCTCGGTCGCCGCCGCCCAGATCAGGGGAACGGCGCCGTTGCGGGCGACGACATCGGCAAAGCGCTGGGGCATCGGTCTTCTTTGCAGCAAAAAGGGCGCCCCGCCGGCGGGGCGCCCTCGATGGTGTTACCCGATCAGTAGATCGAGAACGGGAAATACTTGTCGTTGATGGTCTTGTAGGTGCCGTCGGCCAGGATTTCGGCGATCGCCTTGTTGAGCGCGGTCAACAGCTCGGTATCGCCCTTGCGCACGGCGATGCCGACACCGTTGCCCAGGATCGACTTGGGCTCGAACATCTCCGGTCCGGCGAAGGCGCAACAGGCGCCCGGCGGGGTCTCGAGCCAGGTGTAGGTCACGGTCTTGTCGACCAGGCCGGCATCGACCCGGCCCGACGCCAGGTCGGCGTAGAGCTCGTCGACGGTGGCGTAGAGCTTGATCGTCGATTCCTTGTAGAGGGCTTCGAGCAGGTCGGCCTGGATGGTCGCGCTCTGGGCGCCCAGGGCCTTGCCCTTGAGGGCGGCGGGAGTGGTTTCGGTGATGCCGGCCGACTTCACGGACACGAACTGGGTGGGCGTGTCGTAGTATTTGTCCGAGAAGTCGACGACCTTCTTGCGCTCGTCGGTGATCGCCATCGAGGCGACGATGGCATCGAACTTCTTGGCCTGCAGGGCGGGAATGATGCCGTCCCAGTCCTGGGTGACGAACTCGCACTTCACCTTCATCTTCTCGCACAGCGCCTTGGCGATATCGACGTCGAAGCCATAGAGCTGGCCGCCGGCATCGATGGCGTTGAACGGCGGATAGGCGCCCTCGGTGCCGATCTTGACGACCTTCTCGGCGGCGGAGGCCGGCGTCAGGCCGGCCAGGGCCACTGCGGCCGCGGCAGCCGCGACGAAGCGCAGGCCGAACCGCGCGCGTTTACCAAACAACATGATTTCATCCCCCATGCGTTGCGGAGGATATCAGCGTCGCGCGCCTGTCGGAGGAGATCAAGCGCCAAGCGCGGCGCGGAATCAGTCGCCCGGCGCCAACTCGGCCGCGGGGGTGGCGAGGGCATCGAGCCGGGCAAGGCGGCGCCGGCGGCGCCAGACCACGAATAGGGCGCCGATGCCGCCGATGCCGCCGCCGATCACCGCGCCGATCAGCGCGGTCGAGCCCATGGCCTGCCATTCGTTACGGCTGGGCACCGGCAGGGGCGCCGGCGGGGCGGCCGGGTCCTCGTTGACGAATTGCAGATCCTCGATGCCGGCCTTCAGGCGCCGGGTCAGGTTGCTCAGCACCGCGACGCCAGTCTTCTGGCTGCCGTCATAGGCACTGAACAGGTTGACCGTGACCGAGGTGTGGCGGATCAGGGTGATGGCGGCCAGGCCCGCGATGACCGTGCGCCGCTTGCCGTCGACCTGGAGCTTTGCCGTGCCGATATAGAAGGCCTGGTCGTCGTGGTCGAGGACGGCGACGATTGGCGCGGGGGCATCCTTGCCGGCGGCCTTCATCTGCGCCTCGCCGTTGGCGGCGATATCCTCGATCCGGCCGGGGGAAACGTCAGTTGCTTGGCGATCGAGTCGAGGTAGGTCGCCTTGGAGTCGTCGCTCTGCTGCACCACGCCTTCGGCATTCGCCAGCAGCAGGATCTGCCCGAAATTGTCCAGGATCTGGCGCTCGCCCGCCCGCAGTTCGACCAGTTCGGTGCAGTCGCCGAAGGCCAGGGCCACGCGCATGGCGCTGCCCACGGTGGCGCGGATGGTCTTGAGGAACTCGGCCTCGGCCGGGCGGCTCTCGTCGAGCACACAGTAGCCGTCGATGGGGGCGACCTCCATGGTCTGCCCTGGCGCGGTCGGCACCTGCTCGGCCGTGGCGGACCCGGCGACGGCGGTCAGGCCGGCGACCAGCGCCCAGGCCAGGGGCGATGGGGCGGGGCGTGAGGGCGACAGGCAGCAGGGACGCATCATTCGGGCAAAACCATGAATCAGCCGGCTTGAGGTGGCGGCTTGCGCCAAGTTACCGTCCGATTCGCGCGGGGAAAGACAAAAATGCCCGCGTCGTCGCCAGATGGGAGGGGAATGTGATTGCGTTTCGTGAAATAGCCTCGGGGCTTCGGTTTCCGGAAGGGCCGGTGGCCCTGCCCGACGGGGATGTCCTGGTCGTCGAAATCGCGCGGGGCACCTTGACCCGCGTGGCCCCGGACGGCCGCCTGACCGTGGTCGCCAGCCTGGGCGGCGGGCCCAACGGCGCCGCCATCGGGCCGGACGGCCATGTCTATATCTGCAACAACGGCGGCTTCGAATTCACCGATCTGGGAGGGATTCTGGTCCCCGGCCACCAGGCGCACGACTATGCCGGCGGCTCGATCCAGCGGGTGGACCTGTCGACCGGCAAGGCCGAAACGCTCTACACCGGGGCGGGCGACGTCCGCCTGCGGGGCCCTAACGACCTGGTGTTCGACGGCACCGGCGGCTTCTGGTTCACCGACCACGGCAAGTCGCGGGCGCGCGAACGCGATACCACCGGCGTGTTCTATGCCAAGGCCGACGGCAGCTTCATCGAGGAAGTCATCTTCCCGCTCCAGGCGCCCAACGGCATCGGCCTGTCGCCCGACGGCAAGGTGCTCTACGTGGCCGAGACCTTCACCGGCCGGGTCTGGTCCTTCGCGGTGGCGGGGCCGGGCAAGATCGGCGGCGCCAACGGCCTGCTCGGGCACCCCGGGCAGTTGCTGGCCGGCCCCGGCGGGCTCAACCTCTACGACAGCCTCGGCGTCGACGGCGAAGGCCATGTCTGCGTCGCGACCCTGCTCAACGGGGGCATCACCGCGATCTCCCCCGACGGCGCCAAGGTGGAGCACATCCCCTTCCCCGATCCGTTGACGACCAATATCTGCTTCGGCGGCCCGGCCCTGCGTACCGCCTTCATCACCCTGTCGGGCACCGGCAGGCTGATCGCCTGCGACTGGCCCCGGCCCGGCCTGCGCCTTCATCACCAATAGGGCACGCCGGCATTCCGGTCTTTCGGGCACTACTTTCAGTGGTGCCCGAAATGCCTTCATGACGCGACGAAAACCGAAAAAACACCCATAATGGCGGCAACTGAATCGGGGTGGCCGGTTGTGCCGATTTGTCGCGGAAAAGCCCCAAAGTGACAAAATGTCACCGTAAGTCATTGCCATCGCGTGGCTTTTTCTGGTGTGGCGATTCTGCAACTGTTGCAATGCGAGAAAGCACCTCGCGCGCCGGTCGAGACTTGACACCGTTTTGGGAACGGTGTCGGGTAGATCGGTCATGCGGCTCTCGCAGCGCTGCAATGCAATAACGATAAAACATAAATAACGAAAACGCCCGGTCAGGGCGCCGGGGCTTAAAGGGTGGGAGGTCACGTTGAGGAAAGATAGTTCTGTTCGTACCCGTTTGACGCGGGCGACCGCGCTTGGCGCGGGCTCACTCGCCGTCGCGTTCGGGCTGCTGGGGGCCGGCACGGCGCAGGCCGCCAATTTCGAGGTCGGCGAAGTCACGATCAACACGCAGGTGTCAATTTCGGCGGGCTTCGGGATTCGTACCGAAGGCCGGGACGGTCGGCTGATCTGCCCGGCGAACTTGCCCGGGGTTGGTACGTCGACTACCTGCAACGGCGACAATGGCAACCTGAATTTCGACAGCGGCGATTTCGTCAATGCGCCGGTTCGGGTACAGGGTGAGGTTGAGGCGAGCTGGCAGAACTTCACCGTCTATGCTCGTGGCCAAGCCTTCTACGACTACATCTACGACAACGGTGATCTCGCCTTTATGGGTGGGGCTGCCAACTACCGCGATCTGGCAGGCCGCCAGACCGAAGCGGGGCAAAACACGGCATCCCATGGCTATGAAATCATGGATTTGTGGGTGCGCGGGAAGTTTGATATCGGCGACAATCAGTTGATCGCCAAGATTGGCCAGCAGTCGATTTCCTGGGGCGAGGCGCTGTTCACGCCTTTGAGCTTTGCCCAGGTCAACTCCTTCGATATCTCCAAGTTGCGCCAGCCCGGCGCCGAACTGCGCGACGCTGTGCGTTCGATGCCCGCAGCGCTGCTGACCTACGAAGTCGGCAGCGGCCTGAGCGTCGAGGCGTTTTACCAGTTCGAATTCCGCCCGACCATTGCCGACGCTTCGGGCAGCTTCTTTTCGACCAGCGATATCGTCGGACAGGGTGGCACCGGCTTTGGCGCCGGCCAGGACTACGACGTGATTTTCCCCAACGTCGGCGGCTTCTCTTCACCGGTCTATGTTCAAGACGACGAGAACAACGACGGTAAGAATTATGGCGTGGCCATGCGCTATTTCTCGCCGGAACTCAACAACACGGAATTCGGCCTCTATTACGCCAACATCACCGCACGCCTGCCGGTACCGACCTTTGTCACCCCGGCAGTGCTGACAGCGAGCCCGTTTGTCAACGCCAACAACGGCCGGCTCGAGGTCACCTACCTCGAGGACGTGAAGATGCTGGGCACCAGCTTCAACACGTCGATCGACGCGCTCGGTGTCTCGCTCGCCGGCGAAGTCGCCTGGATGCATGACTACCCGCTGCTGATCGACGGCGAGTCTTTTGCGACAGCCTACATCTGCGCATTGATTCCCGCCCCCGGCGCGCCTTGCAGCGCGGTTGGTTTCCCCAACCAGGTGAGCACGCAGAACGGTTTGACCGCCGGCATGCCCGGGCAGCGCATCGAGGGCTTTGTCCGCGACGACATCTATACCTTCATGCTGCGCGGCATCAAGACGCTGGGCGGCTCCGACTTTCCGACGTCGGCGATCGGCGCCAACAGCATCAGCCTGATCGCCGAGTTCGGCGGCGTCTACGCCGACCTGCCCAACGAAAAAATCCTGGCCTTCGACGTCTTCGGCAACGGCACTCCCGGCAGTGGGGCGTTCACCGATCCGTTGACCGGCAAGTACGAGGCGGCGACCGATTTCTCGGTTGGCGTTACGGCGGTGGCCTCGGCAAGCTATCCCGACGCCTTCGCCGGGGTGAATCTGACGCCGAGTCTCCGCTATGCCACCGGCCTCTACGGCAACTCCCCGGTTGCCGCCGGCTATATCGAGCGAGCCAGCGCGTTGAGCTTCCAGCTCGATGCGGACTACCTGCTCGCATGGCGCGGCTCGATTGGTTACACCACCTACTTCGGCGGCCGTCAGAATCCGTTGAACGATCGTGACTTCTTCTCGGCCTCGATCAGCTACACGTTCTGATGTCCGCTGTTTACGTAACATTAAACATAACATAAGAAAAACATGTCGGGCCGCGCCAGGGTGGCGCGGTCCCTCCGGGAGGCTCCTGATGAAACGTATTGCGTATCTTGGTCTGACCCTCGGCCTGGCGGCCCTGCTGGGCGGCACGGCCCTTGCCAAGGGCGGCCCCGACCAGATCGCCCGGCTGGGCGCCGATCTCACCCCCATGGGCTCCACCAAGGCCGGCAATGCCGATGGCTCGATCCCGGCCTGGGACGGCGGCATCAAGACCGCACCGGCGGGCTATGCCCCGGGCCAGCGCCTGGTCGATCCCTTTGCCAGCGATCCCGTGCTGTTCACCATCACCGGCGCCAATGCCGACCAGTACGCGGCCAAGCTGTCGCCCGGCCAGCTCGCCCTGCTGAAGACCTACCCGACCTACAAGCTCAACGTCTACAAGACCCATCGCAGCTGCGCCTACAAGCAGGCGGTCTATGACGCCAACAAGAAGAATGCCGAGGTCGCCAAGCTGACGCCCGACGGCAACGGCCTGGCGGAAGGCCTGGTCGGCGTGCCCTTCCCGCTGGCCACCGAAGGCGTCGAGTTCTTCTGGAACCACCGCTTCCGCCCGCGTCTGGGCTTCAAGTTCCGCCGCGCCTTCGCGCTGGCCGCGGTCACCCGCACCGGCGACTACACCATCGTGAAGGCCCAGGACGAAGGCATCCTGCACTACATGGGCCCGGGTGTGCGCGCGGTGGGCGACGTCACCCAGCTCAGCCAGCTCAACAACGTCTGGATCACCTATCTCTCGATGACCACGGCGCCGGCGCGTATCGCCGGCTCGATCATCCTGGTGCTGGACAATATCAACGACAGCCAAGGCCCGCGGCAGGCTTGGCAGTACAACCCCGGCACCCGCCGGGTGCTGCGCGCGCCCGACCTGTCCTTCGACAACCCGGGCACCAATTCGGACGGCCTGACCACGATCGACCAGTTCGATATCATGAACGGCTCGCCCGAGCGCTATACCTGGAAGTACAACGGCCTCCAGGAGGCCTATATCGGTTACAACGCCTACAAGGCGAACAACACGCCCTACAAGGAGTTCCTGACCGGCCAGCATCCCAATCAGGATGTCATGCGCTACGAACTGCACCGGGTGCATAATGTCGAGGCCAACCTGCGGGAAGGCGCGCGTCACATCTATTCCAAGCGCGTGATCTTCCAGGACGAGGACAGCTGGACCTTCACCAACGTCTCGCTGTTCGACACCCGCGGCTCGCTCTGGCGGGTCCAGGATGCGCCGATCATCCAGTACTACGACGCCCAGTCCTGCAACCAGATCTTCGAGGTCGACTACGACCTCCAGTCCGGCCGCTATCTCGCCCAGACCATGAACATGGAAGAGAAGCCGCTGGAGTGGAACGTCGAGGAACTGCAGCCCGAGCGCTACACCCCCGACGCGATCCGCCGCCTCGGCACCCGCTGAGTGTCACCGCGGTCATGACGAAACGGGCGGCTTCGGCCGCCCGTTTTCTTTTGGGGCAGGCCTGCGCCACACTGGCGCATGATGCCGTCGCATCGGGGCCAATAGCCGGAAATTGCCCCCAAGTCTTCTGTCAATAATATTGACAATCCTCCCCCATGCCCGAAAATTCGCAGCACAAGCGAGAAAACTCGCATCTCAACAGGCGTGACCGATCGGGACTGATCGGCGCGGCGTTGATCAGGGGGGAGGGGCGTCCGCATGAGGTCGCGTCATGTCTTGGGGCCGCGCGGGTCGACCGCGTTGGCGGCATTGTTTGTCGGCCTGGGCTTGGGCGCGGGGGCCGGCCTTGGGGTACAGTCGGCGCAGGCCCTGGACATCGAATGGGGCGAGGTCAGCGGCAGCATCATCACCTCGCTGTCGGTCAGCACCCAGATCCGCATGGCGGACCGCGACCCGCGCAACGTCGGCATCAGCAACGGCGGCAATTTTCCCTCCGCCGGCAATGACGACGGCAACCTGAACTTCGACAAATACGACCTGACGACGCTGATCGGCACCGCCACCAGCGAGATCAATCTCAAATGGCAGAACCTGGGGCTCTATATCCGGGGCACGGCCTTCTACGACTATATCGCCGACAACAACGAGCTGGCGGTGAACGGCCCGCCCGAGCGCGGCGAACGCGGCGTCTACACCATGGATGGCCAGGAAAAGGCCCGCTACGACGCCTATATGCAGGACTATTTCGTCTCGGGCAATTTCCAGGTGCTCGACCGCAACCTCAGCGTCCGGATCGGCAGCCAGGTGCTGAACTGGGGCGAGGCGCTGTTCACCATCAACGCGATTTCGGTGATCAACCCGATCGATGTCGGGCGCATCCGCGTGCCCGGCGCTGAATTGCGCGATGCCCTTATCCCGGTGCCCATGGCCTGGGCCTCCTACGAACTGGCCGACGGCCTGTCGCTGGAAGGCTTCGTCACCTTCGGCTTCGAGCCGTTCAAGCTCGAGGCCTGCGGCGCCTTCATGTCGGCCACGGATTCGTTCTGCGACGGCACCCGCGGCGTCGGCGTCGGCACCGATTTCAAGGACACCCGCTCCTACTACAAGGGCCGCGACAACCCGCAGGACAATGCCCGCAACTACGACGGCATCTCGGCCGACACCACCATCGACGACGATGCCGAAGGTAACGACTGGGGTATCGCCCTGCGCTACTATTCGCCCGAGTTGAACAATACTGAATTCGGCTTCTACTACATCAACTATCAAAGCCGGCTGCCGTCGATCAACGCCTTCGGCGACTACAAGAATCCGGCGACGGGCACGCTCTTCGGCATCCCCGGCCTGACCGATCCCGGCTTTGGCACCGCGCCCCGCTCGGTCGTGCTCGACAATCTCGATCACGGCAAGCTGACGATCTACTACCCCGACGATGTCGAGCTCTACGGCATGAGCTTCAACACGACGGTGGACAGCCTTGGCCTCGCCATCAACGGCGAAATCTCGCTGAAAACCAATGCCCCGGTCTGGGTCTCCGAACCCGTCCTGACCTTCACCGTCTACAACAACGCCGGCGGCAACCCGCTGCTGGCTAACCAGGCCTTCGGCATCGCGCCCTATGTCGAGAACGGCCAGCCCTTCGACCCCGATGCGCCGCCCCCGCTCGACCTCAACCTCGACGAGCCGCACGATCTGTGGAACGCCAATCTGCGCTTCACCAAGATCCTGCCGACCACCCACTGGATCGTCTCGGCCCTGGGGGCCAATTCGATCATCGCCCTGCTCGAGGCGGCGACGATCTATGTCGATATCGATCCCGACGGGCCTTACGATTACGCCGCCTATGGCCAGAACGGCTTTTCCGGCTTCTCGACCCGGCCGCTGAATCCCCTGGTCGATATCGGGGCGCCCGCGGTACCCGCCCTGTCCCTGCCCGAACAGGGCGACGCCCGCGTGAAGGCGACCTGGAAGCCGCCGACCCAATGGTCGGGCGGCTTCACCACCCTGTTCATCCTCGACTATCCCGCCGCCTTTGGCACGCCCATCAACCTCACCCCGATCGTCGCCTTCCAGACCGGCCTGTTCGGCTCCACCCCCGCCCCCAATCCCGGCTTCACCAAGAGCATGAATTCCATGTACCTGGCCTTGAAGGCGGACTACCTCGGCTCCTATTCCGCGCAGATTTCGTACTTCAAGAGCTGGGGCGCCGGCGGTGGCCTGGGCGGTTCGCGCAACCCGGCGCTCGACCGCGATTTCATCGGCCTGACCGTCTCCTATGTCTTCTGAGGACGGGGTCTGAGGCTGTTGCTCCCCTCCGCCCGCGTGCGGGGGGAGGGGCTGGGGGAGGTGGGCCGGGCCGCTCCGAGATGCAGGACGCCCTGCCCTACAACCTCCTCACCCCACCCTCTCCTCCCGTGGAGGAGAGGGCTTTGCACCCCCCAAAAAGATGACGCCGATTCTGGTTCATGTTTCTGCGGCGGGTTTTTTCAGTTGCAGCGCAGCAAGATGACCCCGCATTGGGCCAATTCCCGAAAGCCCCGGTTTCAATTGATCGGGACAGCCGCCCCCTGTTGTGCCTTAAAAAAGGCGCGCCCCTCTTGACGGTACGGGCGTAGTCGCAGGCCTGCCGGCGTCGCCGGCGGAAAATGCCTGCCGTAAAAGGGTTGCGTTGGAGGGGAATCAGGGAATGGAAGAGGCACAGGCCCGTGGGCCGAGGATCGCAGCAGCGGTGAAATTGGCCCCGAAAAAAATGACGCCATTTTCGCGCCCGATGCTTCGCGGCGGCATCATGGCGACGGCGGCGGTTGCCCTGTGCCTGGCCCTGCCCGCCCTCGGCGCCGAATTCACTATTGGCGACGAGGTCGAAGGCCAGATCATCACCTCGCTGTCGACCGGCTTCCAGATGCGCCTGGCCGACCGCGACCCGCGCAATGTCGGCCTCTACAACGGTGGCACCCACCACGCCAGCAGCACCGACGACGGCAACCTGAATTTCGACAAGTACGATATCATCAGCCAGATCACCACGGTGACCTCGGAAATCAGCCTGAAATGGCAGGATTTCTTCGTCTATGCCCGGGGCACGGCATTCTACGATTCGATCGCCGACAACAACGACCTGGCGGTGAACGGGCCGCAGGAGCGGCCGTACCGGGGGCAGTACAACCCCTATGCCCAGGACCGGGCGCGCTACGACGCCGAAATGCTCGACTACGTCGTCGGCTACAATTACAGCATCGGCGACCATTTCGGCCTGGTGAAGATCGGCAACCAGGTGCTGAACTGGGGCGAGGCCCTGTTCACCATCGGTGGCATTTCGGTGATCAACCCGATCAACGTCAGCAAGATCCGCGTGCCCGGCGCCGAGCTGCGCGACGCGCTGATCCCGGTGCCCATGATCTCGAACTCGATCGACCTGTTCCAGGGCGTCTCGCTGGAAGCCTTCTATCAATGGGGCTTTGAGCCTTTCAAGCTGGAGGCCTGCGGCAGCTATTTCTCCTTCACCGACACGTTGTGCGACGGCGCCACCGGCGTGCCCAGCCTGACCGACTATGGCGATTCCCGCGCCTTCAACGCCGGCAGCGGGCAGGATCCGAGCGATTTCGACTTTCCGGCCTCGGTGGGCGGGCCGCAACTGGTCTCGGCCAACATGCGGCTGCAGGACGACGAGCCCTCCTCCGTCAACGACTGGGGCGTGGCGATCCGCGCGCTGGTGCCGGAACTCAACAATACCGAGTTCCAGTTCTACTACATGCGCTATACCAGCCGCCTGCCCTCGATCAAGGCGGTGGTGCCGCACGATGCGCCCGGCACCGGCCACGTCAGCGGCACCGAACTGGTCACCAACGCCCCGGCCCTGCTGGGCGGCGTGCTCAACGGCCTGGGCGTGAATGAGCTCGACGGCCTGGTCTCGGCCCTCGCCGGCCTGCTCAATTCGCCGGTGGGCAACAGCGTCACGGACATTGTCGCGGCCCTGGCCGATCCGCTGGCCCAGCCGCTGGTCGACGCCCTGGTCGGCAACGGTTCGGGCGGGATCTACGGCACCTATCCGCGCTCGGCCGTGCTCGAGAACCTCGACAACACGATCCTGCACAAATACTACCCCTCCGGCATCGACATGCTGGGCTTTGCCTTCAACACGATGGAGGAATGGACCGGTATCGCGATCAATTTCGAGCTGTCCTACAAGCACGACGTGCCGGTCTATGTCGCCGAGACCAATTTCCTCGTCACCACCTACAATGCGGCGGGCGGGGTACCCGTCGATCCGGTGACAAATGCACCCATTACGGCGCTGGGCCTGCCGGCGACCAATCCCGGCATTGCCCCGATCGTCAACGTGCCTGGAACTGACACGCCCAGCCTGTCGGGGGCCAGCCCCAACACGGTCTATCTCGACAAGCGCCAGGACATGTGGCTGGCGTCCATGCGCTTCACCAAGCTGTTCGCTTCCACCGACAATATCACCAGCGTGCTGGGCGCATCCTCGGTGACGGCGCTGGTCGAATTCGGCGCGCTGTACTTCGATTTGGCCGACGATCTGAAATATGCCTCCTACGGCCAGTTCGGTTACAGCGGCTTCGGCACCGCGCCGCTCACCGTCGGCGGCCTGACCGTGGTGCCGCCCCTGATGGCCACCGGATTACCCCCATATGGGGACTATGATTTCTATTTCCCCGCCACCGGGAAAGCACCTACGCGCTGGTCTGGGGGCGTCCAGGGCTTGATCTTCTGGGATTACCCCGACATTCTGTCAGGCGTGACGCTTACCCCCGCCATCGGTTTTTCGGCGGGCTTGTTCGGTACCACGCCGGCGCCGCACCCCGGCTTTACCAAAGGCGTCAACTCGATCAATTTGCAGCTCAAGGCGGAATATCTGTCCAACACGGCGGTGATCGTCAACTACTACAAAAGTTGGGGCGGTGGCGGCGGCGAAGGCGGCTCGCGCAACCCGTACATCGACCGCGACTTCATGGGTGTAACCTTTAGCTATCAGTTCTGAAGAAAAAATCGGGTCAGGGTACTCAGGAGGAGACAGAAGATGACACTCAAGATGGCCGCGCTTGCGGGCCTGATGATGGCCAGCGTCGCCGGTACGGCGGCTCTCGCCAAGGCGCCGCAGGCCGAAGTCGACCGGCTGGGCAAGGACTTGACGCCCATGGGGGCGATCAAGGCCGGCAATGCCGACGGCACCATCCCGGCCTGGGAAGGCGGGCTCACCACACCGCCGGCCGGCTACAAGCCGGGCGGCAAATATGTCGATCCGTTCCCCAGCGACCAGGTCAAGTTCACTATCGATGGCAAGAACCTCGACCAGTACAAGGCCAACCTGTCGCCGGGCCAGATCGCGTTCTTGAAGACCTATCCGACGGCCAAGCTGCGCGTCTTCCAGACCCGCCGCACCTGCTCGCTGCCCGAGCGGCTCTATGAGGCCAACAAGAAGAATGCCGCCACCGCGACCCTGACCGAGGACCAGAACGGCCTCAACGACGCGCTGCTGGGCAACCCCTTCGTGATCCCCAGCAACGGCGTCGAGGCGATCTGGAACCACCGCCTGCGCTATCGCGGCTTCAAGTTCCGCCGCTATTTCGCCTCGGCCGCGGTGAACCGCGACGGCTCCTACACCATCTTCAAGAACGAGGATTTCGGCATCCTCCACTACAACGGCCCCGGCCTGAAGACGGTGGGCGACGTCACCGATATCAAGCAGCTCAACAACATCGGCATTTCCTACATCAACATCACCACCTCGCCGGCCCGCCTGGCAGGCAGCGTGGTGCTGGTGCATGACACCATCAACGCCAAGGAACTGCCGCGCCAGGCCTGGGTCTACAATCCCGGCACCCGTCGCGTCCTGCGCGCGCCGGAACTGGCCTACGACAACCCGTTGTATAACACCGACGGTCTCGCCACCACCGACCAGTTCGACATGTACAACGGTGCCACCGACCGCTACAATTTCGAGCTGAAGCCCAAGCAGGAAACCTATATCGGCTATAACAACTACGCGGTGAACGCTAAGTATGCCGAGCTGCTGACCCCCAGCCATCTCAACCCGGAATTCGGCCGCTACGAACTGCACCGGACCTGGGTGGTCGATGCCAAGCTGAAGGAGGGCACCCGCCACGTCTTCGGCCGCCGCGTCTTCTACATGGACGAGGACAGCTGGAACATCGCCCAGGTCGACCTCTATGACACCCGCCAGCAGCTCTGGCGCTTCCAGGAAGGCCCGATCTCCAACGCCTACGAACTGCCGCTGTGCTCCTCGGCCCTGGAAGTCACCTATGACCTGCAGTCGGGCCGCTACATCGTCTTCGCCCTGAAGAACGAGGAAAAGCAGTTCAACCTGAACGCCCAGGATGTTGACCCGTCGCAGTTCACGCCGGACGCCATCCGCCGCCTCGGCACCCGCTGAGCCGATCGGGCACCGCAACAAGAAGGGCGCGGCGCAGGTCGCGCCCTTCGTCGCTTCCGTGCCCCCGTGGGCGCCGTCGGGCCGGGTCGCGCCGGTCGTGTGGGAGACCGGGGCCATCACAGCCAATTGCATCCGTTTTGGGCAGAAAGGCGCCTTTCCCTTGGCGCCCGTCCAGGATTTTATTTAACTGACAAAGAATCGGACACCTGAGACCGCGGCAACGCGGCAAGTCCGGCAGTAAGGGTAGGGATTATACGAGGTACGCGCCGCGAGTAGCTGCGGCAGCGCGCCCGACCGGGGGATCGATTATGGAAATTGCGCAGAACGGCGCTGGCGCGAAGTCGGTTGCACACCGGCTCGCCAAGGCAACCACCGGCCGCCGAGCCATCGGGCTGATGATGACCGCTGCCTGCGCGTTCGGCCTGGCCGCGTCGGCCTCGGCTTTTGAATTCGATCTCACCGACGAGATCAGCGGTTCGGTGCTGGTGTCGCTGTCGACCGGCGCGCAGATGCGCGTCAGCGACCGCGATCCGCGCCAGATCGGCTACTACAACGGCACGCCCGACCCCAGCGGCGACGGCACCTACAACGGCGGCAAGCTGATTTCCGCCGGCAATGACGACGGCAACCTGAACTTCGACAAATATGACGTCATCAGCCAGGTCTCCACCGCCTCGGCCGAACTCAGCCTGAAATGGCGGAACTTCTTCACCTTCGTGCGCGGTGTCGCCTTCTACGATTCGATCGCCGCCAATAACGACCTGGCGGACTGGAATCCCGAGCAGCGCGTCTTCACCAGCGGCCGCTATCCCGACGGTGCCGACAACAAGGCGGACTGGGACGCCACGATCCTCGACTATTACGTCGGCGGCAGCTTCACGGTGTTCGACCGCAACCTGACGGTGAAGGTCGGCAGCCAGATCCTGAACTGGGGCGAGGCGCTGTTCACCATCAACGGCATTTCGGTCATCAACCCGATCGATGCCAGCAAGATCCGTACGCCCGGCGCCGAACTGAAGGACGCCCTGATCCCGGTGCCGATGATTTCTGCGACCTTGGAAGTGGCAGAGGGCCTGTCGGCGGAGGCGTTCTACCAGCTCGATTTCCAGGGCTACAAGCTCGACCCCTGCGGCAGCTTCTTCTCCTTCACCGACAATTTCTGCGACGGCGTGAAATACTCGTCGAGTTTCACCGATCCCAAGGATACCCGGTCCTATACGACCGGGACCGGCCTCAACCCGGCGGATTATGACGATCCCAACAGCGTGATGCTGGCGGCCAATGCCCCGATCGTGCAGGAAGACGACCCCGACATTCACGACTGGGGTGCCGCGCTGCGTTACTTCTCGCCGGATCTCAACAACACCGAATTCCAGCTCTACTACGTCAACTATACCTCGCGCCTGCCGTCGCTGCGGGCCGAAGGGCCGGCGCAGTATGCACCTGGTACAGGCGAGTTGAACCTCGCGGCGCTGCCGGCGCCGCTGGTGCAAAGCCTGCTGGACCAGCTTCCGACCGATGCGCTGAACGGCTTGAGCTCCGCGCTGGCCGGTCTGCTCGGCGGCCCGGTACAGGATATCATCGGTGCCCTCACCGGCCCGGTCACCAGCGCCTTGATCGACCCGCCTTACGGCACCGCGCCGCGCTCGACGGTCCTGGAGAATCTCGAGAACGGCCGCCTGGTCATGTATTACCCCAAGGGTATCAGCATGATCGGCTTTGCCTTCAACACGACCTACGACCCGCTGGCCGTGGCGATCAACGCCGAGATCAGCTACAAGCACAATGCGCCGGTGTGGATCTCCGAGCCGGCCTTCCTGGCCGGATCCTACGACGGTGCCGGCGGCGTGCCGATCGACCAGGCGACCAAGGCACCCACGCCGCTCGGGGTCAACAACCCGGGCATCGCGCCGATCCTGGATACCAGCTTCCAGCAGTTCGATAACGACTACACGCCGAACCGCAGCCTGCGCCTCGACCTCAAGCACGATGTCTGGCAGGCTGCGATCCGTTTCACCAAGATCCTGGGTGGCACCAATATCGTTACCAGCATCCTGGGCGCCAACCAGCTCTTCGCCCTGGTCGAGTTCGGCGGCATCTATATCGACCTGAAGGACGGCTTCCAGTACGCCTCCTACGGTCAGAACGGCTTCACCGGGTTCCAGACCCGGCCGCTCGCGGCCGGCCCGATCGAGATCCTGCCGCCGATCGAGGCAACCTCGCTGGGCGAGCAGTTCCCGCCGACCTGGAAGCCGCCCACCCGCTGGTCCGGCGGCGTGCAAGGCCTGTTTTTCTGGGACTATCCCAACGTCATGGACGGCGTGACCCTGACCCCGTCGATCGGCTTCGCCCACGGCCTGTTCGGCACCACCCCGGCACCCAACCCCGGCTTCACCAAGAGCGTCACCTCGCTGAACTTCGGCCTCAAGATCAATTACCTTGAGAACTGGGCAGCCAACTTCAACTATTTCAAGAGCTTTGGCGGCGGCGGCGGCAACGGCGGTTCGCGCAACCCCTATCTCGACCGCGACTACGTCGGCTTCAGCGTCTCCTACACCTTCTGATCGGGGGGCGTGAGGGTCCGTTTGCCGGGATTTGGCCGGCGAGCGGGTCTCTGCGCTTCTCCCGCATTGAATTGGCGGCGCAGTCACGCTAGAAGCCACTTATAACGGTGGCAGACCACAATAAAATTCCGGGGAGAGTGCCTGATGTCCGTCCTTACAGCCCTTGCACGTCGCGTTTCGTCCGCCGCCCTGGTCGCGGCCACAATCGCGGTGGTGCCGGTGTGGGCGCAGGATGGGCAGCCCGCGGCGGCCCCGCCTGCGGCCGAAGCCACCCCGCCCGCTCCTGCCGTGGATGCGGCGCCCCCTGCCCCGGCAGCGGATGCAGCCCCGCCGGCGTCAGGCGACGGCCTTACCAGCCTGCTCAACCAGATGGGCAGCAAGGGCGCCGAGGATGCCAAGCCGATCCCCTCGGTCATGGAGCCGCTTTCGGCCCAGACCCTGATCACCGCGGTCACCAAGGCCGGCCCCAATCTCGTCGCGGTCGGTGCCTGGGGCCATGTGCTGCTCTCGCCCGACGAAGGCAAGACCTGGACCCAGATTGCGACCCCGGTCGACGTCAGCCTGACCTCGGTCCATTTCGTCGACGAGAAGCTGGGCTTTGCCACCGGCCATGACGCGGTCATCCTGCGCACGGAAGACGGCGGCCAGACCTGGGCCCTGGTCCATTTCGATCCGGCGGCGGAATCGCCGCTGTTCGATCTCTACATGAAGGACGCCACCACCGGCTTTGCGGTCGGCGCCTACAGCCACGTGGTGACCACGGCCGATGGCGGCAAGACCTGGACCCGCAAGGACCTGGGCGACCTCGATTTCCACATGAACGGCATCGCCAAGGCGCCCGACGGTCGTCTGTGGATCGCCGGCGAAATGGGCCACATCTTCGTGACCGATGCCACCTTGAGCCAGATCCAGGATATCGAGACGCCCTATTCCGGTTCGTACTGGAACGTGCTGGCGCTGAAGGACGGTTCCATCCTGGCCTTCGGCCTGCGGGGCAACGTCTGGCACACCACCGACAGCGGCGCCACCTGGTCCCAGGTGCCGACCAGCACCATCGCCTCGCTGCAATCGGGTGTCGAACTGCGCGATGGCCGTATCATCCTGGTCGGCCTGGAGGGGACCGTCCTGGTCTCGGCCGATCGCGGCAAGAGCTTCACGCCGGTGTCGCGCAAGGAGCGCGCCTCGCTGACCACGGCCTACCAGACCTCGGACGGCACGGTACTGCTGTTCGGCGAAGGCGGCGCTGGTGCCACCCTGACCAACTGAGCCCGGTTTTCTCAGGGGGGTTTTGGCGTGGGACGCGTGGACGGCAAGATCGCCCTGGTGACCGGGGCGGCATCGGGACTGGGCCGGGCGACCGCCCGCATGCTGGCGCGCGAAGGCGCCAGGGTGGTGGTTACCGACATCAATGTCGACGGTGTGGGCAAGGTCGCGGCCGAGATCGGCCCGGCCGCCCTGCCGCTTGCCCATGACGTGACCCAAGCCGAGGACTGGCAACGAGTCCTGGCCGCGGCGGACGATCATTTCGGTGGGCTCAACATCCTGGTCAACAATGCTGGGATCGGCCCCTCGGGCACGGTCGAGGAGACCAGCCTGGAGCTGTGGCGGCTGGTCCACGCCGTCGACCTGGACAGCGTCTTCCTGGGCTGCAAATACGCCATTTCGCTGATCGCCAGGTCGGGCGGCGGCTCGATCGTCAATATATCGTCGATTGCCGGTGTCATCGCCGGCCACAACATGGCGGCCTATAATTCGGCCAAGGCCGGGGTCCGGCATCTGTCCAAGTCGGTCGCCCTGCATTGCGCGCGCAAGGGCTATGGCATCCGCTGCAATTCGGTCCACCCGACCTTCATCGACACGCCCATCCTCGACAATCTGACCAAGGCGATCGGCCGCGACGAGGGCCTGGCCAAGCTGGGGCGCCAGGTGCCGCTGGGGCGCGTGGGCGAGCCCGACGACGTCGCCTATGCCGTGCTCTATCTGGCCAGCGACGAAGCGAAATTCGTCACGGGTGCCGAACTGTTCGTCGACGGCGGCATCAGCGCGATGTGACCCGGCCCGGCCTGGGTTCAGGTCATGCGGCGAATGGTGGCATGGGTGATCAGCACCGTGGTCTTGCCCGTGCCGAACAGCCCGTCCGTCGCCTTCTGCAGCAGCCCGGTCATGTGCATGACATTGGGCGCGGTTTTCAGGTCGATCCGGTCCAGATAGGGGTCGAGCGCACGCAGATAGGCGTCGCGCAGCCGGGGCAGTTCGCGCGCGATCCGTTCGCGTATGTCGAGATCGGTGACATCCAGATTGGACGCGATGGTCATGATCGCGCGCACCTTGCCCCGCCGCACCACCGACATATAGATCGGCGCCAGCACAACGATATCGCCGACAATGTCGAGCCCGTCCCGCGCGGCTTCGGCCCGGGCCGCGGCGGCGGGCAGGCCCATGGCGGCGAAGGCGAGAAGGCCCAGGAAGTGGCGTCGGCTGGCGATCATGGTCATGAGGAGGCAGACTAGCGGGCAATGGTTAACTCTCCGCAAAGGGCCCGCGTCATGACCAGATTTTTGCCGCTGGCGGCCCTCGCCCTGCTCTGCCCCGCCATGGCGGGCGCCCAGACCGAACCGGTCGGCACCCGCCTGTCGGTCGATCCCGCCGCCCTGCCCGCCCCCTATGCCACCGATAGCGCTTCCAACAGCCCGCGCGAAGTCGCCCGGCCGGCCGGGGTGCTGCCGGCCGTGCCGCCCGGCTTTGCCGTCCAGCTGTTCGCCGAAGGTTTCGAGCACGCCCGCTGGCTGGCCGTGGCCCCGGACGGGGCGGTGTTCCTGGCCCAGCCGCAGGCCGGGACGGTGACGCGGCTGATCGACGCCGACGGCGACGGCATCGCCGAAGGGCGCAGCGACTTTGTCACCGGCCTCAACCTGCCGCACGGCCTGGCCCTGCACGACGGCCAGCTTTACATCGGCGACGCCTATGGGGTGTGGCGGGTCGCCTATGATGGTGGCGAAAGGGCAGCGGCCCCCGTGCGGATCACCGACGACGGGGCCTTCGGCGACCCCGGCGGTCACTGGACCCGCAACATCGCCTTCTCGCGCGATGGGGCGGACCTGTTCGTTGCCATCGGCAGCCAGGGCAATATCGCCGAGGAGGCTCTACCCCGTGCCACCATCCAGCGTTTCGCGGCCGGGGGCGGTGCCGGGCACAGCTTCGCCACCGGCCTGCGCAACCCGGTGGGCCTCGCCGTGCACCCGCAAACCGGCGCCCTGTGGACCGTGGTCAACGAGCGTGACGGCCTGGGCGACGAGTTGGTGCCCGATTATCTGGCGCAGGTGATCGAAGGCGCCTTCTACGGCTGGCCCTATGCCTATCTGGGGCGGCCCGACCCGCGCCTGGGCGGGCGCCGTCCGGAGCTGGCGGCGGCCATGCGCCGGGGCGAGGTCCTGTTCCGCAGCCACTCGGCGCCGCTGGGCCTGGTGTTCTACGACGGCGGGCAATTCCCGGCCGACTTCAAGGGCGATGCCTTCGTCGCCCTGCACGGCAGTTGGAACGCCGGGCGCCCGCGCGGCTATCAGGTGGTGCGGGTGAAGTTCGACCATGGCCGCCCGGCGGCCGACGCCTACGAGGTCTTCGCCAGCGGCTTCTGGCAGGCGGGCCGCGACCGGGCGTCGGTCTGGGGCCGGCCCTGCGGCCTGGCGGTGGCCAGGGACGGCGCCTTGCTGGTGGCCGACGATGTCGCCAATGTCATCTGGCGCATCTCCTACCGCGGGAGCCTTTGAGCGATGAAGCCCTGGAAGCGACTGGCCCGCCGCACGGTCTACCAACGCCCGCCATTCCTGGCCGTCCATGTCGACACGGTCGAACTGCCCGACGGCCGCATCGTCGAAGGCTTCCACCGCCTGGAGATGCCGCCCTATGTCGTCGTCCTGGCGGAGACGCCGGCCGGCGAACTCCTGCTGTTCCACCAGTACCGCCATGGGCTGGGTGCTGCCTGCCTGTGCCTGCCCGGCGGCATGATCGATCCGGGCGAGGCGCCCGAGGCCGCCGCGCGCCGCGAACTGCGGGAAGAGACGGGTTACACCGCGGAAAACTGGCGCCCGGTGCAGTCGGTGGTGACCATGGCCAACATGCACGGCGCTTGGGGCCATGTCTTCCATGCGACTGGTGCCCGCTTCGTGCAGGCGGCGGACTCGGGCGATCTCGAGGAGGCCGAGCTGCGCCTGATGACGCGCGACGAACTGCGCGCCGCGATCGGCGCCGGCCGGATGCCGGTCGCCAACAACCTGATGGCCGCCGCCCTCTGGCTTGCCGGGTTCTGAGGGTCAATCCGCCCAGCGGATGCGGTTGCCGCCCAGGCTGGCGGCACGGCCGAGGGCCTCCAGGGCGCGCGCCTCGGCCGCGCCGGCGGCGGTCTTGAGGCCGGTTGTGGCGATGCCGATGGAAATGGTCAGGCTGTCGGCGCCGCGGGCGAAGTCGTGGGGCAGGCGGCGGGCCTCGACCAGGTCCAGGATCTGCCGGGCCTGGGCGGCCGCGGCCGGCCGGTCGATATCGGCGGACCACAGGCCCCAGCCCTGGCCCGGCCCCCTGACGTGCAGTATGTCGCCCAGGCGCGCCGGGCAGCGGACGAGCAGGGCAGCGGTGGCGCGTTCGGCGTCCTGCGCCGCGTCGATGCCGGCGCCGGCGCGCAAAGCCGCGAGGTCGTCGATCGCGATCATCATGATGGTTGCCGCCCGGTGCTCGAGCAGCAGTTGCGCCTGGTAGCGGCCGGTGGCGGGAGAGAGGATCAGGCCGCCGCGCTCGAACGGGCCAGGACACGCAAGGCATCACGCTCGGCCAGGACCTGGGCCCTCTCGGCCTCCATGACGCGCCGCCTCGCGGCCTCGCCCCACAGGCGGGCGGCGGTGCGCAAGTGGCCGGCGAACGCGGCATCCGACACGGACTCGGGCAGGATCTCGGCCCCGCACAGGGCCGCGGCGGCCTGCAAGCCGGGAGGGACTTCCTCGGCGATCACCAGGACGACGGCGCCGTCGGGACTCAGGCGCGCCAGCAGCGCCCCGGCCGGTTCCGCGAAAGGCCCGCCGACGATGACCAGGCCGGCGGATGGCTCTCGATCTTCGCCAAACGGTAGGGCCTCGTAGCCAAGTGCCGCCAGGCGTCCCAATAGCCGGGCGCGCGCGTGCCGTCATCATCGAGCACGGCGATCAGCATGGCGCGGTCCCCGGGCTGGAGCCGGCGAGCAGGAGCAACCCCCAGGACAGGACCAGCAAGGTCGGCGAGCGATGATGCGCGAGACCGGCAACGACGGCGGCCGGTCCAGCGATCTGGCCCGGCGTTACGGTGCCGCCGCCAAGGCCGTGCAGCAGCGCGGCCAGGGCGGGGGCCGCCAGCAGGCCCGCCAGGATCAGGCGGTCGGGGCTCGGCATGGTCACCGCCCGCCAGAGCAACGGCACCGTCACCGGGGCCAGGGCAACCCAGGTCAAGCCCAAGGCGGGGTCGATACCGGCGCTCCCCAGCAGGCCCGCGAAAGGCTGTGTCGGATCGCCGCCATAGATCGCGGCGAGGGCGCCATAGGCGGCGGTCAGGGCGCCTAAGGGAAACAGGCCCAGCAACAGGGTGCCGGTAAAGCCGCGCCCGGCGATCAGGGCGGGGGACAGGGCCGCGATGCCCAGCGGCGCACAGATCAGGGCGAGGGCGGCGCCACCGGCGTGGGCGAAGGGCATCATACCGGCGGCAATGCCGGCCCCGATCAGTGGCAGGGGGCCGTCTCCCGCCCGAAACTGCTGCAAGGCCAGCCCAAGGCATAGCATGAGCAGGCAAAGCAGCACGACGCCGGGCCCCTCGACCAGGGCCAGGGCCAGCCCCGGTGCCCAGACCGCTGCCCGGCCGCGGACAACGGCCCCGCGGTGCCGGCGATCAGGACCGACAGGACATCGGCGGCCGAGGGCAGAAGACCGGCGGTCAGGTTGTCGAGCAGGGCGGTCAGCAGGACGGGAAGGGGTGGATAGGCGGCGACCTGGCGGTCGATTGCCCGGGCGGCCAGGTCGATCACGCTGGCCTCATGGCCCTCTATGCCGAAGCGACGGGCGAGTGCCAGCAGCAGCGCCGCCATGGTCGCCGTGAACACGAAGGCCCGCCATCGCGGTGGCGTGGTCATGGCCCCCGCTCCGCCACGGCGGCGGCATGGCCGGCCAGGGTCGCCCTGACCTTGCGGCTGTTGCCGTGGCGGGTCTTTTCCCACAGGAAGGGGCGCGAGAAGTACTGCCACAGGGCCCGGTAGCCGGCGAGCGAGATCAGTGCCCAGTAGGGCGTCGCGGTCAGGGCCCAGGGCGCGAGATCGTACCAGTTACGCCGGAACGGCGCGATCATGGCAAGGTAGAGGAAGATGAAATTGCCGACCAGCCAGGCCAGCAGGCTGGCCGCCAGCACGAAGGACGGGAACAAGGCATCCAGCGCACCGCTCCCCGTCGCCAGCCACCAGGCGCAGGTGGCCCAGACCACGGGATTGAGCAGGCCGGAGAGCACGGTGCCGCCGATGAAGAACTGAAAACCCAGGAAGCCGACCGGCCCCAGGCGCCGCCAGAGGTCACGCGGCGCCCGCATATGCACGGCCCAGGTCTGGATATAGCCCTTCAGCCAGCGCGTGCGCTGGCGCAGCCAGTTGTGGGCCTGGCAGGTGGCTTCCTCGAACGTGGTCGAGTCGACCGTGCCCACCCGGTAGCCGCGGCGGCGCAGGCGAATCCCCAGATCGGCGTCTTCGGTTACATTGTACGGGTCCCAGGCCAGAACCTCTCGCAAAATGGGGGTTCTGAAATGATTGGAGGTGCCGCCCAGGGGCAGGGGAATGCTCAACCGCTCCAGGCCCGGCAGCAGGAAATCGAACCACAGCGCATAGTCGAGGGCGAACATCCGGGTCAGCCAGTTCTCCTCGGCATTGTAGAAATTGAGACGCGCCTGGATACAGGCGAGATCGGGCGGGGCATCGCGGAAGATCGCGGCGGCCTTGCGCAACTGGTCCGATTCCGGCTTGTCCTCGGCATCGAAGATGACCAGCAGGTCGCCGCGCGCCAGGGGCAGGGCATAGTTGCAGGCCTTGGGCTTGGTGCGGGGATGGGATGGCGGCACCAGCACGACGTCGTAGCGATCGGCCAGGTTCAAGGCCTGTGCCGCGGCCAGCGTCGCCTGGTCGTCGGCCTCCATGATCAGCTTGATGTCGAGCAGGGGCCTGGGATAGTCGAGCCGGTCGAGCGCGCCCGCCAGGATCGGCAGGATCGCCGGCTCGTCATGCAGCGGCACCAGGACCGTGTAACGGGGCAGTTCGCCATCGGCCATGGCCTGTGCTGCCGGGGCCGGCGGCTGCCTGGCCCCGCCGGCGATCACCAGCACCCCGCGCAGCAACAGATTGCCCAGATAGAAGACGGCGATCAGGGCGTTGGCGATGGTCAAGGCGATCCACGGCGCCAAGGCCGCCGCCGCTGATACCGCCGCCAGCCCCAGCCACCAAGGCCAGGCGGTCGCGAGACCTTTGGGCCGGCCGGCCGAATTTTCAGGATCGGCCCGGGCCAGCAGATTGATGGCCTCATCGCTCAGCCTGGGCGCAAAGGCCGCGGTCATGGCGGTGATCAGGGCTGCCCGCGTCGTCACGGCCAGGATCGCCGGCCCGCCGACCATGGCCTCGGCCATGGCGAGCAACGCGATCGAGGGCGAGACGCAGGCAACGACGGTAAAATCGCCTTCGCGCCGCCAGGGCAGCAGCAGGAAGCGGCCGTAATCGGCCAGCCGCGAGAAGTCGAGCCGGGCAGGATCGGGTGGTGCGGCCGCCAGATCGATCCGGCGCAGGCCCAGGCCCTGGGCATAGGCGTCCGCGATCCTGGCGGCATCCGCCCCGGTCTGTGCCAGCAGGATCGTGGTGGGATCGGCGCGCCAGCGCCGGGCCTCGTCGATGGCCGCCTCCCGCGCCGGCGCCCGGACGATGCCGCGGGCGATCAGGGCATCGCCGGCGGGGCCGGCGAGGGCGCCGCCCCAATCGAACCCCGTCATCGGTCACGGCGGCGATGGCGGTGGCGGCGCGCCAGCGCCAGTGCGGCGGTAAGGCCGATCCAGCCGATTGACAGCAGCGGCGCCCAGCCGATCGCCGAAATCATGCAGCCCGCCTTTCACAATCCGTCGATCCGGCTCAATCGGCCTTGGGTTCTCGTTATGATGCCCATATCATGCCCATAGGCAACAATGAGATGAAGTTGAATGCCGGGGCACGATCTGGCGGGGTAGTTCATGGAGGATGGGGGCAGGGCAGGGCGGCGCATCCTGGTGGTCGAGGACAACCACGACCTGCGCGATGAATTGATGACCGGGTTTGTCGCTCGTGGCTTCCAGGTGACCGCTGCCGGCGACGGCGCCCTGGGCGCCCGCGCGGCGACCGACGACCGTCATGACGTGGTCTTGCTGGACCTTGAGATGCCCAGCCTGGACGGCCTGCGCCTGGCCCAGGTGCTGAGCGCCGTGGCCCCCGCCACCCGGCTGGTGATCATGAGCGGGCACGGCTATCTGCGCACGGCCGCGCGTGACCTGCTGGGTGGCAGCGTCCCGGTGCTGGCCAAGCCGTTCGATCTCGACGACTTGCTGCACCTGATCGCTGCGCCGCCGCTCAGAACCTGACCCACAGGGCCAGGAAGGCGGCGGTCTCCTGGTCGACATTGGTGCCGGCGAAGGTATAGATCCCGCCGACCTGGAGGGACGTGCCCCAGCCAAGCTCGGTCACGGTGGACGACTGCAACTGATACTTGGCATAGCTGCCCAGTTCGGAGTCGAGCGGCAGCTTGTTGATCGACTGCAGCAGCAACTGGGTATCCTCGCGCATCGAATAGCCCAGGGTGGCATCGATCTCCAGCTCGACCGGCGGCCCGCTGCCTTCGGGCAGGCGCGGCGCCAGTTCGAGCACGCAGAAGGCCGGCATTTCGTCGTCGTCGCTGAACGGGTCGGGGATGGTGAAATTGTGCCCCCACAGCAGGCGCAATTCGGCGATGGCGTCACCCCCGCCCAGCAATTGCGCGCGCACACGGTCGCCGGGGCTGAAGGTGATGCCGGGCTGGACCGAGAGGACATCGCTCTCGTCCTGGAACAGGCGATGGCGCAGGCCGAGGAAAACTTTGGAGAAACCTTGCTCGCTTGTCGCCTCGGGCTGCGTCGTGCGGGCCTGGGCATAGGTCGGCTGGACGATCGCGGTCCAGCCGTCGAAGACGCCGTATTGCAGATAGGGGCTGAACTCGATCCGCCGCTTCACCGGGGCGACATAGAGTTCGCCGTTCGCGTCGAAATTGGCGCGCGAGAAGGTAATGGTTACAGTATTGATGACCAGGCCGTGGCCCTCGGGCTCGGTCCAGGCGGCATGCGCCGGCCAGGCCGCGGCCGCCAGCAGCAGGCCCCACAGGCATTGGCGGACGGTTCGGGCAAACCCTCGCAAGGCACCTCCTGACGCGGCGGCGTCTCGGTGCCTTATTCCATCATGGGTAGTAGTGTTGCCGCAACCGTGACGTTATGCCGCCGAGCGCAGGGCCAGCCAGTCGGCGGCGATGGTCCAGGTGGTGCGCGGGGCTTTCGAGCCGGCGAAGACCCCGGCATGGCCGCCCGGCGCCTCGGCGAACTGCTTGTCGGCCGACGGCACCACGTCCATCACCTTGCGGGCGGAGTCGAGGGTCACGATCTGGTCGGTCTTGCCGGCGATGGCGAGATAGGGGCAGTTGATGGCGCCGAAATTGCTGACGGCCTTTTCGCCTAAGTCGATCTTGCCCTTGGACAGGGCGTTGTCGAGGCCGACGCGGACCAGGAAGTCCTTCACGATGCCGCCGGGATAGGCGTGCATGTCGTTGAACCATTTGGCCACCGTGCGGTTCTCGACCAGGTATTCCCGGTCCCACAGGTTCATCAGCAGGTCGGCATAGCCTTGGACCACGCCCGTGGGATTGGTCAGCTTGAACAAGGCCGAGGCGGCCCAGCCCGGCATCATCAGGCGCTGGGCGCTGATCTTGTCGATGCGGAACGGGGTCAGCCGCCGGATCAGGCGGGTCGGGATCTCCATCGCCTCCACCATCCAGCCGGCCATGCCCACGGCGCGGGAATCGATCGGGCTGGCGATGGTGACGATGTTGCGGATATTGGGATCGACCGCCCAGCCCTGATAGACCAGGGCGAACAGCCCGCCCATGCAGTAGCCCAGCAGCGAGATTTCCCGGTCGCCGTGATGCGCGCGCAAGGCCGCGAGGGCATCGGGCAGCATGCGGGCGGCATAGTCGGCGAGGTTATAGTCGGCATGGCGGGCCTTGGGGCTGCCGAAATCGACCAGGTAGACCTTGAAGCCCTTGGCCAGGAGGAAGCGCACCAGGCTGCGGTTGGGCAGCAGGTCGAAGTTCAGCGGGTCGGCCGCCAGGGGCGGCACCAGCAGGATCGGCACCGGGTGGGTGATGGTGGCGACCGGCATGGTCTCCGCGCCGATCTCGATCTCGCTCTGCTTCAGCGGCGGATAATAGCGCAGGGTCATCAGCCCGCCCTTCACCACCACCTCATAGGGGGTCTGCTCCGAGATATCGAAATTCTCGGCGAAGAGCGTGCTTTCGACCGCGTTGCTGATCCATTGGATCGCCCGCTCGCCCGCGAAGCTCGACATTTCGACCAGCCGGTTCAGGACCATGACTTTCCCCGCCAAAGGCGCTGCCGCCTTCTATTCGCATGAAATACGCAATTACCGGAACAGGGCAGGGGATAGTCGCGTTACGGGCGATTGGCAAGCGTAGCCTTGTCGCGGCCGGCCGAAGTGTATCAGGCAGCCCGAGGGCGGATCTCTTCGACAATGGCGTGCCCGATCTCGGCCCGCGCCTTGGAAAGATCGTGATTGGTCTGGAGATTGAGCCAGAGCTCGGGTGTGGTGCCGAAATAGCGGGCAAGGCGCAGGGCCGTGTCGGCGGTGACCTGACGGCGACCGCGAACCAGGTCGGAGATCCGGTTCGCCGGCACCTTTAGAAGGCCGGCCAAGGCATTCGCACTGAGCCCGAGCGGCTTCATGAATTCTTCAAGCAGCATCTCGCCGGGATGGGTGGCGATCCGCCCCGTTGGCCGCGACAGCTTAGTGGTAGTCGACGATTTCGACATCATGGGCTCCCGATTTGTCCCGCCAGACGAAGCAGATCCGCCACTGATCGTTCACCCGAATACTGTGCTGCCCTTTGCGATTGCCGGCCAAGGCTTCCAGCCGGTTGCCCGGCGGCGCGCGCAAGTCCAGGAGGGCTTGGGCCGCATCGAGATAGTCCGGCTTTCGCCTCGCCTGCACCGCGATCGCCGAAAATCGCCGGATGGCTTTGCCATGCCAAAGGGCTTCCGTGTCTCGGCACTTGAAGCCAGCGATCACGCATTCGCCTCATACGTTATACGCACAATATATAGATTTGCCCTGGGCCGGCAAGGGATGACTGGCCGCACGCTACATCCGGAAGACGCCGAAATGGGGCCGGTCGATCGGCCTGTTCAGGGTGCAGCTCAGCGCCAGGCCCAGGGCATTGCGGGTATCGACGGGGTCGAGGATGCCGTCGTCCCAGAGTTCGGAGGTCGAGTAGTAGGCGCTGGACATGCGCTTGTAGTCGTCGATCACCGGTTCGCGGATGGCGGCGATCTGCTCCGGGGACAGGGTCTCGCCGTTGCGCGACAACTGGCGGATCTTCACCTCGCTCAGCACGTTGGCCGCCTGTTCGGCGCCCATGACCGAGATCTGGCTCTGCGGCCACATGAACAGGAAGCGCGGGTCGAAGGCGCGGCCCGACATGCCGTAGTTGCCCGCCCCGAACGAGCCGTTGACGATCACGGTGATCTTGGGCACCTCGAGGCCCGACACCGCCATGATCATCTTGGCGCCGTCCTTGGTGATGCCCCGGTGCTCGTATTCCTTGCCCACCATGTAACCGGTGATGTTTTGCAGGAACAGGATCGGCGTGCGGTTCTGGTCGCACAACTGCATGAAGTGGGCGCCCTTGAGCGAGCTGTCGTTGAACAGCACGCCGTTGTTGCCGATGATGCCCACCCGCATGCCGAAGATATGGGCGAAGCCGCAGACCAGGGTGGTGCCATAGGCCGGCTGGTATTCGTGGAAGCGGCTGCCATCGACCACGCGGGCGATTACCTCGCGCATGTCGAACTGCACCTTGATGTCGCGCGGGATGACGCCGTAGAGCTCGGCGGGATCGTAGTGCGGGGCTTCCGGCGCGATGCGCTCGATCTTCAGCTTCTCCGCCCGTTTCCAGGTGCCGACGATCTCGCGCGCGATGGCGATGGCGTGGCGCTCGCTGTTGGCGGGATAATCGGCGGTGCCGGAGATCTGGGTGTGGGTGTCGCAGCCGCCCAGTTCCTCGACCGAGACGATCTCGCCCGTCGCCGCCTTCACCAGGGGCGGGCCGCCGAGGAAGATGGCGCCTGTGCCGCGCACGATCACATTGTATTCCGACAGGGCGGGAATATAGGCGCCGCCCGCCGTGCAATGGCCCATCACCAGCGAGACCTGGGGCACGCCCAGCTTGGAGAGGATCGCCTGGTTGCGGAAGATGCGCCCGGCGTAATAGCGGTCGGCGAAAGTATCGGCCTGCAGGGGCAGGAAGCCGCCGGCGGAATCGCACAGGTGCACCACCGGCAAGCGGTTCTCGATGGCGATGTCGAGCGCCCGGACGATCTTCTTCACGGAGAGGGGATACCAGGCGCCGCCCTTCACGCTGGCGTCGTCGGCATGGATCACCACTTCCTGGCCGGCGACGATGCCGATGCCGGTGACGATCGCGGCGCCGGGCGCCTCGCCGCCATAGGCCATGTTGGCGGCCAGCGTCGAGAGTTCCATGAACGGCGTGCCGGGATCGAGCAGGGCCTCGATACGCTCGCGCACGAACAGCTTCTCCTGGCGGGCGAGACGGTCCATGTCACGCTGGGGCCGGACGAAGCGGGCCTTGTGGTGGCGTTCGCGCAAGGCGGCGGCCAGGCCCTGATTGTGGGCGGCGTTGGCCTGGAACTCGGCCGAATTGACGTCGATGGACGATTGGATCTGGCGCATGTCTCTCAGCCCTCGGTCGCGGGGGCGAGGGCGACCAGCGGCGCCCCCTTGTTGAAGGTCGCGGCGGCGGCGACGTGAACCATGTCGATGGTGCCGGCGCGCGGCGCCTTGATGGCGGTCTCCAGCTTCATGCTCTCGATCACCAGCAGCACCTGGCCGGCGGCGACGCTGTCGCCCGCGGCGACATTGACCGCGACGACCGAGCCCGGCATGGGCGCGATGATCACGTCGTCGGCGCCGGCATGGCCGGTATGGGCATAGCGCTCGACCGCGTCGACGAATTCGACCCGCCAGGCCCGCCCGTCGAGATGGACGTGGGCGACATCGCCCTCCAGCGCGACGGCGACCGGCTCGCTGCGCCCGGCCACGGTCAGGCGGCCGTCGGCCAGCGCCACGGGAATGTCCGCGTCGCCCAGCAGCAGGCGGTAGCCGGTGTCGGCGGGGAGGAGCCCGGCCTCGACCTCTTGCTCGTCGATCAGAAACAGGTGGCGCATGGGGCGTTTCCCGGACCTTTGTTATTTTTGTCATCCCGGCGCAGGCCGGGAACCATTGGGACATCGCGCGCTGGACGGCGATGGATCCCGGCCTGCGCCGGGATGACACAAATGGAAGGATGAACCATCACGCGCTCCGCCAGCCGCCGATGGCGGCGTGGACCGGCTGGATGCGGTCGGCCGAATCCTTGACCGGGCGCAGGGACAGGGCCGCGGCGGCGATCAGGCGGGCTTTCAGGTCGTCGGTCAGCGCCGGTTCGGCGGCGATGTCGGGCCTTGCATCCAGGGTGCCGGTGTGGACCTCGCCCTTGGCGAAGGCATCGTCGGCCAGCAGGCGGTCGAGGAAGGCGGCATTGGTCTCGCAGCCCAGCAGGACCAGGTCGCGCAGGGCGGCGCGGCCCTTGGCGATCGCCTCGGCGCGGGTTGCACCATGCACGATCACCTTGGCCAGCATGGGGTCGAAGGCGGTGGTGATGCTCTGGCCTTGCGTGATGCCGCTGTCGACGCGCACGCCTTGGGGCAGGCGCAGGGCCAGCACCTTGCCGGTGGTGGGCACGAACCCTCGTGCGGGGCTTTCGGCATAGAGGCGCAGTTCGATCGCATGGCCCGCGCTGGGCACCGCGTCCTGGGCGAGGTCCAGCTTCTCGCCGGCGGCGACGCGCAACTGCACCTCCACCAGGTCCAGGCCGGTAATCATCTCGGTTACCGGATGTTCGACCTGCAGGCGAGTGTTCATTTCCAGGAAGAAGAACTCGCCGGCGCCATAGATGAACTCGACCGTGCCGGCGTTGCGGTAATTCGCCGCGCGGGCGATGCCGGCGGCGGTCTCGCAGATCTGCTTGCGCTGCTGCGCGGTGAGGGCGGGCGAGGGGGTTTCCTCGACGATCTTCTGGAAGCGGCGCTGGACCGAGCATTCGCGCTCGTGCAGGTGGATGACGGTGCCGTGGGCGTCGCCCATCACCTGCACCTCGATATGGCGCGGGTTCTCGACGAAGCGCTCGACATAGAGCCGTCCGTCGCCGAAGTAACGCTGCCCTTCCGAGCGGGCGCGGATGATTTCCTCTTCCAGCACGCCCAGGTCACGGACGATGCGCATGCCCTTGCCGCCGCCGCCGGCCGACGGCTTGATCAGCAGCGGCGTGCCGACCAGGCGCGCGCGCTCGACGAAACTGGCCGGATCGTCATCCTCGATCGCCGAGGGGGCGACGGGGAAGCCGCGGTCGGCGACGAACTTGCGCGCCCGCACCTTGTCGCCCATCAGCTCGATCGCGGCGGGTTCCGGCCCGACGAAGCGGATGCCGGCGGCGGCGACCGCCCTGGCGAAGCCCGCGTTCTCCGACAGGAAGCCGTAACCGGGGTGGACCGCGCCGGCGCCGGCCTTGAGGGCGGCGGCGATGATCTGCTCGCCGTCCAGAAAGGCGGCCACGGGGGTCTTGCCGGTGATCTCGATGGCGATGTCGGCCAGGGCGATTGCCGGCGCGCCCTTGTCGGCGACGTGGTAGACGACGGCGCCTTTCAGCCCTAGGCGCTTCACCGTGCGCAGGATGCGCGCGGCGATCTCGCCGCGATTGGCGACCAGGACGGTATCGAAGGGAAAATGGGGCATGGACCTCAAGCCTTCACGGGCAGGCAGACGCCGCCACAGAACAGGGCGGTGACGGCGGCGGCGCTGGCCTTCACGTCGAGACGGGCGTCGCCGTTCACATGGGGCCAGGCAAGATGTTCGATGGCGCCGAACAGGATATCGCGCACCAGGCGCGGCGAAACGTCGGGCTTCACCTCGCCCTTGGCGATGCCATCCTCGATCAGGGCGGTCAGCACCTTGGTATAGCGGCGGTTCAGGTCCTGGATGGCCGAGCCCTGATAGTCGCTGGCGACGCGCACCTCGGTCAGGAACAGGCGGCACAGGCCGCGATCGGCGACGAAGACCTCGACATGGCGGCGCACCAGGCGGTGCAGCTTGTCCTCGAAGCCGACCCCCTGGGCCACCTGCGCCTCGACCTGCGGCAGCAGCCGTTCATAGAAGGCCTGGAGCACGCGGTAGAGCAGGTCGCGCTTGTTGGCGAAATAGCGATAGATCAGCCCGTCCGAGACCTGGGCGGCGCGCGCGATCTCGGCGATCGAGGCGGCCTCGAAGCCCTTGGTCGAAAAGGTGACGGAGGCGGCCTCGACGATGGCGTCGATCCGGTCCTGCATCCGCTTGGCGCTGATCACCGGCATCTAGAGCTGGCTTCCCCCTGTAAGCCCCCTCCGCCCATTGGGGGAGGGGGTTGGGGGAGGGGGGCTTGCGCCGGCAGCCGGCGTCCCCCTCCTCACCCCAACCCTCTCCTCTCGAGAGGAGAGGGGGCTCTTGCTTCTCGGGCCATATTGAATATGCTTCATTTTAGACATGTCAACCGGAGACATGGGGAGGAACCAGGATGAGTGCGACAGCGGCGGCGGCCGACCTGCGGGCGAACAGCTACGCCACCAACGGCTTTCGGCTGACCCCGGACCAGCAGGAGATTCTCGACCAGGCCGACAAGTTCGGCCGCGGCGAACTCCACGACCTGTGCCCCAGGATGGACAACGAGGAATGGTGGCCGCCCCAGGCCATGCCGGCGCTGGCCCGCATGGGCTTCCTGGGCGTGACCGTCGAGCCGGAACTGGGCGGGGCGGGCAGCGACTTCTTCACCTCAGGCCTGATCACCCAGGGCCTGGCGCGCTGGAACCATGCGGTGGCCCTGTCCTATGTCGCGCACGAGAACCTGTGCGTGAACAATATCGCCCGCAATGCCAGCCCCGCCTTGCGCGAGCGCTATCTCCCCGGCCTGCTGGACGGCACCAAGATCGGCGCCCTGGGCCTGACCGAACCGGGCGCCGGCTCGGATGCCCTGGGCTCGATGGCGACGACGGCGCGGCGCGAGGGCGACCATTACATCCTCAACGGCGCCAAGCTGTTCATCACCAACGGCCCCGTGGCCGACGTCATCCTGGTCTATGCCAAGACGGACAAGGCCGCGGGCGCCAAGGGCATCTCCGCCTTCATCGTCGAGAAGGGCTTCCCGGGCTTCAAGGTCGCCCAGAAGCTGGACAAGATGGGCTTCCGCGGTTCGACCACGGCGGAACTGGTGTTCGAGGACTGCAAGGTCCCGGCTGAAAACCTGGTCGGCGTCGAGAACAAGGGCGTGGCGGTGGTCATGTCCGGCCTGGATCTCGAACGCGCCATCGTCGCCATGATCAACCTCGGCATGGCGGAGCGGGCCTTCGAACTGGCGCTGGACTATGCCAAGACCCGCACCCAGTTCGGCAAGAAGATCGGCGAATTCCAGATGGTCCAGGCGAAGCTCGCCGAAATGTGGACGACCATCGAGACCATGAAAACCTATTGCTACCGCACCCTGGCCGAGGCGAACGACCTGGAGGAGGGCGCCGGCGGCCGCGGCGACATCCACAAGCTGACCGCCTCGTGCATCCTCTATGCGGCCGAAGGCTGCACCAGGGTGGTGTCGGACGCGGTGCAGATCTTCGGCGGTGCGGGCTATATGCGCGAGACCGAGATCAACCGCCTCTACCGCGCCTCCAAGCTGCTGGAGATCGGCGCCGGCACCTCCGAGATCCGCAAGCTGATCATCGCCGGCGAATTGCTGCGCTGACAATTTTCCCTCGCCCCGCTTGCGGGGAGAGGGTTAGGGTGAGGGGTCTCGAGGCTGCTTTGTCGGCTAAGACAAGGATCGGCCCTAACACCCCTCACCCCGGCCCTCTCCCCGCAAGCGGGGCGAGGGAGTCTCAGGTCGGCAATGCTCACCGACGACCAACTCGACCGCTATGCCCGTCACATCATCCTGCGTCAGGTCGGCGGGGCCGGCCAGGCGCGCCTGCTGGCCTCCAAGGTGCTGATCGTCGGCGCCGGCGGCCTGGGCGCGCCGGTGGCGCTCTATCTGGCGGCGGCGGGGGTGGGCACCATCGGCTTGGTCGACGATGACACGGTGGCCCTGTCCAATCTCCAGCGCCAGGTGATCTATCAGACCGCCGATGTCGGCCGGCCCAAGGTGGCGGCGGCGGCGGCGGCGCTGAACCGGCTGGACCCCAACGTGCGGGTCGTCACCCATGCCCTGCATTTGGATGATGCGGCCGCGCGCAGCCTGGTGTCTGGTTACGACCTGGTGCTGGACGGCACCGACAATTTCGCCACCAGGCACGCGGTCAACCGTGCCTGCGTGGCGGTCGGCAAAGCGCTGGTATCGGGGGCTGTTGCCCAGTTCGAGGGACAGGTCGCGACCTTCAAGGGCCACTTGAAGGGTGACCAGCCCTGTTATCACTGCTTCGTGCCCGAGGGGACGACCGAAGCCGCCAATTGCGCGGGCCAGGGCATCCTCGGCGCCGTCACCGGCGTGGTCGGCAGCCTGATGGCGGTCGAGGCGCTGAAGGAATTGACCGGTATCGGCGACACGCTCGCCGGCCGGCTGGTTTTGTACGATGCGTTGAGTACCCGCTTCCGCACCCTCCGCCTGCATCGAGACCCTGCCTGCACGGTTTGTAGCGGGGGTTAGGACCCGCCATGACCGACGCCGCCCCGCCTGTCGCCCCCTTCACCGACGAGGACTACGCCAAACTCCGCAAGCGGCTGGGCCCGGCGATCGACAGCTGGACGGCCCTGACCGATCCGGTGTTCGAGGGGCTGGAAAACGTGCCCCTGCAAGGCCCCGCTCTGTTCATCGGCAATCACACCCTGATGGGCACGCTCGATGCCTCGGTCATGACCTTCGGCCTGAAGGAGCGTACCGGTGTCTGGCTGCGCGGCCTGGCCGACAATGTCCACTTCAAGGTGCCCTACTGGCGCGAGCTGTTCTTAGGCTCGGGTGCCGTTGCCGGCAATCCCGACAATTTCCGCGCCCTGATGGCGCTGGGCGCCCATGTCATCGTCTTCCCCGGCGGGGTCGGCGAGGTCTTCAAGCGCAAGGGCGAGCAGTACAAGCTGCGCTGGAAGGAACGGCTGGGCTTTGCCCGCCTGGCGATCGAGGCGGGCTGCCCGGTCATTCCCTTCTCGGCGGTGGGCGCCGACGACAGCTATTCGATCCTGCTGGGCTCGGACGAGATCATGAAGGTGCCCGGCGTCGCGTCGCTGACCCGGCGCCTGGGCCTGAAGCCCGACTACCTGGGCCTTTACCGCGGCTTAGGGCTAACCGCCCTGCCGCGGCCCGAGCGCTATTACTTCCGCTTTGCCCCGGCGATCGACACCAGCCGCTGGCATGGCGAGGTCAACGACGACAATGCCTGGGCCCTGCGCCGCGAGGTGGAAGCCGCGATCGGGGACGGTCTCGACCTGCTACTGGCGCAGCGCGAGAACGACCCCAAGCGCAAGTTCCGCAACCGCCTGCTGCCGCTCGCCGGGCGGCTGGCCCGCAGGCTTCAATCGTAGGCCTTCAGGCGGAACGAGGCATAGCCCAGCAGGGAGACCATTTCCGGCGTCGGCCGCATGGGTTTCAGGAACGGAACCTTGGGCGTCTTCTGGCCTGTCACCTTGGCGTGGAATTCCAGCGCCTCCTTGATCTTCTTCATGATGTCGATGGCGAGGCCGGCGCCTTCCTTGAACTGGAATTCGCCTTTGCCCTCGGACCAGATCTGGCCCAGGTTCACGCACAGGCCCATGCGGCCAGAGACGCGATCGGTCTCAAACCCGTGCGGCACCTCGTTGGTGCCGTACCATTCGCCCGGCACGATTTCCTTGGAAAAGCCCGGCACGCCATAGGCGACGGCGCGGAATTTGGGCGTGTTGCTGGTGAAATAGCCGATGTGCGTGGGGTCCCAGAAGAATTGCAGGAAGGCGACGCCGGATCGCGCGGTGTCGGCCGTGACGCTCTCGGCCTCTTCGCCCTTGGGGTTGAAGAGCTTCAGCCGCCCGCCGAAGGCCGCATCGACCTCGACGAAGTTCAGCTGCGCCGTGGCCCCCAGGATCGGGCGCCCGGACCAGGATTCGCACTGACAGATCAACAGCCCGGGATTCAGGTTGCCCGCCATGATGTCCTCCCAAGAAAATCGAGAGGCCAAGGCTAGCACCGCCGCGCGACCGTTCTGTGATCGCGCTCACGCGACGGTCGATTCGCGGCCGCCTGAATGCCGGGCAATGCCCGGGCCGGGTCTACTTCGGCGCTGTGGGCGTCGACGGGAAGGTCGAGCCGTCCTTCTGGTACTGGTCCGCGAGGTAGGGGCCGGCGGGCAGGCCCTGGCCGGCCGTGGCGGAGGCGAGGAGGTTGGCCTGCTTGGCCAGCGGGATATAGTTGGGCGCGGCCTTTTCCACGGCGGCGACGATCGCCATGACGATCAGGTCGGCGAAGATGTTGCCGCTGGAATTGGCCTGGGGCGAATAGACGACGGTGCGCTTGTCCTGCCACAGCACGGCGTTGGTCTTGCAGCTGCGCAATTCGTAGGTGAAGCCGACCTTGGTCGCCGTCGCCAGGACCGCGTACTCGCTTTCCCAGTTCTCGATGATCACGAACAGCACCGCGTCGCAACCGAACAGGTTACTGATCCGGCGGGCATCGGCATTGTGGACGAGCCCGGGATCGGAGAGGCCGTTCTCCTCCATCACCCGCTTCACCATGAACGACGGGAAGACATAATAGCCCCGTTCGGCGAACGGCGGGGCGATGGTCGAGACGAAATAGTCCGCCGCTTCGACGGTCTGCGAATTGTTGATCGCGGGGACGACCAGAATGCTGCGCGGCCCTTCGGCGCGGAACGGGGTGTAGTCCTTCGGCGTCGGCGGCTGCACGCAGGCGGCGACCAGCGGCAGGAGGGCCAGGGCGGCGACGGTGCGAAGCTTGGAACCCAGGATCATGACTGCACCTCCGGCGCGGCGGCAGCGGTCGGCGCGGGCACGGGAGCGCCCTGGAGGCGCTTGATCATATCGGTCAGGAAGGGCCTGGATTCGGGAAACTGGGCCATCTCGTCCTCGAAGAGCTGAATGGCACGGCCCTTGTCACCCTCTTCCAGGTAGAGGTAGCCGAGTTCGGCCTGCAGGCCGGGTGCCAGGCGATTGGTTTGCTTGCCCTTGTCGATCGCGTCCTGCAGCGACTTGCGATAGGCGTCGCGCTGGTCCGGCGCCTTGGCGTAGAGATAGAGCGATTCCTGATAGCTGCCCCATTCGAAGCGCGTCTGCGGCGCGCAGCCGGCCAGGAGGGCCGCGCCCAGGGCGAGGGAGACGAGATGTTTCATGTTACTGACCCTTGATCTCGACCTGGGAACCGGCGCCGACGAACACCGGCTTGTCGTAGAGCACGCTCTGGCCGAGCTTCAGGGTGACCTGATGCGGCCCCGGCGGGACCACCAGAACGGCCTGCTTGCCGTTGTAGAGGGTGGCATCGCCGGCATCGCTGCCGTCGACGAACACCCGCGTGCCCGCGGCGGCGGCGGTGAAGTACAGGCCGCTGCTGGCGGCACCCTGCTGCACCGTGGTATCGGGATAGGCGCAGGCCCCCAGCAGGAGCGTGGCGGCGAGGGCCACCGTCGCAATGGCGCGCATCAGCGGATCTCCGTCACGATCAGGGATTTCGCCTGGGCGGCATTCACCTTGCCTTCGACCACGCGGGTCACCGCGCCTTGCGCCTCGGGCTGGTCGCCGAAGAAGGAGACGATCTCGAGTGTGGCGACATAATCGCCCGGCAGGGCGATGGGCAGCCCGGTCTGCCCGCTGGTCACGGTCTGGCCCGGCCGTTCGACGCGCAGCCGGTCGCCGATCTTCAGGCCTTGCGCGGGGCCGCCGCTGATCAGCACGTCGCCGCCCTTGACCTGGAGGATATCGGTCGACCAGCTGCGTTCCTGCAGTTTCTGCATGACGCCGGTCATCAGGTCGGCGACCGCGGCCGCGATGGCCCGGTCGTTCAAGGTGCCGTCGTAGGAGGCATTGGAGCCGAAGCCGGCGATCTCGCCCGCCTCGACCACGGCATCGCCATGGCCGCTGGTCGAGAAGAAGGCCCGGCCGGTGTGGACGTCGACCAGCCGAACCTCGACCGTGGCGCTGGCGGTCTGGCGCTTGGTCGACGACAGGAAGCCGGTCTGGCCGTCGGTCTTGCGGCCGAATTCGGTCACCGAGCCGATGATCAGGGCGTCGACGCCGACAAGCTGGGCCGAACCGCTGCCTTGCAGGGCCTGTTCGGCGCGCACCACGTCGAGGTCTGAACGCTCGAAGACCATGAACTTGCCGGATTCGACCAGCCGTGCCGACAGCATGTCGGCCGCCTGATCGGCCAGCGGATCGCGCTCGGTCGCCAGCAGCAGGGCGCGGCCATAGTTGGTGCTGTTGGAGAAGCGGCCGATGGCGACCTTGCGCTTCAGCGTCGGCATGTCCGGGGCCGGGGCGGCGGCAAGAGAGGGGGCCGGTGCGCTGACTTCGGTCGGCACCGGGGCCGGCGTGGCGCAGGCAGCAAGGGCCAAGCTCCCCGCAAGGATGAGCGCCCAACGAAAATCTACCCGCAAACGTGCCTCCCACAACCGCGCATACGCTTATTGCGGGCGGGAGCTTAGCCGAGAGAAATCAACCCACGCTAGCGGTCTGGCGACAGAATCTCGCGCTGTGGCTGAACCGACACAGTCGCCCGCGCCTCACCCGAAATCCTGCGCGAGCGACGCGCGGATTTCCGGCGGGATCACGGCCATGTGGCCGTATTCCGGGTGGGCGAAGGCGATGATCGCTTCGTTGGCCGGGTCCTGGAAGGCGGCGATCGCTTCCGCGCTGAAGGGGAAGTGCATGAAGTGGACGGCGGAGGTCTTGCCGTCCTCCTTGGTGCGCTCGACGTCGCCCTCGGGTACCGCCTGGATGGTGTGGCCGCCCACCCTGATGGTCAGGGCATCCTCGACGCCGCCCAGGCGCTGGAGGATGCGGGCGCGGCGGTAGGCGTCCTCGATCTCGAACATGATGGTGGCGGTCAACTCGGCGCCTTGCGGGATCATCGGGTTGTAGGCGGCCAGTTCGTCGGCCAGTTGCGCGTCGCCGCCCTTCTCGATGTAGAGCATTTCCTGCACCTGCATCCACATCGTCTCGAAACACTCGAAATGGAAGGTGGCATAGGGGCCGACGGCCATGCGCCGGCGCTTCTTGAGGTCCACCACCGCCGCGCGGCGGGCCTTGCGCTCGGCGCCATAGGTCTCGCGCGGCAGGATGTCGTCTGCGGTGATGCGCCGGGCCGCCTTGGGCATGGGAGTGATCCTTACAATTACCTGCGTCTAGGCCTCGATGCCGTAGGCCCGGGCGAACAGTTCGATCGGGTGCGGGGCCTTGTCGGGGACCTTGGCCGTGCCGTCGCCGTTCAACTGGCGCATGCCCTCGACGATATGGGCCCCCGCCAGCGGGCATTCCGAGGCGACATGGGCCTTGCCGGCCTTGGCCGCGGTTCGCGCCACCGGCTTGCCCACCTTCAGCGCCACCTCGTGGAACTCCTTGAGCACGCCCCAGGAACCGCCGTGGCCCGAGCAGCGCTCGATCACCTGGAGGTCCTGGCCGGGGATCAGCTTCAGCATTTCGGCGGCCTTGGCGCCCATGTTCTGGGCCCGGGCATGGCAGGCGATGTGCACGGCGATGCCGCCTTCCAAGGGCGCCAGGCCCGGGGCCAGGCCTTCCTTCTTGGCGATGTCGACGACATATTCGGGAATGTCGTAGACGGCGTCGCCCAGGCGCTTGATGTCGGCGTCATCCGGCATCAGCAGGCCCCATTCGAATTTCATCATCAAGGCGCAGGACGGCACCAGGGCGACGATGTCGTAACCCTTGTCGACCCAGGGCAGCAATTCGGCCTTGATCGCCTGGGCATTGGCCACCACCCCTTCGAGATTGCCGTGTTCCAGCAGCGGCATGCCGCAGCACCTGGGGTAGACCACCTCGGTTTCGACGCCGTTCCTGGCCAGTACCGCGCGCGCGGCCATGCCGATCTCGGGCGCGTTGTAATTGGCAAAGCAGGTGGCATAGATCACCGCCTTGCGGCCATGGGCGGGCGCCGCGGCATTGACCTCGATCGGGGATTTCCTGGCCTGGCGCTTGAAGGTCGCCCGGTGGAATTTCGGCAGGGCCGCATGGGCATCGATGCCGGCGGCCTTCTCCATCAGGCCGCGGGTGAACTTGTTGTCGGCGTCGGTCGCCCAGTTGGACAGGCCCGCCATGGCGCCGGCCAGCTTGCCGTTGCGGTCAGTGCGCGCCAACTGCCGCTGCGCGAAGGGAGTCTCGCCCTTGCTATGCTCGACCGCGCGGTAGCGCAGCATCAGGTGCGGGAAATCCAGGTTGAATTCGTGCGGCGGCACATAGGGGCACTTGGTCATGAAGCACAGGTCGCACAGGGTGCAGGCATCGACGACCGCACCGAAGTCTTCCGATTTCACGCCATGCACCTCGCCTTCGCTGGTCGCATCGACCAGGTCGAACAGGCGGGGGAACGAGTCGCACAGGTTGAAGCAGCGGCGGCAGCCGTGGCAGATGTCGAAGACCCGGCGCAATTCCGCGTCGAGCTTGGCCTCGTCGTAGAAATCGGGGTCGTTCCACGCCAGCGGATGGCGCGTCGGCGCCTCGAGCGAACCTTCTCTCATGCCGGCCTCATCGGATTTCTCTGGTCAGAGACCCCCCTCCCCCGACCCCTCCGCCCTAAAGGGCAGAGGGGAGTCACTCGAGCCCTCTCCTCCTGGGAGGAGAGGGTTGGGTGAGGAGGGATGCGCGGTCTCAGGCGAGGGTGTCGAGCGCCTTCTGGAAGCGGCCGGCATGAGACTTCTCGGCCTTGGCCAGGGTCTCGAACCAGTCGGCGATCTCGTCGAAGCCTTCCTCGCGGGCGGTCTTGGCCATGCCCGGATACATGTCGGTGTATTCGTGGGTCTCGCCGGCGATGGCGGCCTTGAGGTTCAGGTCGGTGCCGCCGATCGGCTCGCCGGTCGCGGGATCGCCCACTTCCTCGAGGAATTCGAGGTGGCCGTGGGCATGGCCCGTCTCGCCCTCGGCGGTCGAGCGGAACACGGCGGCGACGTCGTTGTAACCTTCAACGTCGGCCTTCTGCGCGAAATAGAGGTAACGGCGGTTCGCCTGGCTCTCGCCGGCGAAAGCGTCCTTGAGATTGCCCCAGGTCTTGGTTCCAGCAAGCGACATGATGCCACTCCTTCCCTGCAATGGCGGGATGCCTGCCGGCAACGCGGCCGAGCGGCCGCCGCGGGGCATCCCCGGGTAACGGATGGGGCGATAACGCCTTGCGATCGCCCCCGCCGGACTCCGTTATAGGAGCCTGCGGGGAGCACCGTCAACAGTCTAGAATCGGTTGAAAGACGTTCGCAAGCTGCGGGAAAGCTTTACAGTTCTGCTGCGCTGCGGCGACTGTCAGGGGTTACCCGGACCGCGCAGGCGGATCACCACGTCGACCCGCGCCACGGTCGTGCCCGCGGGCGCCTGGGGCAGGTTGGTGATGGCGACATCCATGCCCGGAATGTCGACCAGCCGGCCCGACTCCTCGAAGAAGAAGTGATGGTGGTCGTCGGTATTGGTGTCGAAATAGGCCTTGCCGGTGTCGATCACCACCTCGCGCAGCAGGCCCACGGTGGTGAACTGGTGCAGCGTGTTGTAGATGGTGGCGAGCGAAACGTCGACACCGGCCAGGCGCGCTTCGCCGTGCAGGGTTTCGGCGGTCAGGTGGCGGTGGCCGTTCTCGAACAAGATCCGGGTCAGCGCCAGGCGCTGGCGCGTCGGCCGCAGGCCGGCCGCCTTCAGGCGCTGGAGCGCGTCGCGGAAGGGGCGTTCGGGGGATGGCCGGATCATGGCTTGGTTACCTCGGGTCGCCGTGTCAATCGCCCGTCTGGAGACGGTCGACGAGCTGCCGCACGGTCGGCACGAAACCGTTCGAATAGAACGGATCGGAAGCAAAACGATAGGCCGAGTGGCCGGCGAACAGCAGATTGTTTTCGACGTCGCCGCCATGGGCGATGTCCTGCAGGGTCTTCTGGATGCAGAAGCTGCGCGGATCGGCCTTCTTGCCGGTGGTGCCTTCCTCGCCCTGGGACCAGTTGGAGAACTTGCAGGCCGACAGGCAGCCCATGCAGTCGATCTGGTCCTTGTGGATTTCGCGCGCCTTCTCAAGGGTCACGAACACCAGGGTGTGGTCGGGGGTGCGCATGGCCTCGTTGAAGCCCTGGGCCATCCAGCCTTCCGCCCGCTCCTTGTCATGGGGCGTGACATAGACCAGCCGGCCGCGGGCGCCGATCGCCAGCGCTGCCTGGTGGTCGCCCACCGGCTCGGACGAATAGGCGATCTGGCGGTCGGTGCGGTCTTCCAGTTCCGCCAGGAACGGGTTGCGCACGGCCGAGGAATAGAAGCCCGTGGGCGAGAAGCGATGCAGGGCGACGGTGCCCTTGGCAATGCGGGTCAGGCGCTGCTTCCAGGATTCGGGGATCGGGCTTTCCTGGGTCAGCAGGGGCCTGGTGCCGAACTGGAAGATCACCGGGCCCACTTCCGGGTTGTCGATGAAATGCTGCCATTCGCGCAGGTACCAGACGCCGCCGGCCATGATCACCGGGGTGTCGTGCAGGCCGGCCTCGTTCATGTCGCGGCGCAGGGCGACGACGCGGGGATAGGGATCCTCGGGCAGCAGCGGATCTTCGGAATTGGACAGGCCGTTGTGGCCGCCGGCCAGCCAGGGATCCTCGTAGACGACGCCGCCCAGGAAGCTCGAAAACTTGTGGTAGGCGCGCTTCCACAGGGCGCGGAAGGCGCGGCCCGACGAGACGATGGGGTAATAGTTGATGCCGAAGCTGGCGGCGATCTCGGCCAGGCGGTAGGGCATGCCGGCGCCGCAGGTGACACCGTGGACCAGGCCGCGGGCGCCTTCCAGCACGCCTTTCAGCACCCGTTCGGCACCGCCCATTTCCCACAGCACGTTGATGTGCAGGCGGCCCTGGCCATTGGCCACGTCATGGGCGCGCTGGACCTGGGTGATGCCGCCGGAAATGCCGTATTTGACCAGCTCGTCGTGGCGCTCGCGCCTCGTCTTGCCCAGGTAGATCTGCGGGATGACCTTGCCGTCGGCGTCGTAGGAATCGGCATTCACCGCCGACACCGTGCCGATGCCGCCGGCCGCGGCCCACGCGCCCGAGGATTCGCCATTGGTCGCCGAGACGCCCTTGCCCCCTTCCAGGAGCGGCAACACCTCGACACCTTGAATGCGAACCGCGTTCAGCGCTTTCATCTCGTCTCGAACCTTAAAGCTGGCGCATCGTGCATCCCGTCCGGGTGACGATCTGATGACGCCCTATCCAGGCTTAGATATAGCCTATCGCCGCCATCAATAAAGAGTTGCTAAAGCCCCGAGGGGCGAGAACGGCGACGATTTTCGCGCTGCGTGCGATAAAATTCACATTTCAAGGGGTTGATCGTCACTGTGCAGCGGCAATTTGGGCGCTAAACTCCGCGCCTTGAGGGAATCGAGTGGGGCGACAAGGGCATGAGTGCGCCGATCTTCATCAGCCACGCGTCCGAGGATCGGGAGTTCGCGGAGCAGATTACCAGCTACCTCGAACAGCGGGGCATCAAGTGCTTCATCGCGCCGCGCGACATCCGTCCCGGCGCTGAATATGCCGAACAGATCATCGACGGGCTGGACGCCGCCGGCGCCATCGTCTTCCTGCTGTCGGAGAACTCGAACAAGTCGATTTTCGTGCGCAAGGAGATCGAACGCTCGGTCTCCAAGGGCAAGAACGTCTTCACGGTGCGCATCCGCGAGGTGACGCCGGCCCGCGCGCTGGAGCTTTTCGTTTCCTCGGAACAGTGGATCGACGCCTGGCGGCCGCCCATCACCCAATATCTCGATCGCCTGGCGGTCGGCATTTCGGCGACCATGAATGTGCCGCTGCAGCCGCCGCCGGAAGCCGATCGCACGGTGTTCGCGCCCCGCACGGTGGTGCCGACGAGCCAGCCGCCCGTGCCCCCACCCCCGGTGACCGCGCCCCCGGTGACGGCAGCCCCGCCGCCGCCGGTTACGGCGCCCCCGCCCCCGCCCCCGCCGGTCGTCAAGCCGGCCTCGCCCCCGCCGCCCGCGGCCGACGCCTATCGCATCGGCCCGGCCGCGGATACGCCGCTGCGCGCCGATTCGCCGCCGCCCCCGCCTGCCCGGGAAAAGCCGGCGGTCGAGAAGGCCACGCCGGTCAAGCCCGCGGCCCCAACCGATGGCGAGCGCAAGCGCGGCGGCAACGGTGTCCTGGTCGCCGGCGGCCTGGTCGGCCTGGCCGGCATCGCCGGCGCGCTGACCTATTTCGTCGTCCTGCCCATGCTGGAGGACAAGCCGGTTGTCGATACCCCGGGCACCGTCGTCGCGGCCGGCCCGGAACTGACGCCGGCCAGCCCGCCGCCACCCGCCTCGCCGCCGGCATCGCCCCCCGCGTCGCCCCCGCCGCCGCCGTCGAGCTGGACCTCGCCGCCACCGCCGCCGGCCTCGCCGCCGCCCCCGGTCTCGCCCCCGCCGCCGCCGGTTCTGCCGCCCCCGCCGCCGCTGTCGCCCAGCGCGCCGGCCCCGACGGTGCCGGCCGATGCGCGCGCCGCCTACGAGCGCTACTTCGCCCTGGCCGATGCCGGCAACGGCGCGGCGATCTATGACGAGATGCTCGATCCGGCGTTGAAGAAGACGATTTCACGCCAATCGGTGATCGATGTCTTCAATGCCCGTACCGGCCAGTTCGGCCGCGGCGGCGGCAGCCGCGTGGTCACGACCGTGGCCCATCTGTCCGAACCGCCGTTCCAGTCGGGCAAATACGGCCCCTATCTCTACATCCGGGCCGAGACGACGACCGCCCGCGGGGTCGTGGCCGACGGCATCTTCCTGCGCCAGCAGGACGATGGGCGTTACGCGCTGGCCGATGTCGAATATGCGGAAGCGGCCAGGGCCCTGACCGCGGCGGAACGCGACCAGGTCGTGGGGGTTGCCACGCGCCTGTTCCAGGGCCTGGAAAACGGCACGGTCGACAAGGGCGTGATGGCCAGCCCGGCCCCCGATACCACCGACTGGTTCGATCAGGTGCAGAGCATGCGCGGCGGCGACCTGTCGTCGCGCACCGTGGCCACGGTCTTCACCATGACCGAGGTCGACAGCACCAGGGGCGACTATGCCTATGTCCAGTTCGATGCGGTCTTCACGGATGCCCGGGTGACCGAGCAGGCCTGGCTGAAGCGCGAATCCGGCGGCGGCTGGAAGGTGATCAAGTTCTGGGCCCAGCCGGATCAATAAGGACTGGCGGGGCCTCGCCGCGCTTGGCGAAGTAGAAGACGGTCAGGCCGACCAGCATGGGCCCGGTCGACAGGGCCATGACGAACCCGGTCACCAGGGACAGCACCAGGGCCACCGGCTCGGCCGGGTCGCTGCCGCCCAAGGCGGTCACCAGTATGCCGGCGAAGAAAAACGGCAGCGTGATCACCAGCAGGAACGCGGCGACGCGCGGCCGGTCGCCCTTGATGATGGCGAAGCTGCGGGCGACCGTCGCCTCGTCCTCGTAGAACACGGCCTGGGGCGCCATAGTGAAGCCCAGGATCACATAGACCGTCACCACCACCAGGGCGAGCTGGACCAGCATGCTGAGGGCGCCCTCGCCCAGGCTCAAGGCAGCGATCAGCGACAGGGCCATGGTGGTGGAAACAGCGGCCAGAAACAGGCCGTACAGCCGGAAGGCGCGGCCGATGGCAACCGCCGGGTCGACGGCGGGGGCCCGGTCCAGCCGCCGGGCCAGCAGGTCGCCGCCCGCCCGCACGGTCGCGGGCAGGGTGGCCAGGCGCCCGACGAGGCCGCCCAGCAGGACCGTGAATATTGCCTGCTCCGGGCTCAGGCCGATGAACTGCACGCCGAAGACGCCGCCCAGGTAGCCGACCAAGTTGGGCACCAGCCCGGTGAGCAGCGCCAGGCGGATCGATTCACGCTCGCCCGTCACGCGGAAGGCAGCCTGGATCATCTGGGCGAGGGTGACGGGGGGCATGGCGGCGGGGCTTGGGTGCAAAGGGTTGGCGACCCTGCTACCCCGGATCACCCGTTAGGACAACCCTGTAGCATCCCAGGCCGGGATTGCCGCCGCGCCCGGCGAAGCGTCGCCGCGCTGTGACAGGTAGAGATGGGTGGCCAGGGCTAGGCTGCCGGCGGACCCGATCGAGAAAGCGAATGTGAGCAGCAGTGTCAAGCCAAGCGGCGGCGTCAGAAACAGCAGGATGGCGCCCTGCGGCCCGTTGGCGAAGACGGTCGCAAAGAGCGGGACAAAAAATGGCAGCATGAGCAGGAAGATGCTGGCAAACGCGCGCCAGCGGTAACCCCTCATCGCCTGGAACGCTCGGAAGGGCGAGAATCGCTCCTCGTAGACGGCCATCGGCCAGATCAGCAGCAGTCCCGGGCCGAAATAGAAACAGGCGGTGATGATCAGCAGGGAGCCTGTAATGCGGCCGACCGGCCCTAATTGTGCCAAGGCAAGAAAGACCAAGCCGACAACGATCCCGAGCAGGATGCCGGTCAAGATCAAGGCGAAGGTGCCGAGCCAGTAGCGGGCGATCACGCGCAGGGTGGTGATGGGCGAGGGCTGGCGGAAGACATGTTCGACCATGCCGATCAGGAACGGCTGCGACGTGAGCGTTGTCAGCACCGCGGTGGCGAGCTGGAGGATGATCACAGCCGGGTCGATCACGCCCAGCGCCGGCTGATGGACCAGGCCCGTACCGAAGGCGAGGGCCGGCAACAGGACCGATGTCAGCGTTATGGCCAGGGCCGCGATCAGCCCGTTCCGGCTGAAGCCGCCGCGGAAACCACTGGCCACCAGTTCAAAAATCGTCGGTTTACGCATCACCACGCCTCCGGGGGAAACGGTGAAGAAAGTGCAGCCGAAAGCTGAAGAAATGACTAAGAGACCGTTTCGACCATGCCGCCCGACACTGTCCTCTCGGCATCCTCCCTGGCCAAGCCGTTCAGGTAGAAGCCGACGAACAAGGCATCGAGCGGCCCGTAGAGCAGGACCAGGGCGCCGCCGGCCACGATAAGCGACAACGGCCCGAAGGGGCCGTAGCCGACGAAAGCGACGGCCGCGGTCCAGGCGAAACCGGCAAGCAGGACAATGACGATCATCGCCGCAAGCCGAAGGCGGCGACCCTCGAGCAGGGTCTGCGCCCGGAAGAAGGATCCGCGCCCCTCGTAGACGATCATCGGGAAGTACAAGAGCTTGGAGAGAATGAGCCACAAGCCCACCACGACGGCGCCGATCCCCAGCACGGCACCGATGGTCTCGGTCGATGGCCCTTGGGGCAGCCGGCTCATCAGCAGCATCCCGATGGCCACCGGCAACAGGATCCAGAACGCCATGACCAGCCCGAAGAGGATCTGGGCCTTCAGCGCCCGGAACGTGCCGTGTATCGGGCCGACCGGAAAGGGCCGGTCGAAAATGCGGCGGTTGAGCCGCGACAGCAGGGCGATGGTCAGCGGCGAGAACGACAGGCGCAGGCCGAATTCCAGCAGCTTTGCTTCGCCGCTTTCACGCCCGTCGAGCCAGGCATATTCCTCGCCGTGCGCAACCATGGCGGCATAGACCAGCGCCGTGCACAGCAGTTCCACCATCGCGATGGCGATGACTTCCCAGCGCAACGCCTGCCGCAACGCGAACCCGACTCCTGCCCAAAAATCTTCCGGCATGCCTGCTTCCCTCGGCCTGGGCACGAACCCTGTCCAGGCCTGTAATGCCCAGAGTTATGCCGTCACCGCTGGCCCCGGCGACTCGATCAGTCCGGATTCCGATGCCGGCGCGTTGAGCCGCTCGACGCCGGTGAAATAGAAAACGGAAACCGCCACGGTCATCGGCCCATAAGCCAGGGCGCCGACGGGCCCGGCAAAGAGCACCGCGAACTCCGGGGGCATGAAGGTGCCCGCCACCGCCAAGGTCAGCAGGTTGGCAGCGAAGGAGATCAGGCCGATTGCCAGCACGACGCCGAAGGCCCGCCCGCGCCGCCCGGCGATCAAGGCCTTTGCCCGGCCGAGCGAGACCCTGCCTTCGTAGATCACCATGATCGGCAACAGCATGTAGCGGATGAAAACCACATAGGCCAGGACGAAGCCGAACGCGGCGGGCAGGACGGCCAGCACGCCCTCGGGAACACTGTCCAGTACCAATTTCCACGCCACCACGACGATGACCCCGATCGGCACCGTGAGGGCCAGTATCAACAGCATGAGGGCGAAGATCGCCTTGAAGTAACGCCACGCGCTGCCGAGCACCCCGGCGGGAAACGGGCGACCGAAGAGGCGGCCATTGAGGCGCGAGAACAGCGCGATCATCGCCATGCCGGCGAGAAAGCTGAAGGGCAGGGAGGCCAACGTAACGTCGAGCTCCGGACGGCCGACCAGCGAGACCTGGTAGGTCAGCACGGCCCAGGCGACGCCGACCGTGACGGCACTGGTCAGCGCCTGCAACAAGGCAGCGGCGATGACCTCCACGCGCGATATCTGACGCATCGAAAACGTGAAGACGTCCGAGAAACCATCCTGCATGCCTGTCCCCTGCCCGATCCCTGATGAAAACATCTTATAAGTGTATACGTGCGTGTTCGTCTAGCGGGAAGGGTTCGCGGTGTGCGAGGCCTGCGGCACAAACAAAAAGGGCGGCCTGAGGGCCGCCCTTCGATTGTGGAGCCTGAAGAACTACGAGGCTTCCGCCTCGCCCTTCTGGGCGCTGATGTCGGCGCCGGTCTGCTGGTCGACGACCTTCATGGAGAGGCGGATCTTGCCGCGCTCGTCGATGCCCAGCACCTTCACCTTCACGGCGTCGCCCTCGTTGACCACGTCCGACACCTTGGCGACGCGCTTGGGCGCCAGTTCCGAGATGTGGACGAGGCCGTCCTTGGCACCGATGAAGTTCACGAAGGCGCCGAAGTCGACGACCTTCACGACCTTGCCGTCATAGACTTCGCCGACCTTGGCCTCGGCGACGATGCCGTTGATCCACTTGATCGCGGCTTCGATGGCCTTGGCCTCGGAGGCGGCGATCTTGATCGTGCCGTCGTCCTCGATGTTCACCTTGGCGCCGGTCTTCTCGACGATCTCGCGGATCACCTTGCCGCCGGTGCCGATCACTTCGCGGATCTTGTCCTTGGGGATCGTGATGGTCTCGATCCGCGGGGCGAACTCGTTGACCTCGGTGCGCGCACCGGTCAGCGCCTTGGCCATTTCGCCCAGGATGTGCAGACGCCCGGCCTTGGCCTGGGTGAGTGCGACCTTCATGATCTCCTCGGTGATGCCGGTGATCTTGATGTCCATCTGCAGCGAGGTGACGCCGTTTTCCGAACCCGCCACCTTGAAGTCCATGTCGCCCAGGTGATCCTCGTCACCCAGGATGTCCGACAGGACGGCAAAGCGCTCGCCTTCCTTGATCAGGCCCATGGCGATGCCGGCGACCGGGGTCGACAGCGGCACGGCCGCGTCCATCAGGGCGAGCGAGGAGCCGCAGACCGTCGCCATCGACGACGAACCGTTGGACTCGGTGATCTCCGAGACGATGCGCAGGGTGTAGGGGAAGGTGTCCTTCGGCGGCAGGACCGGGCGCACGGCGCGCCAGGCCAGCTTGCCGTGGCCGACTTCGCGGCGGCCGGTGGCGCCCATGCGGCCGACTTCGCCCACCGAGTAGGGAGGGAAGTTGTAGTGCAGCATGAAGTGTTCGTGATAGGTGCCCTCGAGGGCATCGATCATCTGCTCGTCGTCGCCGGTGCCGAGCGTCGCCACGACCAGGGCCTGGGTCTCGCCGCGGGTGAACAGGGCCGAGCCATGGGCGCGGGGCAGCACGCCCACCTCGGCCAGGATCGGGCGCACGGTCACCAGGTCGCGGCCGTCGATGCGGCTGCCGTGATCGAGGATGTTACCCCGGACGATTTCCGATTCCAGCGCCTTGAACTGTTCGGTGGCGCGGGCGGCGTCGAAGCCTGCCTCGGCCAGGGCGGCGACGGCCTTCTTCTTGGCCGCGCCCACCTGCTCGTAGCGCACCTGCTTCTCGCGCACGCCATAGGCGGCGCGCAGGTCGGCCTCGGCGATGTCCTTGAGCTTGGCGACCAGGGCCGCCTCGTCGGGCGCCTCCGGCAGGGCCCAGGGCTCCTTGGCGGCGGCTTCGGCCAGCTCGATGATCGCCTGGATCACCGGCTGCATCTCGCGGTGGCCGAACATCACGGCGCCCAGCATGATCTCTTCCGAGAGCTGCTTGGCCTCGGACTCGACCATCAGCACGGCGTCGCCCGTACCGGCGACCACCAGGTCGAGATCGGTCTTCTCGATTTCCTCGAGCGTCGGGTTGAGGACGTATTCGCCGTTGATGTAACCCACGCGGGCACCGCCGATCGGGCCCAGGAACGGCAGGCCCGAAATGGTCAGGGCGGCCGAGGCGCCGATCATGGCGACGATGTCGGGATCGTTCTCGAGGTCGTGGCACAGCACGGTGGCGACGACCTGGGTCTCGTTGCGGAAGCCCTCGACGAAGAGCGGGCGGATCGGGCGGTCGATCAGGCGGGAGACCAGGGTCTCCTTCTCGGTCGGCCGGCCTTCGCGCTTGAAGAAGCCGCCGGGATCTTGCCCGCGGCATAGGCCTTTTCCTGGTAGTTGACGGTCAGCGGGAAGAAATCGATCCCGGGCTTCTGGCTCTTGGCGCCGACAGCGGTGACCAGCACGGTGGTGTCGCCATATTGGACGAGCACGGCGCCGTCAGCCTGGCGCGCGATGCGGCCGGTCTCCAGGACCAGCTTGCGGCCACCCCAGGTCAGTTCCTTGCGGTGAATGGTGAACATTTGTCTTCCTTCCAAGGAGCCCTGCGCCCTTGCGCCGGCCCCCTTCGCGAACGGCCCTGCCGCCCGCGCCTTCATGTGGGTGGCGGCCTTGGCCGGCGCACCCGGTGAACCGCGCCCGGGCCACAAAGGCCCCGCGCGGCATGTTCCGGGCATCCCCCCGAATGAGCGAAGGGCCCGGACCGGGCCACCGCTGCTTAAAAGAGCGGTGTCCTGTCCGGGCCCCGTTTGGCCGTTGGGCGGAGCGCGTTACGCATCGTCCGCCCGAAATCGTTACTTACGCAGGCCCAGGCGACCGATCAGTGCCTCATAGCGCTTGGCGTCCTTGCGCTTGAGGTAGTCGAGCAGGCTGCGGCGCTGGGACACCATCATCAGAAGGCCACGACGCGAGTGGTTGTCCTTCTTGTGGGCCTTGAAATGTTCCGTGAGGTTGACGATGCGTTCCGTCAGGACCGCGACCTGTACTTCCGGCGAACCGGTGTCGCCCTCGTGGGTGGCGTACTCTTTGACAAGAGCGACTTTGCGCTCTGCAGCAATCGACATCGAGGATCTCCTCAATCAAGGTTGAAAACGCGCACCGGGCGAACAAGCGGGCCGTCGACCCGCCCCAACGCGATGAGGCCGCGTGGCGCCATCAGGCGAACCACGCTGTCTTCACCACGCTGATGCACGGTGCCCGGCATTCCGATCGACCGGCCCTCCTTCAGAGCTCGGGCGTCTTCGTCCGTCACGGCTAGCGCCGGGATGTCGGCCAGCGCAGTCACGACGGGCAGCAGAATGCCGTCAGGGGGCGATGTATGAAGTAAAACGCCCTCGTTTTCCACAAGATTCGTGACCCGCTCCAGGCTCACCGCCATGTCCTCGCCGAATGGCCCGACCCGGGTCCGCCGCAGCATCACCACATGGCCGACCGTGCCCAGCGCCGCCGAAATGTCGCGCGCCAGCGAGCGGACATAGGTCCCCTTGCCGCAATCGACCTCGAAGGTGGCATGGTCGGCATCGGGCCGGTCGAGCATGCGCAGGCCCAGGATTTCGACCGGGCGGGCGGCCAGTTCGACCGCCTCGCCGGCCCGGGCCAGGTCGTAGGCGCGCTCGCCATCCACCTTGATGGCCGAAAAGGCCGGCGGGACCTGCTCGATCAGGCCGTGGAAGGCCGGCAGTGCGGCCTCGATCGCCGCGGTCTCGGGCCGCTGGTCGCTGGTCCGGGTGACCGTGCCTTCGGCATCCAGCGTGGTGGTTTCCACGCCGAAGCGGACGGTGAAGCGATAGGTCTTGGTGGCGTCGACGACATAGGGCAGGGCCTTGGTCGCCTCGCCGAAGGCCAGCGGCAGAATGCCGGAGGCGAGCGGGTCGAGGGTGCCGCCATGGCCGCCCTTGGCCGCATTCAAGGCCCAGCGGACCTTGCCCAGGGCCTGGGTCGAGGTCGGCCCCAGGGGCTTGTCCAGGATGACCCAGCCGTTGACGATGCGTTTGCTGCGTTTGCCGGCCATGCCTCAGCCGATGTCCTGGCAGACATCGACCCATTTGGCCTCGACCAGGTCGGCCAGCCGGTCGGGATTGATGCGCAGGGCGCTGTTGGTCGAGCCGGCGGCGGGCACCACCTCGTCGAAGGCTTTGAGCGAGATGTCGCAATAGACCGGCAGCGGCGTGGCCAGGCCGAAGGGGCAGACGCCGCCCACCGGATGGCCGGTCAGGGCCGCCACTTCCTGGGCGTCGAGCATGCGCGGCTTGGCGCCGAAGGCAGCCTTGGATTTCTTGTTGTCCAGGCGGGCATCGCCGCGGGCGACGACCAGCACCACCTGCTCGCCCAGGCGCAGGGACAGGGTCTTGGCGATCTGGCCCGGTGCCACACCGTGGGCGGCGGCGGCCAGGGGCACGGTCGCCGAACTTTCCAGGGTTTCCAGGATCTCGATATCGGGGGCCTTGGCGGCCAGGAACGCACGGACGGACTCGATACTCATGCGCGGTTCAGTCCTCGTCATCGGCCCAGCCGGCTTCCTCCAGGTCGTGCTTGACCCGGGGGGCCGACAGCAGGGCGCGGATGCGGTCCGCCTCGTCGAAGGACTCGTCGCCGACGAAGGTCAGCTTAGGGGTGAACTTGAGCTCCGTGCCCTTGGAAATCTGCCCGCGGATGAAGCTGGCGGCGTGATTGAGGGCGCCCACCACCTGGGCCGTGTTCTTGCCCGACAGGGGCAGGGCGAACACGGTCGCGTTCTTCAGGTCGGGGCTGACCCGGACCTCGGACACGGTGATGGCGACGCCGGTCAGGTGCGGATCGTGGATCACGTCGCGGCGCAACAGCTCGACCAGGGTATGGCGCAGCAATTCGCCGACCCGCAACTGGCGCTGGCCGGCCGGCTTGCCGGCGCGATGGTCGGCAGCATTGTCGCCGCCGCGGGGAGAAGGCCGATCCCGGGACATCTCTTGTCCTTTCAGGTGAAAACGAAAACGGGCGGCAGTGGCTGCCGCCCGATGACGTGAAGGACGGTACTTTTAGAGGGTACGCGCGACTTCCTCGATTTCGAAGGCCTCGATGACGTCGCCGATCTGGATGCCTTCGTAGTTCTCGAAGGCCATGCCGCACTCGAACCCGGCCTTGACCTCTTTGACCTCGTCCTTGAAGCGGCGCAGGGTCGACAGGGTGCCCTCGTGGATCACCACGTTGTCGCGGATCAGGCGAACCTTGGCACCGCGCTTGACCAGACCCTCGGTGACCAGGCAGCCGGCCACCTTGCCGGTCTTCGTGATGTTGAAGACCTCGCGGATCTGGGCGTTGCCCAGGAAGGTTTCCTTGAGCGTCGGCGCCAGCAGGCCCGAGAGGGCGGCTTTGATGTCGTCGACCAGGTCGTAGATGATCGAGTAGTAGCGGATCTCGACGCCTTCATGGTCGGCCATGTCGCGCGCCTGCTTGTTGGCGCGGACGTTGAACGCGATGATCGGCGCGCTTGAGGCCTTGGCCAGGGTGACGTCGGACTCGGTAATGCCACCGACCGCGTCGTGCAGGATGCGGACCACCACCTCGTCGGTGCCCATCTTGGTCAACGAGCCGATGATCGCTTCCAGCGAGCCCTGGACGTCGGCCTTGATGACGACCGGCAGTTCCTTGGCCTGGCCTTCCTTGATCTTCGAGAACATCTGTTCCAGCGAAGCCCGGGCCACGGTGACGCCGCGCTGTTCCTTGGTGCGGCGCTGGCGGAAGGCCGTGACCTCGCGGGCGCGGACTTCGCTCTCGACCACCTGGAACTCGTCGCCGGCCGCCGGCGCGCCGGTCAGGCCCAGCACTTCGACCGGCTCGGACGGGCCGGCCGACGGGCGCTGCTTGCCGTGGTCGTCGATCAGGGCGCGAACCTTGCCCCACTCGCCGCCGGCCACGAAGATGTCGCCGATCTTCAGCGTGCCCTTCTGGACCAGCACGGTCGCGACCGGGCCGCGGCCACGGTCCAGCTTGGCCTCGATCACCACGCCGGCGGCGTCGCGATCGGGATTGGCGCGCAGTTCCAGGATTTCGGCCTGGAGCAGGATCGCCTCTTCGAGCTTGTCGAGGCCGACCCGGCTCTTGGCCGAAACCTCGATCGCCTGGACCTCGCCGCCCAGTTCCTCGACGATCACTTCATGCTGCAACAGGGCCTGGCGCACCTTGTTGGGGTTGGCGTCGGGCTTGTCGATCTTGTTGATGGCCACGACCATCGGCACGTTGGCCGCCCGGGCATGGCGGATCGCCTCGATCGTCTGGGGCATGATGCCGTCGTCGGCCGCAACCACCAGGACCACGATATCCGTCGCCTTGGCGCCGCGGGCGCGCATGGCGGTGAAGGCCTCGTGGCCGGGCGTGTCGAGGAAGGTGATCTTCTGGCCGGTCGACAGCTTCACCTGGTAGGCGCCGATGTGCTGGGTGATGCCACCCGCTTCGCCGGCGGCCACGTCGGTCGAGCGCAGGGCGTCGAGCAGCGAGGTCTTGCCGTGGTCGACGTGGCCCATGACGGTCACCACCGGGGCACGCGGCTCCAGGTGATCGTCGTGGTCGACTTCGCCTTCCAGGCCGATTTCGACGTCGCTATCGGACACGCGCTTGAAGCGGTGGCCGAATTCCTGAACCACCAATTCGGCGGTGTCGGCATCGATCGACTGGTTGATGGTCGCCATCACGCCCAGGCGCATCAACTGCTTGATCACGTCGGCGCCGCGCTCGGCCATGCGGTTGGCCAGTTCCTGCACCGTGATGATTTCAGGCACCACCACGTCGCGGACGATCTTGACCTTCTCCTCCATGCCGCGCATCTGGCGCTTTTCGCGCTCGATCCGGCGGCGCATGGAGGCGAGCGAGCGCTGGCGCTCGTCGCCGCCTTCCAGGGCGGCGGTCACGTTGACGCGGCCGGAACGGCGCTTGTCGTCGCCGCGGGGCGTCGGCTTGGGCGCGGCAGCCTTGGGAGCGACCTTCAGCGGGCCGCCGGTGCCGGGGCGCTTGGGCCGTGGGCGATCTTCGTCGTCGAGCACGCGCGGCAGGCTGCCGGGGCCGCGGCTGGTCGCCGGGCGGGCCGTCGTGGCGTCGTCGTCGGCGGCGGCCGGGCGGCTGGCCGCGCCGGGTTCGCTTTCCAGCCGACGGGCGGCTTCGGCCTCGGCCTTGCGACGGGCATCCTCGTCGGTCTTGCGGCGGGCCTCTTCTTCCTGCTGGCGGCGTTCCGCCGCGGCCCGTTCCTCGGCCTGGCGGGCATCGTCGATCAGGCGGCGCTTGGCGTCGATCTCGGCAAGCTGGCGGGCGCGTTCCTCGGCGACGCGGGCCCCCTCCAGGGCGCGCGAGCGGGTGGCCTTTTCCTCGTCCGTCAGGGTGCGCAGCACTACCCGGCCCTTGGTCTGGGCCTGGGCGCTGGGGCGCGGCGGGGTCGCGGGGGCAGCGGGCTGCGGCCCGCGTCCGGCCGGTGCCGGTTGGGCACCGCGAGCCGGCGATGCCGGCTGGGCGCCGCGGACCGGCGACGCCGTTTGGGTGCCGCGGGCCGGCGGGGCGCCGCGGCCGTTCTGGCCCGAGCGGACGACGGTGGCGGGGGCGCCCTGGTTGGGCGAGGGCCGGGGACCGGTCGCCTGCGGGGCCGGGGTGGCCGCGGCTTCGGGCCGGCGCACCGGGGCTTCGCCTAGGATCTTGGGACGCACCACGGGCGCGCTGGCCTCGATGATGCGGGGCAGGCCGGCCTCGGCACGGGGTGCCGGGCGGTTCGCCTCGGTCTCGGCCGCAGGGGCGGCGGCGACGGGCGACGGTGCCGCCTCGACCACAACCGGCTCGGGTGCCGGCCTGGGCGCGGGGGTGCTGAGGGCCGGGGCGCTGCTGGCGACAGGCGCGCTGGCGGCCGGGGCCACGGGGGCGACAGGGCGCGGTGCCGCCGGCGCCGCGGCAGCGGCCGGCGCGGGGGCGGGGTGCCATGGCCGGGTTCGACCATGCGCTTGCGCTTATGCTCGACGAGAACCGGCTTCGACCGGCCATGCGAGAAGCTTTGACGCACCTGTCCGGTTTCCACGGACGGCTTCTTCATTTGAAGCGTCGGGCGCGAGCCACCGAGGCTCAGCTTCTTCTCGTCGTTATCCTTGACGTCACTCATCGATCATTCCGTCTACGCCCCGACCCAGGGCATTCGCAGCGGTAAAAGCTGCATCCAATACACGAAACCCGGCGAGGCGCCGTGCCTCGCCAAGAAATTGGTCTGCCAACCGGCCGGGTTTGAAGGCAGCATGTATGACATTTTCCCGGCCCAAAGCCAAACTCAATTCGGCGCAGGTCAGGATCTCGATCCGCGGTGTGTCGCGGGCCAGTTGCTTCAGCTTTCGCTTGCCGTCCGCGGCACCGTCGCTGGCGGCCAGCAGCGCGCCAATGGGGGGCAGGCCAGGGGCCGACTTTCGTATATAGGTCTCGATCTTGTCGAAACCAGCGATGACCTCGCCGGCCCGCCGCGCCAGGCCCAGAAAATCCAGGCACCGGCGGGTCAAGAGCAGTTCAAGCCGGTCGCTCAGGCCTTCGGGCAGGGTCAGCTGGCCGTCCAGCCCGCCGCGCGCCGCCGCCTTGCGGAACAGGCCCTTCTTCAGCGCAAGATCCACCGCCGCGCGCGAGGCCTGGGTCCAGAAACCTCGGCCCGGCAGCACGGCCTTGAGGTCCGGCACCAGCTCCCCGCCCGGGCTCACGACATAGCGGATCATCGTCTCGCGCGGGAGCTTATCTCCTGTCGCGATGCAACGCCGGATCGGACCCGGCCCGTCGTCGGCTGACGCATCAGCCGACGGCGTCGGGGCGTCAGGCGATGGCGTCAGAGGAGGTCTGTTCATCGTCCTCCTCCTCATCGGCAAACCAGTGGGCGCGGGCGGCCATGACCATTTCGGTCGCGGTCGCGTCGTCGAGATCGAAGTCCTTCAGCAGCCCGTCCTTGGGGCTGGTCAGCTCGTCCGTCGCTAGATCGGCGAAGTCGTCCAGTGTCTTGACGCCGGCCTTGCCCAGCACCACCAGCATCGACGGGGTCATGTTCGGCAGCGCGGCGACGGCGTCCTCGACCCCCATCTCCTTGCGTTCCACCTCGAAGCGGGCATCGCGCTCGTCGATCTTCTCGCGGGCGCGGGCCTGCAGGGCGCCGGCGATTTCCTCGTCGAAGCCCTGGATGCCCGAAAGCTCGTCCTCGGCGACATAGGCGACTTCCTCGATCGAGGTGAAGCCTTCGGCCGCCAGCAACTGGGCGATGGTCTCCTCGACGTCGAGGTCGCGGGCGAACATCTCGGACTTGGCGCGGAACTCTTCCTGGCGCCTTGTCGACTCTTCGGCCTCGGTCAGGATGTCGATGTCCCAGCCGGTGAGCTGCGAGGCCAGGCGGACATTCTGGCCGCGGCGGCCGATGGCCAGCGAAAGCTGGTCGTCCGGCACCACCACCTCGATGCGCTTGGTGTCCTCGTCCAGCACCACCTTGGAGACTTCGGCGGGGGCCAGCGCGTTGACGATGAAGGTCGCCGGATCGGGCGACCATTCGATGATGTCGATCTTCTCGCCCTGCAATTCGCCGACCACGGCCTGGACGCGGCTGCCGCGCATGCCGACGCAGGCGCCGACCGGGTCGATCGACGAGTCGCGGCTGATCACGGCGATCTTGGCGCGGCTGGAGGGATCGCGGGCCACGGCCTTGATCTCGATCACGCCGTCATAGACTTCCGGCACTTCCTGGGCAAACAGCTTGGCCATGAACTGCGGATGGGTGCGGGAGAGGAAGATCTGCGGGCCGCGGGCCTCGCGGCGCACATCATAGACATAGGCGCGGGCGCGGTCGCCGTTGTGGAAGGTCTCGCGCGGCAGGCCTTCGTCGCGGCGCATGATCGCCTCGGCGCGGCCCAGGTCGACCACCACGTTGCCGTATTCGACGCGCTTGACGATGCCGTTGACGATCTCGCCGATGCGGTCCTTGTATTCCTCGTACTGGCGGTCGCGCTCGGCATCGCGCACCTTCTGCACGATCACCTGCTTGGCGGTCTGGGCGGCGATGCGGCCGAAATCCAGCGGCGGCAGGGCTTCCGACAGGAAGTCACCGACCTGGGCGGCCGGGTTGCGGGCCAGGGCCTCTTCCAGGGGGATCTGGGTGGCGTCGTTCTCCACCATCTCGACCACTTCGAGCAGGCGATAGAGGCGGATGTCGCCGGTCTTGGGGTCGATTTCGGCGCGGATCTCGTTCTCGCTGCCGTAGCGCGAGCGGGCCGCCTTCTGGATCGCCTCTTCCATCGCCTCGAGGACGACGAACTTGTCGATCGATTTCTCGCGGGCGACCGCGTCGGCGATCTGCAGAAGTTCCAGCCGGTTCGCGCTGACTGCCATTGTCGTCACCTTAGATCTTGGCTCGTTGCGGCCGCGTCGCCGCCGGGCGCCGCGGTATTCTCATCTTCGTCTTCGTCTTCGTCGTCGACACCCGGCGGCGGCAGCGCACCCTTGAGGCTGGCCTCGATCAGGTCGTCGGTCAGGACCAAGCGGGCCTCGCCGATCAGGGAGAAGGGCAGCCGGTAGAGCGTGCCGTCGACCTCGACCAGGATATCCTCGCCCTCGACCCCGCGAATGCGGCCACGGTAGCGCTTGCGCCCCTCGACCGGCAGGACCGTCTCGATCTTGGCCTCGTAGCCGCCGAACCGGCGATAGTCTTCGAGCTTCATCAAGGGCCGGTCGATGCCGGGCGACGACACTTCCAGGACATACTCGCTGGTGATCGGGTCTTCAACGTCCAGGATCGCCGATACCGCCCGGCTGACCTCGGCGCAATCCTCGACACTCATGGTGCCGTCGGGCCGCTCGGCCATGATCTGCAGGGTCGGGCGCCTGGCGCCGCCGAACCGGACTCGCACCAGAAGGAAGCCCATCGACAACAGCGAGGGTTCGATCAAGGCGGCAATTCGGGCGGTCAGTTCCATGCGTCAGCGATATCCTTGAGTGGCAGGGTCTTTGAAACGACGAAGCGGGCCGTGTGGCCCGCTTCCGTCTCATCCCGAGGGTCACACTCGGGCTATGTGAGCGCTGATCTACAGGGGAACGCGGCAATTTTCAAGTACCTTCCCCGGATTGCCGGTCGGTGCCGCCGCGCGGCTGTTGATTTGGCGCCCGAATGCCCCAGAATCAGGCCCCATGAACGCGCTGCCCCCCGCAAACGACCTGCCGCTGGAATTCGATGCGGCCTGCTATCGCTCGACCTATCCCGACCTGTCGGTCATGTCGGACGAGTTGCTGCTGTCCCACTACCGGCAGTGGGGCCGGGCCGAGGGGCGCCGGACCAACAGCCTGCGCTGCCGGGGGGATTTCACCGCGCTGATCCGCCCGCACCTCAGCGCGCTGGAAATCGGCCCGTTCAACGCCCCCATCCTGTCGGGGCCGCAGGTGCGCTATTTCGATGTCCTGACCAAGCCCGAGTTGGTGGCGCGGGCGGGCGAGCACGGCCTCGACCCGTCGACCATCCCCGACATTCACCATGTCTCGCCGACCGGCGATCTCGACAGCATCGGCGAGACCTTCGACGTGGTGGTCAGCAGCCACAACATCGAGCACAGCCCCGACTTCATTCATCATCTGGCCTGTGTCGAGCGGCGCCTGAAGCCGGGCGGGCGCTATTTCGTGATCGTGCCCGACAAGCGCTATTGCTTCGACTACTACATCGCCGAGAGCACCATCGCCGACGTGCTCGACGCCCATGCCTCGGCGCGGCGCGTGCACACGCTGCGGGCGGTGATCGAACATGTGGCCCTGACCACCCACAACGGCTGCGTGCGCCATTGGGCGGGCGATCACGGCCCGGCACCCGCCCTGGCGACCGAGCGCGTGGCCCATGCCCTCGAACTCTACCGGAATTCGGCCGGCCGCTATCTCGACGTCCATGCCTGGTATTTCACCCCGGCCAGCATGCGCGCGATCATGGCCATGCTGGTGGCCCTGGGCCATTGCCGCCTGCGGCCGCTGCGGCTCTACGACACCCTGCGCGACCACAACGAATTCTGGATGGTCCTGGAGAAGCCGGCCTGATCCTTAAAAGTCCTCTCCGCCGCAAGCGGCGGAGAGGGCGTTTTTAGCGCGGGCGGCGGCGGAAGCGCAGGTAGGCTGGCTTGCGGCCGGCGGCGATCGCCTTGGCCTCGTAGCGGGTGGGCGGCCAGTCGGGGGTTCGCGCGCGCCAGTCGGCCGGGCCTTGCGCCAGCCACTCGAAATCGGGGTGCTTCATGGCCACGCCCAGCGTCCACTCGATGTAACCCATGATATCGCTGGCGACGCGGAATTCGCCGCCGTCCGCCAGGGCCCGGGCCAGCAGGTCGAGGGTTTCGGTCTGCACGAAGCGACGCTTGAAGTGGCGCGACTTGGGCCAGGGATCGGGGAACAGCAGGAAGGCCTTCTCCAGGCTGCCGGGGGCAAGGCCCGCCAGCAGCAGGCGGGCATCGTCGGCCAGCACCCGGACATTGCGCAAGGACCGCTCGTCGACATGGCGCAAAAGGCTGGCCATGCCGTTGACGAAAGGTTCGGCGCCGATCAGGCCGACGTCGGGGTTGGCTTCCGCCTGGGCGGCCAGATGCTCGCCGCCGCCAAAGCCGATCTCGAACCAGACGGCGCGCACCGGTTGGGGAAACAGGCTCCTGGGGTCGATCGTCTCGCCCGGTTCCGGCAGCGGTACGGCCAAGCGCGGCAGGACACTGCCCATCAGGTCCGACTGCTTGGCCCGCAGCTTGTGGCCGGTGCGCCGGCCGTAGATCTTGCGCCGGAGCGGGGCGGTGTCCGTCATGGCTTGCAGAACCGTTGTGCGTCCTTCGACAGGCTCAGGATGAGGGGAATCTTTGTGGCAAAAAGTTTCTCCTCATGGTGAGCCTGTCGAACCATGTAATGCCGTGGTCCAGGCCTCAGCGGACCGCCGACTTGAGCGCGTCGACCAGGTCGAGCTTCTCCCACGAGAAGCCGCCGTCGGCCTCGGGCTCGCGGCCGAAGTGGCCGTAGGCCGCGGTGCGGGCATAGATCGGGCGGTTCAGCTTCAGGTGCTCGCGGATGCCTCGGGGCGACAGGTCCATGACCTCCATGATCGCCTTCTCGATGCGGGCCTCGTCCACCTCGCCGGTGCCGTGCAGGTTGACGTAGAGGGCCAGCGGCTTGGACACGCCGATGGCATAGGCGACCTGGATGGTGCAACGCTCGGACAGGCCGGCGGCGACCACGTTCTTGGCGACATAGCGGGCGGCATAGGCGGCCGAACGGTCGACCTTGGTCGGGTCCTTGCCAGAGAAGGCGCCGCCGCCGTGGGGGGCGGCACCGCCGTAGGTGTCGACGATGATCTTGCGGCCCGTCAGGCCGGCGTCGCCGTCCGGGCCGCCGATGACGAACTTGCCCGTGGGGTTCACATAGAATTCCGCCTCGGGGCACATCCAGCCGTCGGGCAGGACCTTCAGCACATGCGGGCGGACGATCTCGCGGACTTCTTCCTGGCTCAGGCCGTCGGCATGCTGGGTCGAAACCACGACCGAGGTGGCCCGCACCGGCTTGCCGTTCTCGTAGGCGAGGGTCACCTGGCTCTTGGCATCGGGGCCCAGGTTCTTGTTGCCGCCATGGCGATCGGTGGCCAGGCTTTTCAGGATCCGGTGCGAGAGAATGATCGGCGCCGGCATCAGCGCGTCGGACTCGCGGCAGGCATAGCCGAACATGATGCCCTGGTCGCCGGCGCCCTCGTCCTTGTTGCCGGCGGCATCGACGCCCTGGGCAATGTCGGCCGACTGTTCATGGACGCGGCAGATGACCTCGGCGTGTCTCCAGTGGAAACCGTCCTGCTCGTAGCCGATGTCCTTCACCGCGCTGCGCGCGGCCTCGACCATCTGCTCGTGGTGGATCGGGGTGGCGCTGCGCACTTCGCCGGCCAGGACGATCAGGTTGGTGGTGGTCAGGGTTTCGAGGGCGACGCGGGCTTGCGGGTCGGCACCCAGGAACAGATCGACGATCGAATCGGAGATACGGTCACAGACCTTGTCGGGGTGGCCTTCGGAAACGGACTCCGAGGTGAACAGGTAGTTCGAGCGCGCCACGATCATTCCCTTGTAAAAACCGGCGCCATGCTGCGCCCCAACGGTAAATTGTTTATTGGCAGGGTGCGCCTTGCCGGTCAAGCACCCGCGCTGCGGGCGGTTTCGGCCAGGGCGCGGATCAGGTCGATGACCCGGCGGCGCAATTTGGGATCCTTGATCTCATAATAGGCCTTCAGCAAGTCGATCGACTCCTTCTGGCTCAATTGCTGCTCGTGCTCGAAGGGCACCTCGGGCGGTTCCGACAGGGCGCCGCGGGCGCTCGGCGGCAGGTCGTTGTAGCCGTCGAAGAAATAGGTCAGCGGCACGTCCAGCGCGCCGGCGATCAGGCGCAGGCGCCCGGCGCCGATGCGGTTGGCGCCCCGTTCGTATTTCTGGATCTGCTGGAAGGTGATGCCCAGGGCATCACCCAGGGCCTGCTGGCTCATGCCGATCAAGGTCCGGCGCAATTTGACGCGGGTGCCGATGTAAAGGTCGACCGGATCCGGCATGTATTCTCCTCGCCGGGCGGGCCGGGCGCATAACCTTGTATGCCGAGGGGAACAGAGCGGGTCAAGCCGACCGCCGCCGCAGGGCGAGGCCAAGGCCCAGCAGGACGAGTGCCGGGAGCAGCGGCGCAAGGCTGCCGGCCCGCGAAAACAACGTGGGCGGCAAGGCCGCGGGCAGGTCGGCATCGATGATTCCGGCGACGCCCAGGCCCAGGGCTTGCTCGACCCGGCCGTAAGGGTCGATCGCCGCCGAGATGCCGGTGTTGGCCGCGCGCATCAGCGGCAGGCCCTGCTCGATCGCCCGCAGCCGCGCCGCGGCCAGGTGCTGCGGCGGGCCGCTGGAGGTGCCGAACCAGGCATCGTTGGTCACGTTGACCAGCCAGGCGGGCCGGCCCCCGCCATCGATCGCCGCCTCGGGAAAGATCGCCTCGTAGCAGATCAGGGGCAGGACGCGGGGCAGGCCCGGCAGGTCCAGGCCCTGCGGCCCCGGGCCGCTGGAGAAATCGACCGCGCCGACCGCCAGCTTGTCGAGGCCGATGGTGCCCAGGATCCCGCGCAGGGGCAGATATTCGCCGAAGGGCACCAGATGATGCTTGTCATAGGTGCCGGCGACCGTGCCGTCAGGGCGGATGGCATGGAGGCTGTTCCAGGCCCTGAAGCCCTGCGCGTCCTCTTCGATGCGGACGGCGCCGATCAGGGCGATGCCGTCCTCGCCGACGAGCGAGCCCAATATTTGGCCCAGGCCCGGGCTGGCCGCCAGGGTGTAGGGCAGGGCGGTCTCGGGCCATACCACCACGCGCGGGGGCCGGCCGTCCGCGGCGGCGCGCTGCGACAGCAGCATGTGGCGCTCGAAATGCTCGGCCCGGGCCGCGTCGGAATGTTTCAGGCGCTGGTCGATATTGCCCTGGACCAGGCGGATGCGCAGGGCGGGTTCGGCCCGCGCCGCGGCGCCGTCGGGCAGCCGCGCGCTGCCGAAGCCGACCACGGCGACGGCGACCGCGGCGGCCGCAACCGTTGCGACAGCCCGCCCCGGCGCCGGCCGCAGGAACAGGGCCGGCAGGCCGGCCACGAGGAAGGTTGCGCCGCTGAGGCCGTAGGCGCCCACGACGGCGGCCGCCTGGGCAACCGATGGCGTTTCGATCCAGATCGCCGCCAGCGGGTTCCAGGGAAAGCCGGTCAGGACGTGGCCGCGGGCGAATTCGCCCAGCACCCAGGCGCCCGCCAGGGCAAACAGCAGCCCCGCGCCGCGCCGGCCCAGGGCGTAACCCAGGGCGACCGCCGCCGCCGGAAAGACGGCGAAGACCGCCGGCAGGCCCAGGTCGGCAAAGGGCAGCAGCCAGGCGAAGCGCTCGGGATCGACCATCAGGGCGATGCCGATCCAATAGAGGCCGGCGACGAAATGGCCCAGCGACCACCACCAGCCGGCGACCGCCGCCCGCCGCCACGATCCGGCCCCGTCGACCAGCAGCACCAGCACCGGCAGGGTGACGAACAGCGCCGGCCAGACGTTGAACGGCGGCAAGGCCGGCACCGACAGGGCCCCGGCGAGCACTGCCACCAGCGCGCGTCGCCAGCCGGCCAGGCCGGCGATCGTCTCGATGAGATGGGTCATGATCGACGGTCGCTCCAAACCGACGGGACAGATCGCACTTTTCGCCAGCCACCCACCTCACCCCACCCTCTCCCCCCTGAAGGGCGGAGAGGGCTACCTGGGATCGGTCGGGTTGCGTGGTTCGACAGGCTCACCATGAGGACAATCTTATTGCCACAAAAACTTTCCTCATCCTGAGCTTGTCGAAGGACGCAGGATCGGCGGGCCTGCATCATCCCGCTTCGGCCGCCGCGGCCTCGACTTCGGGGCGGTGGATGCGCAGGCGCTTGAGCTGGCGCGGGTCGGCGTCGACCACCTCGAATTCGATGCCGCTGGGATGGCTCACCCGGTCGCCCGCCTCGGGCACCCGGCCGGCCAACGACACCACCAGCCCGCCCAGGGTGTCGATGTCCTCTTCCAGGTCTTCCAGGGCCAGGCGGGTTTCCAGGGCGGCCTCGACGTCCTCGACCGGGGTCCGCGCATCGGCATCGACGACGCCGTCCGCGCCGATGTGGAACATCGGGGCCTCGACCTCGTCGTGTTCGTCCTCGATGTCGCCGACGATTTCCTCGACCAGGTCCTCGATCGTCAGCAGGCCGTCGGTGCCGCCGTATTCGTCGATCACGATGGCCAGGTGCGAATGCTCCTCCTGGATGCGGGCCAGGACTTCGCGCAGGGACAGGGACGGGGGCACGAACAGCACCGGCTTGAGGATCGCCTGGATCTGGAACTTGTCGCGCCTGGCCCAGTAACGCAGCACGTCCTTGACATGGACCATGCCGATTACATCGTCGAGCGACTCGCTGTAGACGACCAGGCGCGAATGCTCGCATTCGACGAAGGTCGCGACCAGCTCGTCCAGCGAAATGGTGTTGGCCACGGCATAGATGTCGGCGCGGGGCACCATGATGTCGTCGACCGACATCTCGCCGAATTCCAGCAGGTTGCGGATCATCTCGCGCTCGCCCTGGTCGGGGGCGTGGGCGGCCGCTTCCTCGTGCTCGTCGATGATGTCTTCCAGGCTCTCGCGCAGGGACTGCTCGGGCTTGCCCCGGGCGATGCCTTTCAGCCAGTTGAGCCAGCCGCTCATGTTGGCGTCGCGCGGGGGCCTGCTCGAACTGCCGCTGTCGCTCATCGGACCGCCTCCGCAGGGTGGTCCGCGAGGGCGTAAGGGTCGGCGACGCCCAGGCCGGCCAGGACCTGCCGTTCCAGGCCTTCCATCTCCTGGGCTTGCCCCTCGTCCTCGTGGTCGTAACCCAGCAGGTGCAGAACCCCGTGGACGACCAGGTGCTGGGCATGGGCGGCCAGGGTCTTGCGCTGCTCGGCGGCTTCCTGCGTGCAGGTGCCCAGGGCCAGGATGACGTCGCCCAGCGGGCAGGGCGCGGCCTTGGGCAGGCGCGCCAGGCCGGCGGCGTCGATGCCGGGGAAGGACAGCACGTTGGTCGGCTTGTCCTTGCCGCGCCATTGGTGGTTCAGGCGGCGCACGACCTCGTCGCTGCTCAAGGTCAGGTCGATTTCCAGCGGGCCGGCCGCCTGGTCGAGCACCGGCAGATGCCCGCGCCCGGCGGCGAAGGCGGCTTTGGCGGCGCGGGTCAGCATGGGGCGCACCTCAGGAAGCGCGCGTGCCCAGGCCCGATCCTCGAGACGGAGACTGACCTTGGGGGGGCTGCCCTTGGGAGGATTGGCCGGGACCGATCGTCGTCGGCCCTGGGGGGCGGTTCGCGGCGGTGTCGCCCGTGGCGGCGTTGGCGTCGTCATGGCGGCGATCCGGGGTCGGCTCCTTCTTGGGGACAGGGGGCATCAGCGGCGGGTACTCGATGCGGGTGTGATAGACGCCCAGGGTCAGGACGCGCACAAAGGCGGCCTCGACCTTGGCCAAGTCCTTCATGGTCAGGGCGCAGTCGTCGAGCTGGTGGTCGGCGATCTTTTCGCTGATCACCTTGGCGACGCGCTCGCGCACGTCGGCGGGCTTGGGCTCCTTCAGGGCCCGGGTCGCCGCCTCGACCGTGTCGGCCAGCATCAGGATGCCGGATTCCCGGGTCGCGGGACGGGGCCCTGGATAGCGGAATTCCGCCTCGTTCACGGTCTCGCCCGTGGCCTGCGCCCGCTCGACCGCGCGCTGGTAGAAGACGCGCAGCAAGGTGGTGCCCTGGTGCTGGGTGATCGCGTCCAGCACCGGGCGGCCCAGGTGGTGCTTGCGGGCGATGTCGATGCCGTCCTTGATATGGGCGAAGATGATGCGGGCGGAGAGTTCCGGCGGCAGGCGGTCGTGAATGTTGCCGCCGCGCTGGTTCTCGGCGAAGTAACTGGGCCGTTCCATCTTGCCCAGGTCGTGATAGAGCGCCATCACCCGGCATTGCAGGCCGTTGCCGCCGATCGCCTCGGCCGCCGTCTCGGCCAGGTTGGCCATCATCACCGAGTGGTAATAGGTGCCGGGCGAGCGCAGCGCCAGTTGCTTGAGCAGCGGGTTGTCGGCCGAGGCGAGTTCCAGCAGCCGCATGTCGGTGGTCTCGTCGAAGATCCATTCCAGCAAGGGCAGGCCCGCGGTGGTGAAGGCCGCGGTGAGCAGGGCACCGACCACGCCGGCGACGGCGCTGGCCGCGAAATAGCTGAGCTCGGCCGGCGGCACGGTGGTGTCCAGCACCACCATGATCGGCACCAGCACGAGTTGCGCCGCCGCGACCGTCAGACCGATCTTGAGAATGTCGGAGCGGCGGCGCCCGCGCCTGGCGGTCATGCCGGCGGCCAGCACGGCGACCAGGTAATGGGCCAGCACCCAGATGTCGCCCCCGACCCGGTAGGCCATCAGCAGGGCCAGGCCGATCCCCACCAGCAGGCTGGTGCGGGTGTCGACCACCAGGGCGACCACCACGGTGGCGATGGCGACCGGTGGCAGGAAGGTCGCCGCATCGGCCGGGAACCCCAGGCCGACGGCGACGCCACGCCCGGCGTACCAGCAGGCGATGCCGATCAGGGCGGTGCCGGCCAGCACGGACAGCGTCATGTAGATCTGCTTGCGCCCCAGGTGCGAAGGGGTGCGCGAGGCGCGGAAGAAGCTGCCGCCCAGCAGCGTCAGGCCCAGGATCAGGGCGCCCACCGCCAGGGTCTCGCTCAGCGCCGAGCGCTGGGCGCCGCCCTCGTTCAGCAGGCGCAGGCGGTCCTGCGCGGTCTTGGTGACGCGGTCGCCCTCGCGGATCACGACCTCGCCCACCGCGATGCGAACCATCACCGGTTCCACGGCGACCGCGGCCTTGGCGCGCAGGGTCTGGGTCTTCTGCGGGTTCGACAGCAGATTGGGCGCAGCCAGCGCGATGGCCGTGTCGACGATGAAGCCGCGCACGCCGCGCGCGCTGCCGTAGGGCGCATCGCCCGCCCGGGCCTGGATCAGGCGGCGGATCTGGGCCACGTCCATGACCCCGGCGACCAGGGCCTTCTCCAGCCGGTCGCGCTGCAGGTCCTGGACATTGATCGGGCCTTCGGCCGGCAGGTCGCCCCGGTCGCCGGCGACCATGCGGTCGAGGCCGAGGTTCAGCAGATAGCCGATCGCCGCCGCCGCATCGGCCGGGCTGTCCAGCCGCTCCAGGGCATCGAAGGTGACCTGGGGCACCGGCCGGCCCAGTGCCTCCTGGAAGGCGGCGCGGCGCTGGGCCGGGGCCAGGGTCATTTCCCGGGCGCGGGCGGCCATCTGCTCGAAGGCCTCGGTGACGCGCTTGGCCAGGGTGAGGTAAAGCTCGGGGTCGTAGTCGAAGACGGGCAGGCTGGCCTCGGCCGCGGCGGCCCGGCGGGCATCGGTGGCGGCCTTGTCCTCGACCGAGACGGCCCGTTCGGCGCGCACGGTCTCCGAGGCGATGGTATCGAGCGGCGGGATCGGCCGGACGGATTGGCCGGCCGGCGTGAAGATCAGGGTCAGGCCGACCACCAGGAGCGCGAACACCGGCGCATCGAGCCAGGGCCGCCAGCGGGTCCAGCGGTCTTCCGCCAGGGCGCGGATCGCCGTGGCCGACAGCAGGGCCCGTGCCCGCACCAGGTCCGAAGCTTCGGCCGGGTCGGTGGGGTTGGCGGTGCCGGCGCTCATGGGCGCGGCGCCTCTTCGCGCAGGCGGTAGGCCCGGACGATCTTGGCGACCAGCGGGTGACGGACCACATCACCTTCGCCGAAGCGCACGAAGCCGATGCCGTCGACACCCTCCAGGGTTTCGACCGCTTCGGTCAGGCCGGAACGTACGCCCGGCGGCAGGTCGATCTGGCTGGGATCGCCGGTCACCGCCATGCGGCCGTTCTCGCCCAGGCGGGTCAGGAACATCTTCATCTGGCCGGCGGTGGTGTTCTGCGCCTCGTCCAGGATGACGAAGGAATTGGCGAGCGTCCGGCCGCGCATGAAGGCGAGCGGCGCCACCTCGATCTCGCCCGATTCCAGGCGCCGCGTGACCTCGCCCGGCGGCAGCATGTCGTGCAGCGCGTCGTAGAGCGGGCGCAGATAGGGGTCGACCTTTTCCTTCATGTCGCCGGGCAGAAACCCCAGGCGTTCGCCGGCTTCGACGGCCGGGCGCGACAGCACCAGGCGGTCGACCCGGCGGTCCAGCAGCATGGCCACGGCGACGGCGACCGCCAGATAGGTCTTGCCGGTGCCGGCCGGGCCCAGCCCGAACACCAGTTCGTTGCGGCCCAGCGCCTCGAGATAGGCGGCCTGCATGGGCGAGCGGGCCAGGATGGTGCGCCGGCCGGTGCGAATGCCGGGGACGGCGGCGGTCTGGGGCGGATCGTGGGATTCCGCCGCCTGGGCCAGGCGGACGGCGCCGTCGACGTCGCCCGGCGTGATCTCGTGCCCGCCCTCGAGCCGCTTGTAGAGGTCTTTCAGGGCGCGCCGGGCGGTCGCGGCCGCCGGCAGTTCGCCGGTGATGGCGATGCGGTTGCCGCGCGACGAGACCGAGACGCCCAGGGCGCTCTCGATGCGCGCCAGGTGCACGTCGTGCTCGCCGAACAGGTGGCGCAGCAGCCGGTTGTCGGGAAAGTCGATGATCATCGGACGCCGGCCGTCACCGTCTTCGCGGCGCTCGGACGAGGGTTTGAGTGTGGGCATGGGGTCGTGCGCTCTCAGGCCGCCGCCTCGGTGGCGCCGACCAGGCGTCCGCCCAGGCTGTTGGGATGCGCCGAGGTAATGGCGACGTCGACGATCCGGCCCATCAGCTCCGCCGGCAGGTCGGCATGGACCCCCTGCATATAGGGGCTGCGGCCCACGGCCTGGCCGGGGTGGCGGCCGGGCCGGTCGAACAGCACGGGCAGGACCCGGCCAACGCAGGCCTCGTTGAACTGGCGCTGGCCTTTGGCGATCGCCGCCTGCAGGCGGGCGAGCCGTTCCGACTTGACGTCGTCGGGCAGGCAATCCGCCATCATGGAGGCGGGGGTGCCGGGGCGCGGGCTGTACTTGAAGCTGTAGGCCTGGGCAAAGCCGATCTCGGCCACGAGGTCGACGGTGGCCTGGAATTCCGCCTCGCTCTCGCCCGGGAAGCCGACGATGAAGTCGGACGACAGGGCGATATCGGGCCGCGCCTTGCGCAGGCGCTCGATCACCCGGCGGTAATCGTCGGCGGTATGGCGGCGGTTCATGGCGTCCAGGATGCGGTCGGCGCCCGACTGCACCGGCAGGTGCAGGAACGGCATCAGCGCCGGCACCTGGGCGTGGGCCTCGATCAACTCGTCGTCCATGTCGCGCGGGTGCGAGGTGGTGTAGCGGATGCGCTCCAGCCCCGGGATTTCGGCCAGGGCGCGAACCAGCCGGCCCAGGGACCAGCCCTCGCCGGCGCCATAGGCATTCACGTTCTGCCCCAGCAGGGTGATTTCCCGCGCGCCCAGCGAGGCCAGGTGCCGCGCCTCGGCCAGGACCGCGGCGGCCGGGCGCGAGGCCTCGGCCCCGCGGGTATAGGGCACGACGCAGAAGGTGCAGAATTTGTCGCAGCCTTCCTGGATGGTCAGGAAGGCGGCCGAGCCTTCGACCCGGGTCTGTGCCGGCAGGCCGTCGAACTTGGAATCGACCGGGAAATCGGTATCCAGCGCCTCGCCCTTGGTGCGGTGGGCGCGGGCGATCAGCTCGGGCAGGCGGTGATAGGCCTGGGGGCCGACCACCAGGTCGACCGCCGGGGCCCGGCGCATGATCTCGGCGCCTTCGGCCTGGGCGGTGCAGCCGGCGACGGCGATGGTGATCGAGCCTTCGCCGCGCGCTTCGCGCTCCAGGCGCAGGTCGCGCAGGCGGCCGACGTCGGAATAGACCTTTTCGGCGGCCTTTTCCCGGATGTGGCAGGTATTGAGGATGACGAGATCGGCCTCGGCCGCATCGTCGACCGCAGCGTAGCCCAACGGCGCCAGCAAATCGGCCATACGACCGGAGTCGTAGACGTTCATCTGGCAACCATACGTCTTAATACAGAGTCTTTTGGCCACCGAGAGCCTGCTTCCCTGCCCATAACCGCACCGGGCGGCAATCGCGTCTGAAGCCCCTGGATATGGGTCCTCCAAGCCGCGCGATCAATGCCAGCCCACCCGACAGCGGGGCGTAATCAACAGCTACAACCTTTAGGGTTGGGGGGCCGCGGAGTCAAGGTTGGCGGGGTCGCGGCCGCACTGGCGGCTTCAGTCGAACATGCCCTGGATCTGGCGGCCGTGGCCGGCGCGGATCACGGTTTCGCAGTGGCGCGCCAGGGCCTTGCGGCTGCCGGCCTCGGCCACGGTCAGGGGGGCGTGGAATTCGACCTCGGCGGTGATCGGGCCAAAGCTGAGCGCCTGGAGCAGGTGGGGCACCAGTTCCATGTCGCCGAACCAGGTGAAGAAGGGGCGGTAGTCGCGCCCCATGGGCATGCCCTGGAGCTTGGTATAGCTGACCGTGACCGGCTGCACCACGACCGGGCCGCGGCTGCCGTCGCGCCGCGGCACCTCGATCTCGGCGGCGCCGAACAGCGCGCTCTTGAAGGGTAGTATCCGGTTACCATCGGACGAGGTGCCCTCGGGGAACAGGATCAGGTTGTCACCGCCCTCCAGGCGTTGCACCAGCACGTCGCGGCTCTCGGCCGTGCGGCTGCGCCGTTCGCGCTCGACGAAGACGGTGCGTTGCAGCTTGGCCAGGAAGCCGAAGATCGGCCAGCCCTGGATCTCGCTCTTGGCGACGAAGCTGGCCGGGATGACCGCTGACATCACAGGGATGTCCAGCCACGAGGAATGATTGGCGATGAACAGCACCGCGCTGCGCCGGTGGCGCCGGCCGTGCACGACGACGCGTACCCCTAAGATCCGGCACAGCATCTTGTGAAAGAAGAAGGGCACCGCGACCGAAACCTTGCGGTCGAGCAGCAGGGCCAGGAGTTGCACCGGGATCATCACCACCAGGGTGACCAGGAACAGGGCCAGGCGCAGGACGGCACGCAGGCGGGCGGTGCGGCCGCGGCCCGGGGCCACGGCCTTGGGCAGGTCGGGCAGGGGGCCTTGCGAGAAATCATAGGGGTTGTTGGGCCGGCTGCGGCCGATGCCGGAACGCTTGCCGCCCTTGGCGGGCTTGTCCGCCGGCGCGCCGGCGGCCGCCTGTGTCATTCCCGGCGTCCTGCCCGGGCGAGCAGCTCGTGTGCCTTTTCGAGTTCCGCCTTGTTGGCCCGGTCGATCGGCACGCCGTAGAGCTCCAGCCGGTGGTCGACCAGGCGGAAACCCAGTTCCTTGGCGACGAATTCCTGCAGCTTCTCGATATCTTCGTTGCGGAACTCGATCACCTTGCCGGTCGACAGGTCGATCAGATGATCGTGGTGGGAGTCGGGCACTTCCTCGTAGCGCGAGCGGCCGTCACGGAAATCGTGCCGTTCGAGGATGCCGGCCTCCTCGAACAGGCGCACCGTGCGATAGACCGTGGCGATCGAAATCTTGGGGTCGAGCGCGATCGCCCGCCGATAGAGTTCCTCGACATCCGGGTGGTCGGTCGACTCCGACAGCACGCGCGCGATCACGCGGCGCTGGTCCGTCATCCGCATGCCCTTGGCCAGACAGATATTTTCGATACGGTCGCGCATGGGCCGATGGGGTTGTCTCAAGGTGAATCGCGGGCAGTATGCCGCGCCACGGCGGCCGCGTCACCCCGCCACGCAAAAAATACGGCGCTGCGGCGATCAAATATTCAATGATAACTGCGAATGATACGCAAAATCCCGATCAGCCCGCTCAATCGGGCAGATCGGGATGCCAATCGCCGCCGAAATCAGCCGCGGCGGGTGCGCTTGCGACGCGAGGTGCCCAGGCCGATTTTCTTGGCCAGATCACGCCGCTGCTCGGCGTAATTGGGGGCCACCATCGGATATTCGGGCGGCAGGTCCCAGCGCGCGCGATATTCTTCCGGCGTCATGTCGTAAGCGGTCTTGAGATGACGCTTCAGCATCTTCAGCTTCTTGCCGTCTTCCAGGCAGATGATGTAGTCGGGCGTGATCGACTTCTTCACCGGCACGGCAGGCTGCGGGCGGACCGGCGCCGGCTCGACCTTCGGCGCGCCAATATTGGCGAGGGTGGCATAGACCTGCTGGATGAGCTGCGGCAACTCCGAAACAGGCACCGAATTGTTCGAGACGTGGGACGCCACGATTTCCGCTGTCAGAGACAGAATTTCGCTATGCGCCGCCGTTTCGTCGCTCATCGCCTGGATCCTTTCATGAAAGCACACGATTCATACCGAATCATATGAACCATATTTCCTATAGAGGCAGGGACTGTCGAAATCAATTTATTCTTCTTTGAATTTAGTCGGGCTCAAGTCCCGAATTTCAGACGATGCCCCAAAAGGCCCGACCGGAAATCTGCATGCACCCAAGTCGTCGGCGGAATTGGGGGCGATTATTTGCCGTTGCGGCCCGCGGCCAAGTCGCCGACCTGCCGCGCCATGACAAGGGCGTCGACGGCGGTGCCGTCGGGCCGCCGGTAATAGCCGCGGCGCCGTCCCGTTTCAGTAAAGCCGATCGCCTCGTAAAGCGCGATGGCCCCGGGATTGTCGACGGCGACCTCCAGGAACGCGGTGCGGGCGCCCCTCAGCACCCCTTCGCACAGCCCGGCCTCCAGCAGGCGGCGGGCGACGCCCTGCCGGCGCGCCCCTGCTGCCACCGCGACGGTCATGACCTCGAGTTCGTCGGCAGCGGTGCGCAGCAGGGCGAAACCGTCGCTCCCGGCAATCTGGGCAAAGGCGCCCGGCATGGCCAGGAGCCTGGCCATCATGGCCTCGTCCCAGGCGGCGTCGCGAAAGGCGGCGGCGTGCAGCATCGCCATCGCCGGGATATCGCCGGCCAGGGCCAGGCGCGCCGCGGTCATGGTGCGACCGGCAGCTTGGCGTCGGGCGCGCGCAGATAGATCGGCTCGGGGGCAGGCGCCGATCGGGCGGGGGGCGGGCGTGACGCCACCCATTGCGCCAGCACCGCGGCATCGGGCGACGCCGACGGTTCCAGGTGCAGGTCGCCGTCGCGGTCCAGCGCCGCCGCCACCAGGGCCGCCCCGCTGCCGGCCAGGCGCAAATGCCCGGCGGGAACCTGGGACGCCACGACGGACAGGGCCACGGCAGCCGGTTCGCCCAGGGGCGTGCCGTCGGGGCGAAAAGCTGGGCATAGACCTCGCCGCGCCCGGCATCGAGGGTGGCCAGGGTGGGACCGGCCACCGCCGGCAAGGCCGCCGCCAGGATTTCCAGGGTCGAGGCGCCGAAGATCGGCGCCCCGGTGGCCAGCGCCAGGCCCCGGGCCGCGGCCAGCGAGATCCGCACGCCGGTGAAACTGCCGGGGCCCAGGGTGACGCCGATCCGGTCGACGTCCGCGGGGCGGAGGCCGGCGCGGTCCAGCACCGCGCCGATCATCGGCACCAGGGATTCGGCCTGGCCCTGGGGCCGCGGATCATCGCTGCGCGCCAGGATCCGGCCGTCCTGCCACAGCACGACCGAGGTCGGCCCGGTGGCGCAATCGAAGGCGAGAACGATCACGGCCGGGCCCCAGGCTCAGGCGATGGTGCAGGCGTCCTCGAAGGCGAGGCGGGGGCTGCGCTCGAACAGGGCGGACGGATCGCCGATCCCGAGGTTGATCAGGAAGTTCGACTTGATGCGCGTGCCGGCGAAGAAGGCGGCATCGACCGTCGCATTGTCGAAGCCCGACATGGCGCCGGTGTCCAACCCTAAGCTGCGCGCGGCCATGATCAGGTAGGCGCCCTGCAGGGTGCCGTTGCGGAAGGCGGTGGTCTGTTCGACGACGGGGTCGGCGAACCAGTCCTTGGCCCCCGGCGCATGGGGGAACAGCACGCCCAGGCGCTGGCCGAAATCGAGGTCGTGGGCCACGATCACCGTGGCCGGCGCGCTCATGGTCTTGGCCAGGTTGCCGGCCGACAGGGCGGGCTTGAGCTTTTCCTTGGCCTCGGGCGAGATCACGAAGATGAAGCGGGCGGGCGAGCAGTTGGCGCTGGTCGGGCCCCACTTAAGCAGATCGTAGAGCGCGCGCAGGGTCGCCTCGGGGATCGGTTCGGGCTTGAAGCCGTTGTGGGTGCGCGCCGTCCGGAAAAGCTGGTCCAGCGCCGTATCGTTCAATGCCCCGCTCATTGAGACCTCACAGAATGTTGGTGGGTTGACACGACTGAAACGACAGTCCCGGACGCCGCGATCGCGACGCCCGGGACAATTATCGGGCCTTTGCCGGCAGACTGAACGGCTGGGTCAGACGGCGCGGACTTCCAGCACTTCGGGAATGTAGTGGCGCAGCATGTTTTCGATGCCCGACTTCAGGGTCGCGGTCGAGCTGGGGCAGCCGGCGCACGAGCCCTGCAGGTGGAGATAGACCACGCCTTCCTCGAAACTGTCGAAAATGATGTCGCCGCCGTCCTGGGCCACGGCCGGGCGCACCCGGGTTTCCAGGATTTCCTTGATCTGCTCGACGATCTCGGAATCGGGCTCGCTCGCGGCCGCCGCCGTCGGCGCGGTCTCCTCGAGGATGGCGTCGCCGCTGGCGAAATGCTCGACGATGGCGCCGAGAATGGCCGGCTTCAGCTCGTCCCAGCCGCTGTCGCCCTTGGTCACGGTGACGAAGTCGCTGCCGAAGAACACGCCGGTGACGCCGTCGACGCCGAACAGGCGGCGGGCCAGGGGCGAGCGCTGGGCGGCGGTCGCGTTGGGGAAGTTCACCGTGCCCGCGGTCATCACGTCGCGGCCGGGCAGGAACTTGAGGGTGGCCGGGTTGGGGGTGGATTCGGTCTGGATGAACATGGGCGCTGGTCCTTTTGGACACGAGGCGGTCAAGATTTAACTCTACATGGCGGATGCCTCGCTTAAGATCAAGGAATCAGGAAGACCTGCAACGCAGCCATGTCACAGCCCGCCCGCGCCACCACCATTCCCCAGGACGAAATCTGGGACGAGACCCTGACAGCCGCGGCCCAGATCGCGGCGCGCGGGCCCCTGCCCTCCCTGCCGGCCGGCACCGCCGAGGGGCCGGTGGCGGCCTTTCTCATGGCGGCGGCCACCGCCCGGCTGGACCCGCCGAACCTGATCGGCGAATTCGCCAATACCCTGTTCAGGGCCGGCCTGCCGATCTTCAAGGTGACGTCCGGCATCTTGATGCTCCACCCGCAGATCTATGCCCGGACCTTCGTCTGGGACCGGGAGACGGGGGTCGAGGTCATCTCGCGCGGCTTTGAGGTGCAGACCTCGGACTTCTACCTCAGGAGCCCGGTGCGCCTGATCCACCTGGGCGCCCACGGTTTCCGCCGCCGGCTGGAACACCATTCGGGGCCTTATGATTTTCCCGTCCTGGAAGACCTGGCGGCCGAAGGGGCGACGGACTACCTGATCCGCCCGCTCGACTTCGCCACCACCAGGCGCTCGTTCATCTCCTTTGCGACCGACCGGCCCGGCGGCTTCACCGACGACGACCTCGCCCGGCTGGACAGTGCCGTGCCGCTGGTGGCCATGCGCTTCGAGATCACGGCCCAGCGCGCCCTGCTCGACAGCCTGCTGTCGCTGTACCTGGGACGTGATGCGGCCCGGCGCGTGGTGACCGGCTCGGTCCGGCGGGGCGAGGGCAGCACCATCCGCGCCGCGATCATGACCTGCGACATGCGCGGCTTCACCCGGCTGTCGGACCGGGCCAAGCCGGGCGAGGTGATCGCCCTGCTCGATACCTATTTCGACGTGGTGACCCTGGCGGTTCACGCCCATGGCGGCGAGGTGCTGAAGTTCATGGGCGACGGCTGCCTGGCCATCTTCCCGGCCGACGAGGGCACGGGGACCGGCGGCGAGGCCGGCGACGCCTGCCGCCGCGCGCTGGCCGCCGCGCAGGCGGCCCTGGCCGGCGTCGCCGCGATCGAGGAACTTCCGACGGCCCTGGGGCCGGCCGGGCTGAAGGTCGGCTTCGCGCTGAATTTCGGCGACGTCGTCTATGGCAATATCGGCTCGAGCGAGCGGCTGGATTTCACCGTGATCGGCGCGGCCGTGAACGAGGTCGCCCGGGTCGAGGCCCTGACCAAGGTGCTGGAGCGGCCGCTGCTGGCAACCCAGGCCTTCGCCCGCACGCTGGGCGACGAGGGAAACCTGCGGTCACTCGGCCAGCACGTCCTGCGCGGCCGCCGCGAGCCCACGGAAATCTTCACGGTCGATGACGGCAGCTAGAGCCGGCCGGCGTGTGGGACAGGCATTGTGCGTCCTTCGAGACGCCACTCTGCGAGTGGCTCCTCAGAATGAGGAGGTTTTTTTGCCATTAAGATTCTCCTCATCCTGAGGAGGCCCGGAGGGCCGTCTCGAAGGACGCACCATGGCCGTGCGATCAGGCCAGGTCGTCGACCTCGGCCGGCGACAGCTTGCCCGGCACGATGGTGATCGGCACGCGGAAGGTGCCGGACATCTGGCCGGCCAGGGCCGAGACCAGGGGGCCCGGCCCCTCCGATCCGGTGCCGGCGCCCAGCACCAGGATGCGGATCGTGGGATCTTCCTCGATCAGCTTCAGCAACTGCTCCCGGCGCACGCCCTCGCGGATGATCAGTTCCGGGATCATGCCGGCCACCCGCTGGACATCCTCGGCCAGGTCGTGAAGCACCGCCTCGGCCTCGTCGCGGGCCTCGTCGCGCATGATCTGGGCGACCCCCAGCCATTGCGGCATGTCGGACGGCGGCTCGATCACGAACAGCAGGGCGACCATGCCCTTGGTCTTGAGCGCGCGGCGCGCGGCATAGCGCAGGGCCAGGCGACACTCGGGCGTGTCGTCCACCACCACCAGGAACTTGCGGACGCTATCGGCGCCTGGCGGCACCGCGGGCGTGGTCTCGCTCATGTCAGGCTCGCTCTGGCTGGATCGATCCAGATGGTGCCATCGCCGCGCCTCACTTGTCGAGGATCGCGGCGATCTCGCGCAGTTGGGTGCGCGCCCGCAGCAGGAAGAAGCCCTGGGCGACCAGATGGTTGGGCAGGAACTGGCCGTCGAGCTGGCCGTTCCAGACCATGATGGGATGGAACATCGCCGTCTCCTCGAGGCTGGCGATGGCTTCGTCCCAAAGCGGCGCCAGGCCGCGCTCGGTGATGATCTGGTCGAAGTCCTGGCGCAGGCCCTTCATGATCAGGAAGTAGCCATAGGCCTCGCCCTTCACTCGGTAGAACAGGTCGTCGCAGGTGAAATCGAAGATGTTGCCGCTCTCGTCGCGGATCTGCTTGTCGAGGGCGGCCGAGATCGAGCCGACGTCGAGCGCGATGCGGGAGATCGCGGCCTGCAGGTTGTCGGCCCGCCGGTCGAACACCGCCTTGCCGGCGGCGACATTCGCGTTGTAGGCGTTCAGCGCGCGAATGCCGGCGCGGTACTGTGCCTCGGAGGTTGCGGTCGGCAGGATCGAGGTGGAGAGGTCGAAGACCCACTTGGTACCGGAGTACTGCAAGGTGCTCAACGCCTCGGCCAGGTCCTTGTCGACTTCGCCCGAGCCGCGCACGCGGCCGATCTGGTCGCGCAGCTCGATGGCGAAGGTCGCCACCGCATCGACGATGCCCTGCTGGAAGTTCGGCATGTTGTCGAGCGCGCCCGACGGGAAGAAGAACGGGTCGTTGGCGACCCAGCCGTTCACATTCACCTCGCGGTCGACCAGGGCGGCGGCGACCGCCACGGCCCGGCTGGCACCGGGGGGGACCATCGATGTTGCAGGCGCGAAGGACAAGTCGTCGTCGACCTTGTGGGCGATCAGCATGCCGATGGGATAGTACAGCAGGAGGATCGCGGCGATAATGATTCCAAGGGTTTGCCAAACCCAGCGGCGGCGCCACAGGCCGCTGAAACGGCCGCCGCCACCCTCCGTGAAGACCTTGCTGCCGGCCATGATCGCCCCCTGGTTTGCAGTATCGGTGCCAATAGTCACGAGGTCGCGGGCCGGGTCAAGTCGTGCCGCAACGCGGTATCCATTGCTTATGTAACTCAAATGGTCTAGGCATTTAGGTGCGATCGGGGTTACCTTATGTAATGCCGTGGTGTAAACGGCGCGGGTTTGCCGGTAGCGAGAGCACGCCGGAACCTCAATCCCGGTTGAACCGCACGGGGTGGTTGCCCGGGCAAATTCTATTCGGAACGCGACAGGGGGCACGAAGCACATGGCCGCTAAAGGCAAGAATACGGTTGTCGGGCCGTCTCATCCCGGCGTCAACATCGCCGATGCGGTGCTGGCAAAGCTGGGCCTGACCCAGGATCAACTGGCGAAGCTGACCGGCGTTTCCCGCCGCACCATCAACCAGCTGGTGAATTTCCGCCGCAATCTGACCGCCGACATGGCGCTCCGCATTGCCAAGGTTACCGGCACCTCGGCCCGCGAATGGCTGGAACAGCAGATCGCCTACGACCTGCACCAGACCGAGCAGGCGCTGTCCAAGATCCTCGCCAAGATCCCGCATGCCAGCTCCAAGCCGGCCAACCCGACGCCCAAGCCCGCCCCCAAGGCGGCGAAGCCTTCGGCCAAGCCGGTGGCGAAGGTGACCAAGGCCAAGCCGGCGGCCAAGCCCGCCGCCGCCGTCGCCAAGGCTGCTGCCAAGCCCGCGACCAAGGCGGCGAAGGCCAAGCCCGCCGCGGCCAAGCCGGCGAAGAAGGTCGCGAAGAAGAAGAAGTAGAAAGAGCCCTCTCCGCCCTTCAAGGGGGGAGAGGGTTGGGTGAGGTGGGTGGTCGGCTTAGGGCGCGACTGTGCCCGCGACCACCTCACCCTCCCGTCGCTCACGCGACAGGCCCCTCCCTCTCCCCCGCAAGCGGCGGAGAGGGGATGAACTCAGAGGAAGCCGACGATCCGCTTGGTCTCGGCCAGGATCGGTGCGGCGATCGCCGCCGCCCGCTCGCCGCCCTGGCGCAGCACCCCGTCGACATAGCCGGGATCGGCCACCAGGCGGCGCATCTCGCCCGTGATGGGCGAGAGCACGCTGACCGCGCGTTCGGTCAGGGCGCGCTTGAAGTCCGAAAACTGCTTGCCGGCAAAGGCGGCCACGACATCCGCCAGGCTCTCGTCGGCCAGCGCGGCGTAGATCGTCATCAGGTTGGCCGCCTCGGGCCGCGCAGCCACCTCCTCGACCGTCTCGGGCAGGGGCAGGGGATCTGTCTTGGCGCGGCGGATCTTCTGTTCGATGTCGTCGGGACTGTCGGTCAGGTTGATGCGCGACTGGTCGGACGGGTCCGACTTGGACATTTTCTTGGTGCCGTCGCGCAGCGACATGACGCGGGTCGCTTCCCCCAAGATCAGCGGGTCGGGCGCCGGGAAATGTTCGACGCCGAAGTCGTGGTTGAACTTCTGGGCGATGTCGCGGGCCAACTCCAGGTGCTGCTTCTGGTCCTCGCCCACGGGCACGTGGGTCGCCTTGTAGGCCAGGATGTCGGCCGCCATCAGATTGGGATAGGCGAACAGGCCGACCGAGGCATTCTCACGGTCCTTGCCGGCCTTTTCCTTGAACTGGGTCATGCGGTTGAGCCAGCCCATGCGGGCCACGCAATTGAAGATCCAGGCGGTTTCGGCATGGGCCGAGACCTTGGACTGGTTGAACAGGATCGAGGTCGTGGGATCGATGCCGGCGGCGATCAGGCTGGCCGCGACCTCGCGGATGGCGCGGGTCAGGTCGGCCGGATCCTGCCAGACTGTGATGGCGTGGAGATCGACGACGCAATAGATGCACTCGTGGTCGTGCTGCAGCTTCACCCAGTTGCGGATGGCGCCCAGGTAATTTCCCAGATGCAGGTTGCCGGTGGGCTGGACACCGGAAAAGACGCGGGGCTTCGACATGGGTGAGGTGCTCGTTGCTGTTGTCGCGAGGTGTTATGGCGCGCCCGGCACCGGCCGGTCAACCAAAGCGAAGCAGCCGCTTGAGGTCGGCGAGCCCGATCGCCCCGGTCGCCAGCGCCGCCAGCAGGAAGGCCAGGCCGCCGCTGCCGACCAGGAACAGCAGGGTACCGATCCGCCACAACAGGTCGCGGGCGAAGAAGGGCCGGGCCAGATATTCCAGGCCCAGCAGGACGACCACCATCACCGCCGTCGCCAGGACCAGGCGCAGGCTGCGCGTGATCAGCCGGGTATCGGGCACGAAATAGCCGCGGCGGTGCGAGGTCAGGCCCAGTTGCCCGACATTGACCCAGGCCGCGACCGTGGTGGCGATGGCCAGGCCCACATGTTCCAGCGACCACAGCAGCGACAAGGCGACCACCAGGTTGGCGATCATGGCGATGATCGCCAGGCGTACCGGGGTGCGGGTGTCCTCGCGGGCATGGAAGCCGGGCGTGAACACCTTGGTCGCGACGAAGGCGGGCAGGCCCAGGGCGAACATGGCCAGGGCATCGGCCGTCGCCCTGGTATCGCCGGCGGTGAAGGCACCGTGCTGGAACAGGACACCGATGATCGTCTCGGGCAGGGTGACCAGGGCCGCCGCCGCCGGCAGGGTCAGCAGCAAGGCCCCTTCCAGCGCCCGGTTCTGGCTGTGCAGCGCCTGCTCCATGTCGCCCTTGGCAAGCTGGCGCGAGAGGATCGGCAGCAGCGCCGTCGAGACGGCGATGCCGATCACGCCCAAGGGCAACTGGTTGAGCCGGTCGGCATAGAACAGGAACGAGACCGCGCCCGAAGGCAGCAGCGACGACAGGATCATGTCGACGAAGACGTTTACCTGATAGACACCCGCCCCCAGCACGGCGGGCATCAGCAGGGTGAAGAAGCGCCTGATTTCGGGGCTGACGCGCGGCCGGTAGAGGCGCAGCGACAGGCCCGCGCGCTGCAGCGAGACGGCCAGCCACAGGAATTGCGCCATGCCGGCGATGGTCACCGCCACCGCCTGGGCGTGGGCCGGCTCGAAATGCCGGGCCGGGCCGATCAGCGCGCCGATCAGGATCAGGTTCATCACGATCGGCGTGCCCGCCGGGGCGGCGAAGCGGTGATGGGCGTTGAGGATCGCCCCCATGAGCGAGACCAGGCTGATATAGGCAAGATAGGGGAAGGTCAGCCGGGTGAGTTCCACCGCCAGGGCGAACTTGGCCGGATCGGCGGTGAAACCCGGCGCCAGGACGTGCATCGCCTCGTTGGTGAAGACCATCACCAGGGCGACGAAGCAGGTCACCACCAGGGTCAGCAGGGTGCCGATCTGGCCGGCGAAATAGGCCGCCCTGGTTTCGCCGTCGGGCCCGCTCAGCAGCCGGGAATAGAGCGGCACGAAGGCCGCATTGAAGGCCCCCTCGGCAAACATCGCGCGCAGGAAATTGGGCAATCGGAAGGCGATGATGAAGCAGTCCGCCGCGACACCGGCGCCCAGCACGGCGGCAAACAGCGTATCGCGGACAAAGCCCAGAATCCGGCTGCCCATGGTGAAGCTGCCGATGGTGGCGACGGACCGGAGCAGAGCCATGGCGCGGGACGGGATCCTTCAGCGGGTCGCGGCGCGGCGCGGCCGGGCCGCGGTGTCCGCCCCGGCGGGGCCGGCGCCGACGACCGTCACGCTGCCGGCGGGCGGCGGCGTCAGCACGTCGATCAGGCGCCGCTCGATGGCTTTGAGCTTGCCGCCGTGGCGCACCTTGTGGCCGAACAGGTCGGAGACATAGAAGACGTCGACCGCGCGTTCGCCATAGGTTGCGATATGGGCCGAGCGGATGGTCAGGTTCAGGCCGAACAGGGCGCGGGTCAGCTCGAACAGCAGGCCCGGCCGGTCGCGGCCGTTGACCTCGATCACCGTCATGCGGGTCGAGGCGTTGTTGTCGATCAGCACCCGGGGCACCACGGTGAAGTTCATGGTCCGCTTCGACGGTGCCGCCCGGCCTTCCAGAATCTCGCGCGGGCGCACGCTGCCCATCAGCACCTGCTCGATGGTGGTAGAGAGCTTGGCCAGGCGTTCGGGCCGGTCGAACGGGTCGCCCTCGGCGTCCTGGATGGTAAACACGTCGAGCGCCATGCCGTCATGGGTCGTGAAGATCTTGGCGTCGACGATCGATGCCCCGCAAACCGAGATCGCCCCGGTCACGCGGGCGAACAGGCCGGCGTGGTCGGCAGTATAGAGCGTCACCTCGGTCACGGCGCGGAAGCGGTCGATGCGGGTCGCCAGGGTGAGCGGGGCATTGTCGCGGTCGGCTTCGCGGATCAGGCGGGCATGGCGCTCGATCGAGGGGGCGTCGGTCGACAGGAAGTAGCTGTCGGGGCAGCGGCGGAAGAAGGCCTCGATCTCGTCCTGGCGCCAGTCCTTGAGCCGCGCGCTCACCTCGGCGTGGCCGCGGGCCAGCCGGTCGCGCCCGGCGGTGACATGGCCACCCGACAGCAAAGGCTCGGTCTCGTGATAGAGGGTGCGCAGCAACTGGCCCTTCCAGCCGTTCCAGATGCCCGGCCCCACGGCGCGGATATCGGCGACGGTCAGCACGATCAGCAGGCGAAGCCGCTCGGGGCTCTGCACCAGTTCGGCGAAATCCTGCACCGTCTTGGGATCGGTGATGTCGCGCTTGAAAGCGGTGTTCGACATCGCCAGGTGGTAGCGCACCAGCCAGGCGACGGTCTCGGTCTCGGCCTCGGTCAGGCCGAAGCGCGGGCACAGCCGCTCGGCGATCTCGGCCCCCACCACCGAATGGTCGCGGCCGCGGCCCTTGGCGATGTCGTGGATCAGCACGGCGCAGTACAGCACCCGGCGCGACAGGATCTTGGCGACGATCTCGTCGGCCACCGGGTGTTCCTCGGCCAGTTGCCCGGACTCGATTTGATGCAGCACGCCGATCGCCCGGATGGTGTGCTCGTCGACCGTGTAGACATGATACATGTCATATTGCATCTGGGCGACGACACGGCCGAAATCGGGCACGAAGCGGCCGAAGACCCCGGCCTCGTTGAGGCGGCGCAGGGCAGTCTCGGGGTCCTTGCGGCTGGTCAGGATGTCCAGGAACAGTCGGTTGGCCTCGGGGTCGGCGCGCAGGGTGGCGTCGATCCGCTTCAGGTTGCGCGTAATCAGGTGCAGCGCATGGGGGTGGATGTCCAGTTCCTGGCGCTGGGCCACCTCGAACAGGCGGATCATGTCGATGGGGGCAAGCTCGAACTGGGTGTCCTCGATGACGCTCAGCCGGTTGCCTTCCTGGAGGAAGCCTTCCAGTTTCTTGGCGCGCTTGGGGATCCGCAGCAGCTTCAGCCGCGACGAGCGCCCGCGCGCCTGCTCTTCCAGGTTGGCGCAGAAGATGCGGGTCAGGCTGCCGACGTCCTTGGCCACCAGGAAGTAGTGCTTCATGAAGCGCTCGACACCCTTGGTGCCGGCGTGGTCGGTATAGCCCAGGCGCCTGGCCAGTTCGGGCTGGACATCGAAGGTCAGGCGTTCCTCGGGCCGGCCGGTGACGAAGTGCAGGTGACAGCGCACATCCCACAGGAAATTCTCGGCCTTGACGAAGCGGCGGTATTCATCGGCCGAGAGCACGCCCTTGCCGACCAGGTCGGCGGCGTCGTCCACCTTGTGGATGTATTTGGCGATCCACCACAGGGTGTGCAGGTCGCGCAGGCCGCCCTTGCCCTCCTTCAGGTTGGGCTCGACCGTGTAGCGGGAATCGCCCATGCGGCGGTGGCGGTCGTCGCGCTCGGTCAGCTTGGCTTGCAGGAAGTCGGTCCCGCTGCCCGCCATGACGTCGCGGGTGAAGCGGTCTTTCAGTTCGGCATAGAGCAACTGGTCGCCCCACAGCCAGCGCATCTCCAGCATGGCGGTGCGGATAGTCTGGTCCTGCTTGGCCAGGCGGATGCACTCGTCGACCGAACGGGTGGCATGGCCGACCTTCAGCCCCAGGTCCCACAGCAGGTAGAGCATGAATTCGATCACCTGCTCGTGCCAGGGCGTCTCCTTGTAGGGCAGCAGGAACAGGAGGTCGACGTCCGAACCCGGCGCCAGCTCGCCCCGGCCATAGCCGCCCAGGGCGATCAGGTCCAGGCGCTCGCCCGCCGTCGGGTTCACGATCGGATAGAAATGGCCGACGGTGAAGTCGTGCAGGGTGCGGATGATCTGGTCGACCAGGAAGCACAGGCCGGCGGCGGTCTCGCGGCCGGTCGCCTCGGTCGCTTCCAGGCGGCGGCGGCATTCGGCCCGGCCGGCGGCCAGGGCGGCCTTGAAGATCTGCACCAGGCGGATGCGCGTGGCGGCGTTGCCCAGTTTCTCGGCGGCCATGGCATCAAGCGTCTCGACCAGCTCCTTGCGGTCGATGATCGTGCGGCGATGCTTGACGGCGATATCCATGCGTTCCTCGGGCTCTTTCCGCCCCTATAGGTAAGGCATGGCCAGTCCGCCGTCGACGGGGCGATGGCAGAATTGACGCCAGGGCGGGGCTGGCGCCGCCCCGCGGTCTTTTCAGGTGCTCATCGAGACCTCGAAAGGAACCGAGACGTCGATCAGGGCCGGCGCCTCGCTGATGAAGCTGTGCAGGTCGGACGGTGTCGAATGACGGGCGACCAGCCACAGCTGCGGATCCTTGGCCGAGCGGCGGATATCGAAGTCCGGGCTGCTGGCCGCCCGGTGCGGGGGCTGGGCCAGGGCGTGCAGGCGGCGGCCCAGTTCCTCAGCCTGGCCGGCCTTGGCCCGGACAAAGGCGAGATTGATCGGTTGGGGCATGGTCGAAATCCTCATGGGTCTTGGGGGGTCAATTGAGGCCGGCGGTGGGGCGGACGATGATCTCGTTGACGTCGACATCGGCCGGCTGTTCGACGGCAAAGGCAATGGCGCGGGCGATGGCGTCGGGGCCGATCGCGATCTTGCGGTATTCCTGCATGGCGGCGCGCGCGCCGGGATCGGTGATCGAATCGGCCAGTTCCGAGGTGGTGACGCCGGGCGAGATGGTGGTGACGCGGATGTCGTCGTTTTCCTGGCGCAGGCCGTCGGAAATCGCCCAGACGGCGTATTTGGTGGCGCAATAGATCGCCGCGGTGGGCACCACCCGATGGGCGCCGATCGAGGCGACATTGATGAACTGGCCCCAGCCCTGGGCCTTCATCACCGGCAGGCCTGCGGCGATGCCGTTCAGCACGCCGCGGATGTTCACGTCGATCATCCGCTCCCATTCCTCGACCTTGAGTTCGCTCAAGCGCGACAGGGGCATGACCCGGCATTGTTGACGATGACGTCGACCTGGCCGAAGGACTCAACGGCAAAGCCGATGAAGGCCTCGGTGTCGGCGCGGCTGGTGACGTCCAGCGCCCGGAAGCGGGCCGAGCCGCCGGCCGCGCTGATCTCGGCCGCCAGGCTCTCCAACCGGTCGGTGCGCCGGGCACCCAGCACGACATGGGCGCCGCGGCGCGCCAGTTCACGGGCGGCGGCTTCGCCGATGCCGCTGCTGGCCCCGGTGATGGCGATGACTTTTCCCTCGATGCTCGACATGGTCGGGTCCCTTGCTGCGATCCGGCGGCGGACGGTCCGTCGCGGTGACAGGGACGATTATTGCCCGATCCTCCAGGCAAGCGTTAGACCAGGGCTACACCGTTCTTGCCCGATCCTCCAAAGTGCGGGCGGCAGGGTTCAGACCGGTACCCCAGCATCGGGCACGGCGCGCAGGCGGGCCATGTCGCGCAGGGGCGGGGCGCCGAACAGGCGGCTGTATTCGCGGCTGAACTGGGACGGGCTTTCATAGCCCACGTTGAAGCCGGCGGTGGCCGCATCCATGGCCTGGCCCAGCATCAGGCGGCGCGCCTCCTGCAGGCGCAACTGCTTCTGGTATTGCAGCGGGCTCATCGAGGTGACCGCCTTGAAATGCAGGTGTAATGCCGAGGGGCTCATGCGGGCCTGGGCGGCGACGTCTTCGATGCGGATGGCCTCGCTGAAATGGCGCTTGATCCAGCCGATCGCCCGGTTCACCTGCTGCAGCTTGCTTTCGGTCTTGGCGATCTGGCACAGGCGCGGGCCCTGGTCGCCGAGGAACAGGCGATAGAGGATTTCCCGCTCGGCCAGGGGCGCCAGGACCGGGATGTCGCGCGGGTTGGCCAGCAGGCGCACCAGGCGGATCGCCGCGTCCAGCAGTTCAGGGGTGACGTCGCTCAGCGCCAGGCTGGTGCCCGGCGTGTCGCCGGCGGCGGCCCGGTCCAGGCCCAGTTCCATCATCATCGCCCCCAGCATGCCGGCGTCGAGATCGAGGCGGAAACACAGGTAGGGCTGCGCCGGCGTCGCTTCGATCACCTGGCCGACCACGGGCACGTCGACCGACACGACCAGGAACTTCGCCCGCCATAGAAATGGACCTGGTCGCCCAGGATGACCTGCTTGCGGCCTGAGCGACAATGCACAGGGCCGGTTCCTGCAGGGCATGGATCGGCGCGCTAGGCCGCGAGGCCCGGATCAGCGAGACGCGGGGGATCGCGGTCGCGGCAACGCCGTCCTGATCGGTGTATTGCCCGATCAGGGCGGCCAGTTCGTTCGCACCGGTCACGGCAATGCTCCTGAGGGCGAGGATTTGCCGATATTACCGGAAGGCGCCCGGCCACGGATATCCCGGTTGGCCGCCATTCTTGCCTAATTCTCCAAGATTGCCAAGTTGAAGCCTTCCGCGGCGGTGGGGGCGACGAAGTAGCTGGTGATCAGGTCGAATTCCGCCTCGCTGGCGGCGAAGTCATGCGCGCCGGCCAGGTTGCGGGCCTTGAGCCGAGCCTTGCACACGGCATCGGGGACATCGAGATAGTGCAGCTGGTGGTCGGCTCCGGCCGCCTCGAAGATGCTGCGCATCCATTGCCGGTTGGCCAGGGTGTTGGCGGGGAAGTCGAGCACCACCGACAGGCCGGCCCGCAGCAGGGTCTCGACATGGCCGCCCATGACCGAGCGCAGGCGCGCGGCGTTGCGGACATAGTCGGCGACCGAGGCTTGCTCGCCGGGATAGAGCCGGGCCAGCCAGTGATCCTCGCTGATCAGGACGGTGCCGGGCATGGCCGACAGGCGGGCGCAAAGGGTGGATTTGCCCGCGGCGATCTTGCCGCAGACCAGATGCAGGGTGGCCAGATTCAGGGTGGCGGGCATGGTTTCCACAATCCTTGTGGCGGGGCATCGATTGGCGATGCCGGATCTGAACGAAACGGCGACGAACCCGGCCTGGCGTTCAGGCCGGGTTGTTAATTCGGCCGCCTTGCCGGGCGACCGCCGTTTGCCGATGCAGATCCATGGGCCAAGCCTATCAGCGCGCGGCCGCGGCGAGCAAGCGCCGTTCCGCGCGGCTCAGGTCCAGCCGCCGCAGGGCTTCGTCCAGATAGACCCGGGGCTCGCCGCCCCGATGCTCGACCGGTTCGATGAGGAAGATCCATTGCCTGCTCTGGTCGCGCACGGTCAGGGGATATTCCCCGAGCAGGCGGCTGGTGCCGCGACGCTCGTTGAGCAGGACGGTCGGGCGCAGGCGCAGGGGCCGCCCGCCCAGCATCCGCACCTGCCGGGCGCGCTGCAGGCTGCGGCTGATCACCAGCGGGATCTGGATCAGCAGAACCACCGCCAGCGTGGCGAACAGACCGAACGCGAGCAGTTCCAGGCCTTGCCGGTCCAGGGCGTAGCGGGTGGTAACCAGAGACGGGTCATCGGCGCTGCGCACGAATTCCATCGGCACCTCGCCCATGATGCGGCCGAACCAGACATGGGTGAGGTCGCGCA